>JAFZIJ010000078.1 GCA_017554445.1 Victivallales bacterium
CCGCCGCATGTGGCGGCGACGGTCATCCGCCAGATTCCGATGCGCGAACTGCATGATGGCGACAATGTCCTCTCTGTCCGCCTTGATGGCGGCGAAGCGACCGCCGTGTGGTGCGAAATCTATTTACCATAGCGGTCACGCGGGAGCGTGACCCTCCCTGATCATGGCGATGGCTTCCGCCGCGAGGCGGAGGCCGAAGAGGGCGGGCAGGTAGGATATGGTGCCCAACGGTTTGCGTTCGCCTGGATTTTCGGCTTCGTCCGCATGGTAGCCGCCATTCTGCAAGACCGATGGCAGTTCCGGTGAGAAGCAGACTTTCAGGCCTTTCTGGATGCCTTCCTTGTGCAATGCCTTGCGCATGAGTTTCGCCAACGGACAACCGTAAGTTTCTGAAATATCGGTTATTTCGACAGTGGATGGATTGATCTTGTTGGCGGAACCCATGCTGGAAAGAATTGGAATGCCATGGCGGATGCAATGAAGGATGGCGGCGAATTTCGGCTTCCGTTCGTCAATCGCGTCGATGACGCATGACCAATTTTTGTCCAATAGTTCGGGCAGGTTTTCAGGCGTCAGATGGATGTTGAGCGGCGTGACCTCCGCGTCTGGATTGATGTCGCGGATGCGTTCCGTCATGACGTCTGTCTTCAGCCGTCCGATTGTGCTGTGCAAGGCGTGGACTTGTCGGTTGATGTTGGACGGTTTCACGGTATCGCAATCGACGAGTGTGATATGTCCAATGGCTGTTCTGGCAAGCGTTTCCGCAACCCATGAGCCGACACCGCCGACGCCGAGCAACAGGACTCGTGCATCGCGGAGCTTGGCTATGTCTTCTTTACCAATCAGTAATTCTAGTCGTGAAAATGGCATGATATTCTGGATATTCTGGATATTCTGGATATTCTGGATATTCTGGATAGTCTGAACTTGCTGGATTCTCCAGAGCTTCCAGAGCTTCCAGAGCTCCCAGTTATCTTGCTTGATGGTAGGTTGCTACGGCGATGGCGCTCATGATGCCGAGGCTTTCGCCAAGGCCGGCGGGAACGATTCGGCAGGCGGCAAGAGCCGACGGAAGGGCTTCTTTCTGAAGCTCTTCGCGCATGGAGGCTTCCAGCCATTGGCCAGAACGTGTATAGATACTGCCGAGCACGATGACTTCTGGATTGAAGCAGTCGATGATGATGGCCAACGCCTGCCCAAGATAACGACCGCTCTCTTTCAACACATTGATGGCTTGCGTCATGCCGTTGGCGGCGGCCATGGCGACGTCTTTAGCCGTGGGATGCGGGATGCCCGGCAGTCGATTGACGGCCAGTTGGGCGATTCCGCCACCGCTGCAGAAACCTTCAAAAGATCCTGCCTTGCCATAACCGACAGGGCCTTTGGGCGCGAGACGGATGTGGCCGACTTCGCCTGCGTCGCCGCTGGCACCTTCATAGAGCTGTCCATTGAGAATGAGGCCGCCACCCATGCCCGTTCCATGCGTCAGATAGACCATGTGGCGTGAGCCTTTTCCGGCTCCGAACTGCCATTCGGCGAGAGCGCAGGCGTTCGCGTCATTCATTAGATAACCAGTTCCTCCAAAACGCTTTGTGAGTTCGTTGACGATTTCGATATGATCCCATCCGGGCAGATTCGGCGGGGAGAGAACGATGCCGTTTGCGGAGTCGAGCGGTCCGCCGCAGGCGATGCCGAAGACAGGGCTGTCGGCAGGCTTGAGCGAATCGACGATGGCGTAGATTTCCGCCAGTGTCGCATGGACGTTCGTGGTGGCGAATTGGATTGGTTCTGACAGGATTTGACCGTTCATGTCAGCCTTGGCGAGCGTGCATTTTGTGCCGCCTATGTCGATTCCGATGATGTCGGGCATGGAAAACCTCTGTTGTTTTTGTCCAAAGAATGAAATTGACCATTATATTAATGAAACAATCGGAGTGTGTTTTTCAACTAAACGGAGCAGTTAAAAATGTCAAAAAAGATTGCCTTGGCGACGGGGAACCGTCACAAGTTGGAGGAAGTACGGGCGATTTTGGAGCCGTTGGGCTATGAAGTTTTGTCGTCGGACGATTTCGGCGGTCTGCCGGACGTCGAAGAGGATGGCTTGACGTTCAAGGAGAACGCCTTGAAGAAGGCTCGTGTTTGCGCAAAGGCGTGGAATTGCACGGTTCTGGCGGATGACACAGGCTTGGAAGTAAAGGCATTGAATGGCGAGCCGGGCGTTCATTCCGCACGCTATGTGGCGGAGCATGATTTCGCCGCGAATCTGAAGGCGGTTTTGGAGAAGATGAAAGGCGCGGCGGACCGCAGTGCGCGGTTTGTGACCGTTCTCGCGTTGGTTTCGCCTGACGGAACAGAAAAAACGGCGGAAGGCGAAGTCCGCGGGACGATGGCGACGGAGCCGCACGGTGAAGGCGGCTTCGGCTACGATCCCGCCTTCATTCCGGAAGGCTACGACAAGACGTTCGGCGAACTGCCCGCCGCCGTAAAGAACAGCATGTCCCACAGGGCGCGCGCGTTGCAGAATGCGATCAAGGCGGGAATTATTTAGCCTGAGGACGACTTGGCTTAAAAGAGACGAAAGGGACATCAGAGACTAAAGCGACAGATGGTTTTAGAGTGCGTGGATGGCTTGACTATCCATACCTTTAAGTATATATTAATAATACGTGTGTCTTATTTCGTTTCATGATTTAAACACAGGTATTATCAACCAAAAGGAACGCATCATGAGTCAGATTTCCCCCTTGCAGGCGGCGCGTGCCACCTATCAGCCCAAACTTCCGGCCGTTCTGAGCGCATCCGGACCATTTGCGAAACCAGTTTTCGGCAAAGCCACGAAATCCGTCGCCGACCAGGCGGCCATCAAGAAACTCTTCCCCGACACCTACGGCCTGCCCGCCGTCAAGTTCGAGAAAGGCGCGAAGCGCAAGGTGAAGGCATTGAACGTCGCCGTCATTCTGTCCGGCGGCCAGGCTCCTGGCGGACATAACGTCATCGCAGGTCTTTATGATGGTTTGAAGGCGTTGAACGCGCAGTCCAAGCTGTATGGCTTCCTCGGCGGTCCGTCCGGCCTCATTGACAACAAATACATGCTTTTGGATGACGCCATCATCGACGCATACCGCAACACGGGCGGTTTTGACATGATCTGCTCCGGCCGCACGAAGCTTGAGAAGCCCGAACAGTTCGACAAAGTCATCGTCAACTGCAAAGCTCTGGGCATCAACGCCATCGTCATCATCGGCGGCGACGACTCCAACACGAACGCCTGCGTTCTGGCGCAGTACATGATCGACAAGAAGACCGGCATCCAGGTCATCGGCTGCCCGAAGACCATCGACGGCGATCTGAAGAACGAATGGATTGAAGTCTCCTTCGGTTTCGACACCGCCACGAAGGTCTATTCCGAACTGATCGGCAACATCATGCGTGACGCCAACTCCGCCCGCAAATATTGGCACTTCATCAAACTGATGGGCCGCTCCGCGTCCCATATCGCGTTGGAATGCGCTCTGCAGACGCATCCGAACGCGTGCATCATCTCCGAAGAAGTCCAGCAGAAAAACATCTCCCTCAACCAGATCGTTTGGGATCTGACGAATCTCGTCATCAAACGCGCCTCCAAGAAGATGAATTTCGGTGTCGTGCTGATTCCGGAAGGCTTGATTGAATTCGTGCCCGAACTGAATCCGCTGATCGCCGAACTGAACGACTCCATGGCGGAAGGCACGGAACTGGGCGATCAGTTCAACGCGCTGCCGGATATGGACGCGAAGATCAAATTCGTCGAAGCGCATCTGAAGGGCGACAATCTCGCCGTCTTCAAGCCGCTGCCGACGTTCGTGAAAGCGCAGCTGCTCGGCGACCGCGATCCGCACGGCAACGTCCAGGTGTCCAAGATCGAGACGGAAAAACTGCTTATCGCGATGGTCGAAGCGAACATCAAGGCCTACAACGGCGCCACGGGCAACAACGTGAAGTTCTCCACGCAGGCTCACTTCTTCGGCTATGAAGGCCGTTGCGCGGCTCCGTCGAATTTCGACGCCGACTACTGCTATGCGTTGGGCTACAATGCCTCCGCGTTGATCGGCGCTGGTCTGACGGGCTATATGTCGTCCGTCCGCAACATCTCCAAGTCCGCCGACAAGTGGGAAGCGGGCGGCATTCCGCTGACCATGATGATGAACATGGAGCACCGCCACGGCAAAGACGTTCCCGTCATCAAGAAGGCTCTTGTCGAACTGGATGCCAAACCGTTCAAGACGTTCGCCGCCAACCGCGACAAGTGGGCGGAAGAAGTCGATTTCGTCTATCCCGGCCCGATCCAGTACTTTGGCCCTGCGGAAGTCTGCGACCGCACGACGCTGACGCTGCAGTTGGAAAGAGCCTGATTGGCTGATTAAACTGGATATTCTGGAGATACTGGATATTCTGGAGATACTGGATATTCTGGAGATACTGGATATTCTGGAGATACTGGATATTCTGGAGATACTGGATGTTTGGGATTTATAAGTAATTCCAGAACTTCCAGAAAATCCAGAACTTCCAGAAAAAACGTTCAAAACTAAAAGGCGCCCGAAGAAAACTTCTTCGGACGCCTGCTTTTTTCAACGGAAATCGATTAGATTTCCACTTCCTTGTTGAGGTCGGAGGACTTGTAGATGGCGTCGAGAACGCGCATCATGATGAGGCCCTGTTCAGGTGTGGCGGGAACTTCGCCTTCGCCGTTGACGGCGGCGATGAACTTGGTCAGTTCGTCGGCGAAGCCGTCGCGCTGCGCATTGTAGTCGAGCTTGATGTCGGCGGGACGGTTGTCGTATTCGGTGAGGAGGACGACGTTGGAGCCTTCGAGTTTCACGCCGCCTTTGTCGCCGAGTATCTCGATGCAGTTTTCATCTCTGGCGTTGCAGGCCCATGCGACTTCGAAGGAGAGGGTGGCCTTGTCGCCGAAGCGGATGAGACCGGCGGCATAGTCGTCAACGTCGAACGTGCCGTCCATTTTGGGTGGGCCTGCCCACATGGAGACGTAGTGATAGTCTTTGATGGGGGAGCCGAACTTGGAGTAGGTCTTCGCGGAGACGGCTGTGGGGTTCCAGAGGCCGGTCACGTACATGGAGAGGTCGAGGGCGTGGACGGAGATGTCGATGATGCCGCCGCCGCCGGAGAGGGCCTTGGTGGTGAACCATCCGCCGAGGCCGGGGATGCCGCGGCGGCGGATGAGTTTGACGCGGATCTGATAGACGTCGCCGAGGCGGCCGTCTTCGATCAGCTTCTTGATGATGTCGGCTTCCGTCGATTGACGGCGGACCATTCCGATCTGGAGGACTTTCTTATTGGCGTCACGGGCGGCGATGACTTGGCGGGCGAGATCGGCGTTGAGGCACATCGGCTTTTCTAGCATGACGTTCTTGCCGGCGTTCAGGGCGTCGATGGCGATGGGGGCGTGCATGTTGTTGGGCACGCAGATGGAGACGGCTTCAATTTCCGGATTCTTCAGAAGTTCCTTGTAATCCGTGTAGGTGACGGGAACGCCATGGCGCTTGGCCTTTTCAGCAAGCTTGTCCGGCAGGATGTCGCACAGGGCGACGAGTTCCGCGTTGGCGACTTTCTTGTAGGCGTCCGCGTGAACCGAACCGATCGTACCGGCACCGATGATACCGACTTTGATTTTTCTGCTCATGTTCTGACCTTTGTTGTTTAGGGTTGCATGATCCGCCGGAAATCGGCGGTTTTCATATACAATATAATTATTGTAATGTCTGATTTTGAGTTTTCAATCGCCAGCTTATTTTCTTTCGCGCGAAATGCGGATGGCGGCGGCGTTGAGGCCCGAACAGGGCAGCGGCTTCACGACCTGAAGGTCAACACGGCGCACTTTCGGATCTTCCAGGCAGAAAGTGGCGACGGCCCCCGCGAGGGCTTCGATGAGATGGAAGCTTGTGCCTTCCGCAAATTCAATGATTCGCCTGACCAATGTGCCGTAATCGACGGTTTTGTTCAAATCGTCGCTTTTGGCGGCTTCGTCGAGATCGAGAAACAGTTCAACAGATATTTTGACGAGGCGGCGTCTTGTGCGTTCTTCTGGATCGCATCCGAGAATGCATGAGACCGTTATGTCTCTTAGGAAAATGGAATCCATAGTCATCCTTTATTTTGGGGTGTGCTATTGTATGCGCCCTGTGCCATGAGCGGCTCAGGGCATGGGTAAGGTCGTTTGACAGCGTAAAACGGAAAACGTTTCACGAAATCGTCATTGGCGTTGCACGGAATGTAGCGCCAACGGTGGTATGTCCAAAGATATTGTTCCGGATATTGGCGAATAAGCGATTCGTTGGCCTTGAGAAGGGCCTGCGCAAGCGATTCGCTGTCTGGATATTCATCCGCTTTTTTCGGAAGCTGGATGAAATGAAATTCAAATTTGCCTTCCGAATTTCGAACGGACGCGCCGACGACGACGGGCAGATGCAGGCGTTGGGCGAGCAGGGCGGGAAGTGTGCTCGACGGCGCGGGAAGGCCGAAGAAATCCAGAAAGACACCGCCGTCCGCAGGGCTGAGATTCTGATCGGCCAGAAAACCGACGGAATAGCCTGAACGGAGGGCACCGATGACTTTCCGGCCTGCGCCCGTGCGCGGGATGATGACGAGTCCGTTGTGCTGCCGTGCATTTTCGATGAGCGTATTGAGTTTTTTGTTGCGGAACATCTCCGCGACGGCGGCCGCCTTGAAGCCGAAGCAGGGGATGGCCTGCCCGAAAATCTCCCAGTTGCCTAAGTGTGGCAGGCAGAGGATGATGGCGCTTTCATCAACGATTTTTCGCATGGAATCATTTGGTGGAATTGTGCAGGTCTTGACCATTTCCGGATGCTTGAGCACGCGGAGAAAATCAATACCGAAACGGACGGTGTGGACGGCGTTGCGGAAGGCCAGTTCATGCCGTTCATCGTCTGTCTTTTCCGGAAATGCGACGGCGAGATTAGCACGGATATTCTTGTAGGCGTTGATGTTGAGAAGTCGGATGACTTTCGCGATCGCATTTGACAATTTGTCCGCCGATGAATCCGAAAGCGAGCCGACAACGGAGACGAGCGGCGGCGTCATCATGTTCATGATGGCGTCGGTGATGGCTCTTTTGATGATTTTCGCTTTGGAAGGCATGTCGGGCGGCTTGCATGGTCTTGTTCAAAGGAAACGATATTACACAATACAGCCAAAGACGGAAAAAGCCAACAAAACAAAATGCGAACGGTGATGATTTGTATTTCTTAAAAAGGATGAAAAGAACGATGCTGATGGATTGCAATTTGTTGTGTTTCATGTATGTTAAACGGTTTTTTCGTGTTTGTTCAACCCATGGATTCAAAATGCTGAAAAATGTAATGCTATGCGGAGTCGGCGGGCAGGGGATCCTGTTTGCCGCGAAAATCATCGCCGCCGCGGCGGAATTGTCGGGCTATGATGTGACGACGAACGAATTGCACGGAATGGCGCAACGTGGCGGTTCCGTGACGGCGCAGGTCCGTTTCGGAGACGGCTTCCATTCGCCTTTGTTCCGTGAAGGCGAGGCGGATGTCCTGTGCGCTTTGGAGCCTGTGGAAGGGTTGCGTTGCGCGCATTGGCTGAAAGCGGACGGAAAGGCGGCGGTTTCCGCACAGCGGCTGATCCCCGTGACGGTTTCGACGGGACGCGCGACGTATCCGGCGGATTTGGACGAACGGCTTGTGCGTTCGTTCAAGACGCTGAAATACATCGATTGCTGCGCCATCGCGTTGAAGCTAGGCGACTTGCGTCTGGCGAACACGGTGATGGTCGGCGCGTTGTCCGGCTGGCTCGGCCTGCCGGAAAGCAGTTGGCAGGCCGCGGTTGAACGCAGTGTCAAAACAGGTTTAGTTGAAAATAATATGGCGGCCTTGAAGGCCGGACAGGAGGCTTGAAATGTCAGTTCGTGAAAGTTCTTTTTACAATCATGTCGATGAAACGTTGACCAGAAGCCAGCTAGAAGCCGTTCAGGATGAACGCCTTCGCAACATCGTCCGCCACACGCAGGCGCACAATGCGTATTTTGCCGATCGCTATAAAGAGGCGGGCGTGGATGCCGCGACGTTCAAAGGGCTGGAAGATCTGGAAAAACTGCCGCTCATGAGCAAAAAGGATTTCCGCACGCAGTATCCGGACGGAATGTGCTGTGTTGATCGTAGCAAAATCGTTGAGATGCACATGTCCAGCGGCACGAGCGGCACGCCTGTCGTCATGCTTTACACGCAGCATGATTTGGACCAGTGGGCGGAATGCATGGCCCGCTGCTATGTGATGGCCGGCATGAAGAAGACGGACACGATCCAGATCACGCCTGGATTCGGTTTGTTCAACGGCGGTTTCGGCTGTTATCATGGCGCGCGGGCGGCTGGTTTGTTCATCGTTCCGACGGGCCCCGGCAATACGGAACGTCAGGTCCGTCTGGCCCATGATATGAAGACGAACGGCTTCGTGTGCGTTGTTTCCTATGCGACGCGTATTATGGAAGTTCGCGAGAAGATGGGTATTGAACTGCCGAATCTGCGCGTCGCGATCTGCGGTGCAGAATCGTTCACGCCTGAAATGAAGACGCGTCTGCGCGAAGGTCTCGGCGTCGATCCGTATGATATCTACGGCATGACAGAAACGGGCGGTATCGGCACGCTTGGACAGGACTGCCAGTACCACAACGGCATCCACGTCTGGGAAGACCACTATATTGTTGAAATCATTGATCCCGTGACGCTTAAGCATGTTCCCGATGGCGAAATCGGCGAATTGGTCGTGACGGCGCTGACGCGTGAAGCGATTCCGGTCATCCGTTTCCGCACAGGCGATTTGACGCGCGTCGTCTCGAAGGATTGCTGCGAATGCGGCCGTACGCATGTTCGTCTGGATACTATCAAAGGACGTATTGACGACATGCTGATCATCAAAGGCGTCAACTTCTTCCCCGCGCAGGTGGAACAGGCTCTTTTGAAGATCAAAGGCGTCCTGCCGAACTACCGCATGATCATCAACGAAGTGAACGGCGTGAAGAACCTCCGCGTCGAAGTCGAAGCCGAAAAGGGCGTGACGGGATACATGGTCGAGAAGCAGTTGAAAGAGACGCTTGGTTTCTCGCCCGACGGCGACATCTTCGCTCCTGGCACTCTGCCGCAGACGGAAGGCAAGGCGAAACGCGTCTTCTATCAGAAAGACGGCGTCGATGTTCCGAAACTGTGAGCCGATTCGCGGTGCTTAAAGCCTAAAGCTTAAAGCTATATTCTAAAGAATTGCAACTAATTACGAATCAGATATATGAAAAAGCTGTTGTCAGGCAATGAGGCGTTGGCGCGAGGCGCGTGGGAGGCTGGCGTTCGCGCCGCTTTCGGATATCCGGGCACTCCGTCAACGGAGATTCTGGAGAATCTCGTGAAATACGACGGGCCGTATTGCGAATGGTCGCCAAATGAAAAAGTGGCGATGGAAGCGGCGGCTGGCGCGGCGATCGGCGGTGCACGAAGCATGGTGACCATGAAATTGGTCGGGCTGAATGTGGCGGCGGATCCGATGATGACGCTTTCGTACATCGGCGTCGTCGGTGGCATGGTGATCGTCGTCGCGGACGACCCCGGCATGAATTCCTCCCAGACGGAGCAGGATACGCGGCACTATGCACGGTTGGCGAAACTGCCCGTTCTGGAGCCCGGCAGCGCCGTCGAATGCCGTGAATACATGATGAAGGCGTTCGATATTTCCGAAAAGTACCGTTGCCCAGTTATCATCCGGACGACGACCTGCGTGAGCCATTCGCGCTTCCTGTGCGAAGTCGGCGAACGGCAGGCGAGCAGGGATTCCGCTTTTGAGCACAATCCGTCGCAGTTCTGCCCGTTGCCGATTTGGGGCCGCAAGCTCCGTCGTGACGTGGAGGAACGGATGGTCGCGCAGGCGGCTGAAGCATGTGGAAGTGCTTTGAACCAAGAGTCTAAGCGTGGAACAAAGCTCGGTATCATTTCTTCCAGCGTCGCGGCGTTGCACTGCTTGGACGCGTTTCCTGAAGCCTCCGTTCTGAAGCTTGGCTGGGCATGGCCGTTTCCAGATGAACTGATTCGTGATTTCGCATCCCGCATGGATCGCATCGCCGTGATTGAAGAAGGCGATCCGATTCTGGAAGAGCATGTGAAATCGCTCGGCATCGCATGCGACGGCAAAAACGTCACGCCGCGTTGCGGCGAACTGACGCCGATTGTCATTCAAGGCGTGAAGGCACGTCTTGAAGGCGCGGAAGCTCCTGTCGCTAAGCCTGTTGCGGATGCGAACGATCTGCCGGGGCGTCCGCCGATGCTGTGCGCGGGTTGCCCGCATCGCGGCATTTTCTTCGGTCTGACCAAATACGACGTGATTGTGACGGGCGATATCGGCTGCTACAGTCTTGGCGTCTTCCCGCCGTTGTCCCGTACGGATACGATTTTGTGCATGGGGGGCGGTTTCACGGTGGCGCATGGCATGGTGCAGGCTGGCGAGAAACGGCCCGTCGTCGGCATCGTCGGCGATTCGACGTTCTTCCATTCCGGCATGACAGGCCTGCTTAACATGGTCTATAATCAAGGCAAGGCGATTCTGATTGTCGTTGACAATAGAACGACGGCCATGACGGGCCATCAAGACCATCCTGGAACGGGACGTACGCTGATGGGCAAGCCGACGGCCGAGGCATCGATCGAGAAGATCGCCGAAGCATGCGGCGTCAAGCGGATTCGCGTTGTGAATCCATATGATTTGAAGCAGGTTGACGATGTCTTGAAGGAATCATTGGCCGCCGATGAGATGACGTTGATCATCTCCCGCGCGCCGTGCATCTTGAAGGAACGCCGCCAGCTCGGCCCGAAGCCGTCTGTCGATACGGCGGCCTGCAAGAAATGCAAGGCCTGTCTGAAACTTGGCTGTCCCGCGATTGAGTTGAGCGACGCGAAGGCGGCGCCATCCGTCAATTCAAGCCTTTGCATCGGCTGCGGCCTCTGTGTGCAGACATGCAAATTCGGCGCGATGAAATAGAATCTTATTATATAAGGTATATAAAAGAGAAGGGATAAAAAGGGATTCAAGGGGATAAAAGAAAATCTAGAAAATCTAGAGAAGATGTTTTTGTGAATCAGATGAAATACGAGCTACTGGACAGCGGCGCGGGGCGGAAATTGGAGCGGTTCGGCGACTATGTGTTGGACCGCCCGTGTTCGCAGGCCGTGTGGCGTCCGTCGCTTCCGGTGGATGCATGGCGGAAGGCGGACGGCTTCTTCACGCGTGAAGAAGGCAATCATTGGACGTTCGCACGGCGACTGCCGGAAAGTTGGACATGCGAAGTAGGGGAGGTCTGTTTCAAAATTTCGCCGACGGATTTCGGCCATGTGGGCGTCTTTCCCGAACATGAATTGGGCTGGAATTGGATGATCAAACGCGTCGTGGATTCAGGCCGCCGCCCTTCCGTGCTGAATTTGTTCGCTTATACGGGCGGTGCGACGATGGCGTTGGCGAAGCATGGTTGCGAAGTCTGCCATCTGGATGCCTCCAAAAAAATGGTGGATTGGGCCCATCGGAACATGGAACTGAATCATCTGGAAGAGGCTCCCATCCGCTGGATCGTCGATGACGTGCAGAAATTCCTCTTGCGTGAAAAGCGGCGCGGGCGGAAATACGACGGCATCCTGCTGGATCCGCCGAGCTTCGGTCGCGGTACAAATCAAGAGCTGTTCAAAATCGACAACAACCTGCTGGATTTGTTGGACATGTGCATTGGCGTCTTGTCGGACGATCCGTTGTTTTTGTTCATGTCATGCCATACGCCTGGCTACACGCCGTTGGTGTTGACCAACCTTCTTGGACAGGAACTGCGCGGTCGCGGCGTCATGGAGGCCGGCGAAATGGTGATACGGAGCGGCCAGACGAATCTGCCCAGCGGAAGTTATGTGGCGGCGAGTTTCTGAAAGCAAAAGAGGATACGCTAAATGGAAAGAAAGGCTTGTAAGATATTGGGCGCCATGATGATGGCGATACTTTTCCTTTGCGGATGCGCGGATGATGTCGCGTTGCGACCAGAACCTTACAAACCGCCCATTGGCGGTGAAGAGACGCTTCTCGGCAAGTTGGAGGAATGCCTTGGGGCAGTTGCGCAGCGGGAGCCCGGCCGTGATTTGAAAGGCGCATTGGTCGCCTGCGGCAACGGACAAGGCGCGATGGAAGACTGGGGGCTCTCAATTGGACGGTTGCAGAACAATGTGCGAACCGTCTATGTCGTTTGGGCGGATGATGCGGTTCCGAAAGGTCGTGCCGCGATTCCGAATGGCGAATCATGGGAGTGTCCCGTCGGAACGGTGAAATTCCACAAGACGGGAATTGACAAGCTATTGCAAGGGGGAGCGATATTCTTTCGCGGCGAATTGAATGAACGGCAGCGTGAGCAACTGACATTGATGGCGTCGTTGCTGGCGGTTCGTTTCGGCGATGTGGAAATCGTGCCATTGTTTGCGGCGTTGGATGTTGATGGACAGATACTTGCATCTCGTCTGGCACGGCTTCTGTCTGAACCGGCGACGGCCTTGGTAGGCGTCCTTCCACATGGATTTGCGGAGTCGCATCCGGATTGGCGGCAGCAGGTCCATGCGCGGCGCGACGGCGGAAATGCATCCGCCGCCCTTCCGAATGTCTGTGATATGATGTGCCTCATGGCGGATGGTTATGCGCTGAATGTCTTTGATTTGCAATACAATCCGCGCCCTGCGCCACGCCGTCCGGCCAAATCCGCCCCGCCGCCGGAACGCCGTCGGATTGAATCTCTTGCGTTTTTGGAGACGGTTGACAGCAGTGCGCTCATGGAATTGGTCAGACAGTCCGAATGGAGCGACGAGGCCATACTGAAAGAACTGTCTTTTCGACGTAAACAAGTGTCCGGAAGTTATTTAGGCTCTTTTTTGAACCGTGAGGAGGAGCTTGTCCTGTTAGATTTCGTCCGAAAAGTCATGCTGTGCCGTCTGGCCAAGACGGATCCGCCGGAAATGCCGCAGTATTCCCGCACGCTACTGGGCAACTACGGTTGCTCGATAGCGTTGCATCGTGACGGCAAGACGCTTGGGGCTGTTTCACAAATGGCAGGAAATCAAGCTCTTCCAGTTGTTCTGACCGTTAATGCGACGAAACTGACGGCGGACGAAAAGCATCCGATCACGGTGGAGGATGTCGTGAAGGGACGTCTGGAGATTGGCGTCATCACGCCCGCGACGAAACTGTCCTACCAGTCGCTTCCAGAACTGTATGGCCAGCTGAAGCCCGGAGTCCACGGCGTTATCTTGCGGGCCGGCGGCAAATCCGCTGGTTTCGTTCCTGTCGTATGGAAAACGGTTCAGACGCCGCAGGCGTTCATGGCTGCGTTGTGCAAACGCTGCGGTCAGACAGAGGTGGCGTTGATGGCGGAAGGGACAGAGGTCTCCGTCTTTGAAGTCCATACGTTCACGGATGACGTAAATAATTAATAATTAACAATTGACAGTTGACAGTTTTCAATTGAAACAGTGACGCAATGGCACCGTCATTCACCTGCAGAGGGAGATTTTTGTCGTTTCAATTCAGCTTTGTCCATAACAATGCGACGAGTGATTTTTGAGTTCAGCCAGATAGTCGATTTATTCTTTTTTATCTAGTCGTCTTATGTTTTTTTGTTCGTATTTCATGTCTTGTGTCAAAACGCGTCATGTCGATGCCATTGGACCTCTGGGAGACGGGAAAGAGACGATTCGTTTCCATTCGTTCAGATGAAAAAACAGTCGGAAATGCGATTTTTTTTTTGCGGGAAAGGCCCGTCGGATTCAAGAAAACCAATAAACCGCCGAAAAGAAACGTTAAATTGTCGTCTTTGATATGTTTTTGCGGATGAAAAAACACAATCTTTTTTAATAAAGGTTTTTAGACATGAGAATAATCTTTTCAAGCGCATTGATTCTGAGTTGCATCCTCCTGATGACGTCGTGCCGCACGACGCAGGACGGGGACATCACGAAACTGGAGACGTTCGATTCGGAACAGGAGGCGTTGGCCGCCATCAAACGGGACGAACAGCGTGAACTGGAGGCGGCCGTACGCCGTCGTCTGGACGAAATCCAAGGGCTGGTCGACAAGAAGCAATATGAAGAGGCTCTGAGCAAGCTGGAGCCGTTGAAACGCTTTGACTTCTGCAAGGTGGAAGTCGCCTCAATGGAACGGACGGTGGAGATTCTTCGCCGCGGCAACGCGGATACCATCAATGGCGAATACACGCGTACGCAGATGATGAAAGAAGCGGACAAAGAGCTCGCCCTGCCGACAACCTATGGCACGACCGTTCTGATTGATTCAAATTTAAGTCCCATCGAATTGCCGAAAGGCTCACAGGAAGATTTGATCAACAAGAAAATCAGCCTGAGCTTGGAGAGCGCGGATGTCGCGCAGTTGGTGGAAGAATTGAACGCCAACGGTCTGAACGTCATCGCGGATGACGCGTTGCAGTCGGACAAGTCGTTGACCGTTAAATTCAAAGATGTTCCAATCAAGGAACTGTTCGCGTATATCGCCCGCAACATGGGAATCGCCTTCTATGTCGGTGAGAACATGGTTTGGGTGACGGAAGGCGAGACAGGCGGTGGGCCGAAGCTGGAGACGCGTATCATCCGTCTGCCGCAGGGCTTTGTTCCGGAAGTCCCGCAGGGCGGCGGCGGCGCTCCTGGCGCCCGTGGCGGCGGTGGAAACGTGGCCGCCATGCAGGATACGGAATTGGAGGATGTCATGACATCCTTCCTGTCGGACAGCCCCGAAGGCGCGAGCTTCCGCATCTTCCGTGACCGCAATATCTTGGTGATTCGTGACACGCGTGAAAACCTCCGCTTCGTGGAAGAGCTCATCAAAGAATTTGACAAGCCGCCGCTACAGGTGGCGATCGAAGCCCGCTTCATCACGATCAACGAAGACGATCTGCGGGATGTCGGCGTGGAGATGAATCAGCAACTGACGTCTAGTGGCACGTCGCTGGCTGTCCCGCCGTTCTCGAACCGCTTCGGACCGGAAGCCGTGAAGGCCATCAGTTCACTGTCCAAATTCGGTGAAGTCGATACGGAGTCCGGCGAAGGCAACATCATCTTGAGCGGCGTACTAGGCAACCGTATTTTCGAGACGGTCATCCGCATGATCGAAACGAAATCCTCCGCCGTCAGCCTCAGTGTCCCCCGCGTGACCGTCATGAACAATCGCACGGCGCGTATCCGCAAGGGTGACAAACTCTATTACTTTGAAGAATACGATACGGCCAGCATCGACATGGGCGAACAGGGTACTCGCACGACGTTGGTCCCGACGGGCAGCCCCACGGAACTGCCGATCGGTTTGACGTTGGACGTCCGCGTCAATATCGGTAATGACATGAAGACCATTATGCTCGGTCTGAAGCCGGAAATCGTGAAATTCATCAAATGGGAAAGCTACAACTACGTCAATAGCGATGATGATGACGACGATGACGACGACACGATGGCGCAGATCAAACTGCCGCGCACGAACGAGCAGATGATCGCCACGTCTGTCAACGTTGAAAGCGGCGAAACGGTCGTTCTGGGAGGTCTCCTTGAGCAGGCGAAATCGAGCGAAGTCCGTAAGATCCCACTGTTGGGTGACTTGCCGTTGATCGGCTTCCTTTTCCGTCGGACGATCAAATCCTACGAACCGAAGAATCTGCTGATTTTCGTGACGGCCCGCATCATTAATAATCGCGGCGAATTCGTCAAAGTGCGTGAAGATGGTCTTGCCGAAGGCGAGACGGGGGCTGCTCGCGCTGCGCGCGCCTTGAAAGCCGCCGCTCTGCCAGTCCCCACGCCAGTTCCTGCCGTCGCCCCCGCCGCCGCTCCTGCCGCGGCACCCGCTCCGGCGGCGAAGCCTGCCGCC
>JAFZIJ010000079.1 GCA_017554445.1 Victivallales bacterium
ACTTCCGGAGGCGCAGGCGGGACGCACCGCGCCACTTCCCTTATTTAATCGGCGGCGGTGGCGGCGGAACGGGGCCAAACAGCGCGCTCAACGCGGCGACGGTGCTCGCCGCCTGCCAGCCGCTCATGCCAGCCGTCCAGACCAATGTATTCGGTCCGAAACCACCACCGGGGATCATGCCCTGCAACTGCTGGATGTTGAACGGCCCCTGCTGCTGGCCGTTTTCGGCCACGTAGAACATCGGAGCGGCCGGCGGCGGTGGCGGCGGAGCCATCTGCTGTTGCGGCGGCTGCTGATACTGCTGTTGCTGCTGGAACTGCTGGCCCGCAAACGCGCCCAGATTGCCCCCCAGCATCATGCCCATCATCGTACCGCCCGTGCCTTGGTTCTTCGCCATGTCGCCCAACGCGTCAGCGGCCTTCATCTGCTGGTAGCTCTGCATGCCGCCCAACGCGCCGATCGCACCACGCTTGTCGATCGCCGCGTTCACTTCTTCCGGCAGCGAAATGTTGCCGACCGTAAACGTCAACAGTTCCAAGCCCATGTCGTTCATCACTGGTTGCAAATTCTGTTTGACACGCTCTCCGATTTCATTATACTGCGCAGCCAAATCCAACGCGGGGATCTGCAGTTCGCCCAATGTATCCGTGAATTCGGAGACGCTCTTCAGCTGGATCTGCTTTTCCAATTCCTCCGCCTTGAATTCGCTCTTCGCACCGACGAAGCGCTGCAACATGTTGTCCGTCATGCCGACGCGATAGGAATAGTTGCCGAACGCGCGAATGCGCAGGGGGCCAAAGTCCGCGTCGCGCATCGTGATCGGCTGCGCGGTGCCCCACTTGC
Source organism: Victivallales bacterium (assembly GCA_017554445.1). Taxonomy (GTDB): domain Bacteria; phylum Verrucomicrobiota; class Lentisphaeria; order Oligosphaerales; family Oligosphaeraceae; genus UBA1407. Next base: position 844 of record JAFZIJ010000079.1, read on the forward strand.
GGTCCAGCTGCTCCGTCCGCTTGATGAAATACACTTCCGCCTTGTGCCACGAATTGAAGCCGTACGGCAACGAGAGAATCGTCGTCAAAATCGGAAGGTTCTTGGTTTCAAGCGAATAGGTGCCAGGTTCGAACTTGTCCGCGATCTGCCCTTCGTTCACGAACACGGCGGATTGACCAGGCCGCACGACCAGTTTCGCGCCGCGTTTGATTTCGTTGCCCGCCCGTTCGAAACGGTGGACGAGCACGCCAGGCGTCTCCTCCGGCCATTCGACGATGTCGATCAACTGGTTCTTGATAAAATTCATGATGCCCATGTTTTGCCTCCTTGTGTTACTGGTTGAACATTATGTAAAGTCCGATGACAATTGCCAAAATAGCCAAAATCAAGAACGTGATCTTGACGACGCTCCACGGCCGTTCGCCATGCGCCACGCCGGTCTGGCCGTTCACAATATAAGTATAAGGTTTTCCTTTGAAACGATACGTGGCGGACCAGTACGGGACCAGCAGCAATTTGTAGCTCAAATCCGCATAGGACGTGTCCATGCTGCTGATCCGCTGTTCGTCGCCGCCGATGTCCCGCCTGATGGCGCTCTGAATCTGAGGCTTCGCCTTCTCCTGCGACTCCTCGAAGGCCGGCCGCAGCCTGACGTCGTAGCTCTCTTCGTCGAAGCCGCGTATCATGTCCTCCGAATAGTCCACGGCGTTCTCCAGATTCCAGCGGCATTCCTCCTGAAGCGCTTTCGACATGCGGTTGCTTGCCGGCACGAGAATGTCGTCGAAGGCGACATGCACCGTTCCGGCGGCCGGATACCAACGCGTCTTCCGCTCTTGGTAAGTCTCCGTCTTGCCATTGACACGGCGCGTCTTCGTCACGTAGTAGTGTTCGCCGCGTTCGCCAGTATAGCGGGTCGTCGTCTTGAAATCGAAGGTCCACAACGGCCGGTAGACGCCCTGCATGGTCTCCTCCAGCTTCAGCTTCTTCGCCTTGTTCGGCAGAAACCACAGGCTTTGCAGCCACTTGCGGAACGCCATGACGGCCGCGTCATGCGTGATGGCGAATGGCACGATCCCCTGCGGGCGAAGCGTCCGCTGGCTCAGCGTGGATCCCGTCAGCGGCGTGCCGCAATATTGACAATGCGTCGCCACGACGTTCGCGGGAAACTCGCTGTCAGCGCCACAGTTCGGGCAGTGCACGACGAGCTTGTCGTCGTCTTCATTGTACTGCTCGATCGCCTTCAGCGTATCCATCAGATCCAGTTCGACGACGTTTTCGCCCTTCATTTCATCGGCTTCGTATTCCGTCCCGCAGGCGGGACAGACAAGCTTCTGCTTTTGCGGGTCGAATACCAGAGCCGACCCGCAATTCTTGCAAAGACGTGTGTAGAAGTTTTCCATACTGATATACTGCTTCGCAGTGCTTATGGCTTATGGCCTATGGCTTATGATCTATGGCTTATGGTCATGTATTTCACTAACTACTGACCACTAATCACTAACCACTAACCACTATAACTTGATGCATTCATACGAATGCGCGGCGATCACGCCGCTCTTGCCGCGGAAGCTCCACGGCTGCGGATCAGCCGTGGAGTTCGCCAAGATCAACGCATATTCGCCCTGCGCGTTCTTCCAATGGCTGTGCAACACGCACGGCAGTGTTTTCGTGATGACATGCGCTTCCGCCTGCTTCGTGAAGATCATCCGCGCCATGAAACTCACTTCCTTTTCGTCGCAGCTAAAGCCGTCTGGCGACATCATCGTGCCGTCGTACAGGAAGTCTTTATGGTCGTGGTAGAATTTCGCCGTATCGATGATGAATTGATACACGTCGTGGTATTTCGGCTCCGTGTAGACGGCCGGACGCAGATGGCACACCATCGGTTGGCAGCCCCACACGACCGCGCGCGCCATTTCCACGAAGAACTGATCCGGATACAGGCTGTTCCAATCCTTTTCCTCCGGCCATTTATCTTCCGACGGCCATTTCGGATCCCATGGGGGGATGCCGTCCGGATGCGCATAAGTACCGAACAGAGCGAACGATCCGTGATACACGGCGCTGAACAACGGAATCATCTCACGTTGCGAGTTGCCCATGTGTTCAATGGACGCGCTCGTGCATATGATGCCGCCGTCACACAAATCCATGTAGGCTTCGTTCGCGGTCTCCGTCGTGATCGGATAATCCGGATATTCGTCTTTCAACCGCTGCAGCATCTTGCGGTATCCGTCGCGCATGTAGTGGCCGCCGCCTTTCGGATGCTTGTGCTCCGGATTGTAGCACGCCCCATACGTCGCGCAGCCGATCATGTCCAGATACTGGCCCGACAAGCCGCAGTCATGCAGATGGCCGAGCAGTTCGGAAATCTTGTCGTGGTGTTTGGGCGCTTCGCCGCACATCCACGCCAGACGGTGATTGTTGTATTTATTGAAGGCATGGGCCCACAACGAACCGTCCGCACGTTTCACGACACCGCTGTCGCCGCCCTGCGTCCACGTATCCGCATCGCAGTCCCAGCAGACGCCGTTCACATATACCTGCGTATAGACGCCCTGATCCGTCATCCGCTTCACGGCGGCGCGGAACGCCTCTTCGCCTTCGCGCGGCGGCCAGAAAAACGGGTAGTCCGTGTCATACGGATTCGTATGCCACCAATACCAATCCAACGCGAGCTTCGCCTCCGGGCAATCCTTTTTCACCTGCTCCACCGGCGGCAGAACATCCTTTATCAGACCGCGGTTCCAGAACCACAAGTCAATGTCCTTCAACGGGTTGTCCTTTGGACGATTCGTCACCCAGCTCTGCTTTAACGCCCACGGACGGTAGATCTGCGCGGCTTGATACCAACCGCCATCGTACGGCTTTATTCCACATTCATACGGCACGCCGCCTTCCGCCGACGGCTCGTCGCCCATCGGGCAAAGATACACGCCGCCGACCGTCATGACGCGGTCTTTCGACAACGCCAATCGCACTTGTTTCAAATTCCAATCCGGATCGCGGAAGTCGTAATAGACGCTCTGCCCATGCGGCCTCAAAATCGCGCCGAACTGCATTGATTCCATCGTCCGCTTGATGTCATACTGCCCCGCCGTGATGATTTTCGCGTCGAACATGAAACCCATGTCCCATTCGCCTGTGAGTATCTTCGAATCCACGTCGAAGCTGACCGCAATCAGAGGGAACTGGATTTCCGTGATGAACGTCTTTCCCGTCATACCGATATAGGACAGCCATCCCGCGAAGCGTCCGTCATCCTCTTCCTGCCAAGTGGTCGTAACCGTAAACGCCTCGCCCAGAACGGCATGACCACGCCATATCTCCGTAAACGCCATGCCGTCGGCCGCAAAGATGATTTCGTGCGACGCCATGTCCGCAGGCGTTACCGTGGCAGGATTCTCCGGCCCCGTCATCATGAGCCAACTAGGCTTCAACTCTTTCTGGAAGTCCTTCAGCGAGTTGACTTTCGGACGTTGCAGCCACTGTAGCGCCACCTGCACGGGCGACGGCTTTTCGCCGCGCGTCTCTTTCAGATGGTCCATCGCTTCAAACAGCAGACTCAACGCTGTGCGGTAATCAACCTTGCCGATTTCCACCAGCAAACGAGCGCCGCGGTCCAGAAGCTTTTTATTTGTGCAATCGACCCAACTCATCCAGTTGCCGGTGACGCGGCCCAAAACCGCCATCGTGCCTGTGGACACGTTATTTAGAACAAGTTTCAACGCCAAATGGCGCATCAAATCCAACGCACCGCCGTCACAAGTTGCGTCAACGGAAAACGCGTTCGCAAGTTCCGTGTTCAACGTCAGCTTCGCCTGATGCGCGAATTTTGGGGCGAGCTCCGCAAATGCGGCTTCAAGTTTCTCATTATGAGCAAGTTCCACCAAAACGGCGGCATCTTTTCCACTGTCCCAACGTTCTTCGACATTCTCCTGTCCGACCATGAATTTCAACAGTTCAGGAGCGGAAATTTTCGGCGGATTGTTGCCGATTTTGTCCGACGTGCCCATCGCTTCATAGTCGGCTGGCGTCCATGCCAAACAGCGCAACGCGCGATGCATGCCGCGATCCCACACTTCCGGCGTCGTGCACAACGGATTTTTCACAAACGTCCACGGTTGCGGCGACACTTTGTCATCGCATTTACGGAACGGCGGCAACATGAATGTCGGCGACCGTTCCGTCGTATCCGTGAAGATGTCCAGCAGGAAATCATCCGCGAAATACGTCAGCTTACCCTTTTCGCGATAGATGCCCGCTTCGAATTCCGTGTATTTCGCAATCGTCTCGACGGATTTTTCCGTCTCCAGTGAATCCAGCATTTTTTCAAAATCAACGACATAATCGCGTTCCGGCAGACCGAGCAGCCGTTGCATGGTCGCCTCCAATGCGGCACCCGCCACTAGTTGCTCAGACGTCGTCGCTTGCATGCGCGTCGAACCAGCCAGCCCCATCGGGCCGCAGTATAAATCCAAAACCGTCACACGCGGATCTTCAATCGCTTTGCGCGACCGCTCCAGATGCTTCGCCAGCAAATCCGCAGGATTGTTGAACAGCAGGAAAACTGCGCAACCACGATCCAACGCCTCCGCGACTGTTCCCAAAACCGAAGACGTTTCGCCGCCTTCCGTAATCGCCACCAGCATGTCCTTCGGCCCCATGTTGGCCTCCTGAACCTGCCGACGGCCAAACACAGCGTAGTCTTCAAAGAATTCGACCGATTTCACCAACGCGTAGTCGCCGCCCGTCATGATGGATTCCACTTGATCGGCGTATTTTGCGACGGATGGATTCTTCGCGCAGGCTTCCCGCCACATGCATTCCACCATGATGGACAGACGCCCTGTCGCGCCACAACCGGAATAGATGATCCGCCCGCCGTTCATGATGGTCGAATATGTGCAGTCGTACAACTTTTTGTATTGTGGCGACTTGAAAATGCGTTGTGCCATTTTAAGCACTTCGCGATCAACGCGTTGCAACGTACGGACGCCTTTTTTTGTATCTTCCGCATAATCGGAGCTGAGACTCTTGGTCAGCGGATTCGACTGCTCAGTTGGCAGGAAACCCAAATGGAACTGTTGTTCTTCCGTGATGAACTGCTCAACCCGGCGGCTGATGTCGTCTTTCATGTCTGAAGCCTTTGTTTTATTTAATAAGGTATAGAACGTTTTATCTATAACATTACACCATGACCGTCAATTGGCAAGTCCCTCGCCACCACATTTTGATGGAATCAACGGATTTCGATGTTCGCATCCTCCTTCCGAAAGCGGGAGGCAACTATGAAAAAAATATGTTCATCTGTGTTCATTAGTGATTCAAGACACACAAAAAAAAACTCCCGCAAAAACGGGAGCTTTCAAATGGTGTGCGACGGCGAACTCGAATCGCCGACCTCTACCGTGTCAAGGTAGCGCTCTAACCAAACTGAGCTAGTCGCACATGAAAATCAAAACATTATTAAATGTATTGCGTCTTTTCGATTTGTCAATCATGTTCCTTGAAAATCAAGACATGTTTCACTCTTTTTTCTTCGCCTTCGACTTCGTGGGAATCTTGCTAGTGTCCAGATCGTTCATCTCCAACGTCTGGAAGAACAAATCCTGCAGGATAGTCAACAACGCCTGTCGAGCCTCCAGATTCTGCAGGACATCCTTAAACTGGTTGCCAATTTCCTGCCAGTATCCGTTGATATCACCGGACGCCAGTTCCTCCATGGAGCTGTTGGCCAATTTTTTGATCAACGTCGCATCGCCTGACGCCAGGCTGCTCCAGAATTCCGGAAGCGTCCCTTCGATCGTCAACGTGCGGTCTTCTTCATAATTCAGCTTCTTCAGAAGACTGTTCAGATTCTTGCGGACTGTCGGCGTGATTTTCATCGCGGCACCGACATGCGGCCAATCAATACGGCTGAGAATCGTATCCGCAAAACCTTGGCTTTCAGTTAGTTCTTTTAGCAGTTCAGCCTTTTCGGCTAACACTTGGTCACGTGCCTTGTCTGCCGCTGCACGACCTTCTTCCAACTGGCGGTTCGCGAATTTCTGCTCTTCATAGCGGCTCTGCCAGCTCTGAAGCTCCTTCGTTACGCGATCAAGTTCATTCTGAATGCGAGCCACCGTGCGCTGCGTTTCATCCCGCAACTGTTTCTCAAATTCCTGCTGCTTGCCGCTCGCCGCCGAAACCTGCTGTGAGATGTGACGGTTTTCCGCCTGCATGCTCTCCAGCCTGTGTTGCAGTTGGTCGCCATCCGTGCGGAGCTGACGATTCTGACGTTTCAGTTCCTGAATTTCGGAGCTGTCCGAACTCTGCTTTGCGCGAAGACGTTCGGCTTCGGCGACCAACTGTTCGTTCTTACGGGTCAATTCCGCAATCGTCGCCTCTTGCTTTTTCATCTTCTCTACCAGTTCGGCGCTACCTTCCTGGTTATTGAGAATCTTGTCCGCCTGGGGCTTGGAAAACTTTAATGGACTGAAGCACAATAAGATACGCCAAAAGCCAAGATCCTCAATCTTGAAAAGCGCATCCATTTTTTCGTCCGGCAGAACATAGTCGTCCTCTCCGAGACCGCGCCCGTCACGATACGTTTTGTATTCGTCCGAATGGAAATAGTCCTCAAGTGCCTGATGCAATTCCGTATGCACAGGATACCACGAGGCGAAGACGCCGTTGCAAACGGCTTCCGAATAATGAGCCTTCTCAGCCTCACGGATGATGATTTTCTCAAAACGTTCACGCTTGTTGGGATCCAGACGATGCCCACCAATCGTACACATCTTCAACAAGTTGGCGTTCGCGTTGATGTATGACAGCATCACGGACCAAGGAAGTTCCTTCACCATGACGCCATATACTTCCGACAAGTTCACGCCCTGGATTTTTTCATTGTTCTCCAGCATCCAGGCGAGTCTCCTATTCCATCTTCATGTTCTTCATACCATTGACAAGCGCCGCAACCATTTGACGACGCAAAGAATACTCCAATTTCGGCAGGGCCATCTGCAAGGTGAACACCAGATCGTTTTCGCCCTTCTCCTCCGCCTCGGCCAACGACTGCTTGCACAGCAACACCGCCTCCCGCCAACGGTTCTCCTGGCAAAGCAAGGCCACGCGGCTCATCGTGTCATCCTGCTCCGGCTGGGCGGAATGCTGCTGCTGTTGCTGCTCCTCACGCGCGGCCTGCCGCGCCAATTTGCGCTTCAGCTTCTTGTCAATGACGACATCATCGTCAAAATCATCAAAATCTGTCAGCTTCTTGCCCATCGACTAATCCAAAACCTGCTCAATTCCCTTTTCTACACCTTGTTCCCCCAGCCTCTGAAATAAAAAAAAATCCATTCTTTGCATTGATCAAAGTGAATGGAATTTTCTATCGGATTACATATACTTGTACCGTATATGATTATTTTTTAAGGTTGGAGGCGTGGACCGGATTCGGACCGGTGAATGAGGGTTTTGCAGACCCTTGCCTTACCACTTGGCTACCACGCCTTGATGTTATGCCTTTAATATACACGCTTCTTCACGTTTCGCCACTGCAACCATCCCTATTTTTTGATTTTTTCTCCTTTTCATGCTTTTTTTGCCCCATGCTTGTAGTTTTTCAGCAATTTTTCCTTACATTATTTTATAAAATTATTCCCATTCACAAAACAAAACCACCAGAGGATTCACCATGAACCATATCCTTCCCATTCTCATGACAACTGCCCTCTGCTCCTCCGCATTCGCCGCAGACGCCATGGACAACATCGCGGCAAATCTGCCGCAACCGGTCGCGACATCAGACTTCTATGGCTTTAACCGCTTTGATTTCAAATACAACGGAATTCCGTCCATCATCGTCACGCCCAAGAAATGCCATCCCGCTCGTCCATGGATATGGCGCGCTAGATTCTTCGGCCATGAACCGCAAACTGATGTCTCATTATTGAACGACGGATTCGTATTGGTCTATCATGATGTCGCAGGGCTGTTCGGCGCACCGTCTGCCGTCGCTCGATGGAATTTATTCTATGACTTTCTGGTAAAGGAACTTAAGTTTTCTCCGCGTCCTGTGTTGGAAGGCATGAGCCGCGGCGGCCTCATCATCTTCAACTGGGCCAAGCAGAATCCAGACAAAGTCGCCGCCATCTACGCGGATGCGCCAGTCTGTGATTTTAAATCATGGCCACTCAACCCGAACAAAAACACACCAGGTGACGCAGTCCAATGCTTGAAGGCCTACAATCTCACAGCCGAACAAGCCGCTGTCTATGCCGACCAGCCCTTCGATAATCTGGAACCGCTTGCAAACAAGAAAGTTCCCGTACTTTGCGTCTGCGGCGCGGCGGATTCAGTCGTCCCGATGGTGGAAAACACGAACATTTTTGCCGAACACTACCGAATGCTCGGCGGCCCCATCCGTGTCATCGCCAAACATGACTGCGAACATCATCCGCACAGTCTGAAGGATCCGTCCGTCATCGCCAACTTCCTAAAAGCCAACAGTATCGGAGAAAACGACTTCATCCGGTTGCACGGTGGAAGCCTTGCCGCCTCCTGTCAGGCCTTCCATTCCAAGCCGACCGCCCACGTCGCTTTTTTAGGTGGCTCCATCACGGAAATGAATGGCTACACGAAACTCATCGAAGAAAAACTCAAGGCGCTTTATCCGTCCTGCAAATTCAATTTCATCAATGCGGGAATCAGTTCGACATGTTCGGACACAGGTGCCTTCAGAATTCAAAAGGATATTCTTTCCAAAGTCCAGCAAGGCCAGTTGGATCTGCTTTTTGTCGAATTCGCCGTCAATGACAATCAGGATGGGCACTTTCCGGCGACCAAATCGGAACGGGCCATGGAAGGAATTGTCCGCCAAGCACTTAACCATAGTCCTAATGCTGACATCGTATTTCTCTACAGCGCCAACGAATCTCATCTCGCCAACTACGCCAAAGGCTCTGTCAACATCAATAAGGCGCCAGTCGCCTACGACAACACACGCCAGCCTGGAACCGTTCCGCATGAAATCGCCGCCCATGAAGCTGTCGCCGAATACTACCGCATCCCGTCCATTAATTTCGCAGCCGATGTTCAGCAACGCATGCAACATGGCGAATTCGACTGGGGAAAATTCGGCGGCGTTCATCCCGCACCCTTCGGTGCCGCCATCTATGGCGACGACGTCGCCTGCCTGCTTGAGGCCCAGTTACACACACCAATTGAGCAACAACCGACGAGGAGGCAGCTTCCCTCTCCAATGGATTCCTTAAACCTTGAAGATGCGAAACTTGTGATGCCAGATAAAGCGCAGGCTGATGAAAATTGGACGCTTGGGCAACCCAATTGGCCGTCCATCCGTGGGTCCTTCCGCAAGACGTTCGCCAACTATCCAATGATTCATGCAACCAAGCCCGGAGCCACGCTAACGCTGTCTTTCCAAAGCTCGCGCATCGGTATTTTCCTCCTTGCCGGACCGGATGCCGGCATCCTGCAAGTCTCCATCGACGGACAACCGCCAAAGGATTTTGATCTTTTCCACCCCTACAGCGCAGGGCTTCATTACCCCTATTCCGTCGTTTTCGCTGAAGGGTTGGACAAAAACGTCCCGCATACCGTCAAAATCACCGTTTCGGAAAAACACAATGCGGCCAGCTCTGGTACAGCCGCCCGCATCATGTATTTTGAAAACTGAGGATACGCAAAAACAAACGCGGCACACGGAAAAATCCATGTGCCGCGTTATTTGTTGTTTAACCGAAGTAGTTTAGCAGCATTTGACTTCGATCTTTCTCGGGGCCAGCTCCTTCACTTTCGGCAACGTCAACCGAAGGACGCCGTCCTTCATGTTAGCGGTGATGTTGGCCAGATCAATGCTGTTGCCCAATGTGAACTGGCGTTCATATGCCTTTTCAGGATAGAATTCCGAGCGTGCTGGCTCGGTTCCACCTTCGCAAACGGTGCTGCCTCGAATTGTCAAGTTGTTGCCTTGCAGATCAATATCCACGTTCTTCTCACTCACCCCAGGCATCTCGGCAACCAAATACACAATCGATTCGTTTTCCATGATATCGACATTCGGTCTCACCACAGGGATTTCATTCTTTTCGGTATTCTTCTTTTCAATTTGTTCTGACATAACTATCATCTCCTTATTTATATTGTTTTCTTGTTGTTTAGTCGTCCATCAACCATTGATGACGTTGATCTTCTTCGGCATGACATCCGATGCCTTCGGCAATGTTACTTTCAGAATGCCGTTCAGGTAACGTGCTTCAACGCGTTCAGAATCAACCTTGAACGGAAGGGCGAAGCTACGGGAGAAGTAACCTGTTCCACGTTCATGACGCAGGAACATCGCGCCGTCCGGAACGGCCTCTTCTTCGCGTTTACCTTTAATGGTCAGCGTATCGTGTTTCGCCGTCACTTCAAGGTTTTCCGCCTTCATGCCAGGCAGTTCAAATGCAAACTCAATCTTGTGTTCATCCATCCAGACATTGGTCGGCGGAAATTCGCATCTCTTGCCAACCAGACCGTTCAGGAGTTCATCAAAACCGCTACCCGCATTCATCAATTCACGCCACGGATCCCAAAGTAATGTACCTGTTGTTTTCCACATAATCTTCAACTCCTTTTTTATTGTTTATGGTTTCTTGATTCTTTTCAGTTCTTCGCAGAACAATTGAGTATTAGCAAACACCGTGCCAACTTTTTGAAATGCCCATCAAAATGACTTTTTCCTGTTTTCTTTGGAACAAGTGTGACGTTTTGACACGGTTGCTTTGACTTTTTGACACAGAAAACTCGTTTTTTGCCCACAATGGAGAATATTAATAGGTATATGGATCCAACCTATGTGCAAAAGGAAAACATCTCATGCAGAAATTCAATAAGCTCGTCATCACGGATGGCTTTTGGCAGGACACGCCGGAAGAAGATCTCGCACGCATCAGGCCATATGTTTCAGAAATAGCCTTTTACAAAAGCACGACGCAGGAAGAACTGATTGAACGCGCAAAAGATGCGGATCTCATTATAACCAATAAAGTTAAGTTCAACAAGGAGAATCTCCCGTTGCTGCCACGACTGAAATACATCGGCGTCGCGGCGACAGGCTATAATGTCATTGACACGGCGGAGACGTCACGACGCGGCATCGTTGTCACCAACGTACCCGCCTACAGCACAGATTCCGTCGCGCAGACTGTCTTCGCCTTCATTCTGGAACATGCCATGAACGTCGCGAAGCATTCGGAAGCCGTCCATCAGAATGGCTGGACGAACTGCCCGTTCTTCTATTTTCAAGTCACTCCTTTGCATGAACTTGCGCATAAAACCATCGGCATTGTCGGGCTCGGGCGGATAGGACAAAAAGTCGCGGAAATCGCCCATGCCTTCGGCATGGAGGTTCTTGCGCATTCACGTACGCTGAAAACAGATGTTCCGAATTACATCCGACAGGTCGAATTGGACAAATTGTTCCAAGAGAGCGACTTTGTCACATTGCATTGTCCATTGACTCCGCAGACGGAAAAGCTCGTCAATGCGGAAACACTCGCCTTGATGAAACCGACCGCCATTCTCATCAACACAAGCCGCGGCCCCGTCGTCGATGAAACCGCATTGGCGGACGCGTTGAACAACGGTCAAATTGCAGGAGCGGCGGCGGACACGCTCTCCACAGAACCGCCAACGGCTGACAATCCGCTTCTTTCCGCCAAAAACTGCTTCATCACGCCGCATCTCGCGTGGGCGACGGTGGAAGCAAAAGGTCGCCTTGTGGATGTTATCGTCAACAACATCAAGGCTTTCGCCGAAGGTGCGCCAATCAATGTCGTCAACTGATAATAATCAATAATCAAATAACCACTAACCACTAACCATTGAAGGACTTATAGTCCTTCAATGAAACCTTTTGCCCAAGTTGCGTCCATGCCATCGGCTGGTATTCCCCGGGTAGCAGATTGGCAGCGTAAGCGCCTTCCATCTGTTCTGCAAGTCCCGTCATGACACGGACTTGACTGCCAGGAGCTCCGACTTTGTACACATCGCGCCATGGGAAAACTCCCACCGACGGTACGGACTCCTGTGCGCCGTTCATGCACAGCGTGTGCATCATCGCCGCCTCAGGCCCGCAAACGACGCCACCTTCCCCCAACGACGCCTTGATGGAATCGCCAAGCTTGCAATCGACACCTTGATGCGGATTGCCGTATTCCTTCACCTGACCGTCGTTCGTCACAGACCACATCCGACGCTTCCGTGTGTCGTAATAGACCGTACCTTTTTCAAATTCATACACGAATTCAGGCCCGCGCAGACGGCTCACAGCATGTGTCGTGTAGAACAAAATCTCTGCGCCGTTGTCCGTCAAGACGCGCAAAGCGGCCGTATCATAGTTCGTAATAGGATTTGCGCGGTACAATTCGGCCTGCACTGAAACAGGCGTCGCCGAACGATCGACGGACGCCCCCGTCACATACAGCATGTTATGGAGGTAATGGGCCGTCGCATTGTTCACGGGACTGTCCAAAATCCAGTCGCCTTTCGCGCTTTTGAGACCGCCTGCCCAGTTGTTTCGGCCGTAATACGTATCGGTTCGCGGCCATAAGGCTATTGTCTTCAAGCGTTTCGGAGCGCCATACATTCCCGACAGGATGTCCGCTTTCAATGCCTGCATCTGTGGGCTGAACGACCACTGGTAACCAATCGCCACAAACTTGCCGTCGCTCTTGTCACGCGCTTCGATCATCTCATATGCCTGCTGGATGACGGCGCAAATTGGCTTCTCGCACAAGACATTCGTGCCATGAGCCAATGCGACGCAAGTCTGTTCACAATGATATTGTATCGGCGATGCAATCACAGCCAAATCGGCCTGCTGCTCCGTAAAGAATTCGTCCAATGTATTATAGACACGGTCGCAAAGCGCCAACGCCTCCACGCGACGTTGCGCTTTTTCCGCCAGCGGATCGACGATGCCGACGACCTCCCAGTTGCGATCACCTTTCCAGTTCGTCAGCGCCATCACATACTGTCCGCCGTAACCGCCGATGCCAACCAATACGATCTTCGACTTCATGTCCGTTCCACTTCCGCTTTAGTTTTCTGTCAACTCAATCGTCTGGCGACGGCAGCACCAGCACATGTAGGAAATACTCACAAAATAGGATGCCGGCAAACGGCAACGCCATCCGATGAACACATCCAGCAACGTCGTCTTTCCACCGAAGCCCATCGCGCCGATGCCAAGGCTGTTCGCCTCCTTCAACAACCGTTCCTCCAATTCCGCTAATTCAGGCTCTGGACTCCGCTCGCCGATTTTCCGTAACAGCTGTAATTTGCTTTCGACATAACCAGTTGCACGATCGCCGCCTATGCACACGCCAAGAATTCCTGGAGCGCACCCCTGCCCTTGCGCACGATACACGGCGTCGAGAATACAACGGCGGACTCCTTCTAGATTACGTCCTGCCCCCAACGTCGAATCCGGCAGGCTGTATTGAATGCCCATGTTCTCGCTTCCGCCGCCCTTCAGCATCAATGTCACACGGGAAACAGCCTCGCCTGCTTCATGCCAATGAACGACCGGACTGCCGACTCCCAAATTGTTTCCCGTATTCTTTCCCGTCAGCGAATTGACACAGTTCTGTCGTAGGACGCCAAGGCGCGTTGCTTCCGCGACCGCCCATTCGGCCGCCTCTTGGAACTCATTGCGTTTCAACGACGAAGACGCCTCAACCACAAACATCAGCGTTCCCGTATCCTGACAGATCGGCATACGCTTCTCCCGAGCCATCGCGGCATTCGACAACATTGTCCGCAATGCCGCTTCCTCCCCCGAGCCTTTCTCCGACAACGACAACGCCTTCTCCAAAGCACCTTCGACATCAGGAGGCAAATCAATGCTCGTCTTCACAACAAGCGACAGTAACTGCTCACGCATTCCCATGCTGAAACGCCTTCCTTACAGTTTTTCGACTTCAACCGCGCGGCCTGTCTCGATTGACTTGCGTGCGGCCTCCATCATCGCCATTCCTTCGAACGTCTGCTCCATCGGAACAGGTGCCTCGGCACCATTAAAGAAGGCCTTTACTTCCAATAGCAAATCATGGTACAGACGGCTCGAATCAACATTGAAGAACTGAACTTGATTCTTCGTCTGGATACGACCGCCATACGCCCACAACCCGCGAATGGATTCGATAACGCCGCGGCGTCCATCTTCATAATCAACAGATGTCACAATACTTACACCATTGTCAATGGAACGAACAAGCTTCGCGCCAGTTCCCATGAGCCGTTGCAACATCTCAAAGCTGTGGACACCGTACCAAATCAGCGAATCGCCCGCGGGAGCCGTGCCCATCGCACCAAAGCAACTGCCAATGACGACGGGCTGGCCATTCGTCTTCTCCATTGCGGCTTTGATCGCCGGCGAAAACGGCAGGCTGGAGCCTGACCAGACACGCGTTCCGTAACGCCGCGCCATATCCATGATTTCACGACTTTCGGCGACGTTGGCCGCCATCGGCTTGTCCAGGAATATCGGCTTGCCCAAATTTGCAAGACGTTTGAAATAGTCCAGATGATAAGCTGGATCATTGATTTCCATCATAATGGCGTCGCAGTCCGCAATCGCCTCATCGAATTCAAGTGTGACCTTCACGCCCCAACTTTCCAATTGGGCCTGGCGGTTGTCCAAGCCTTCTTTACCTTGAAACGGTGTCTCAAAACGCAGGCAGGTCACCGCTTTCAAACCAGAGACCTTCATGTCCGGTTCGCACGTCGGATCGTTCATGAGTTTCGGCATCGCCACACTATGGCTCGTATCAAGCCCGATAATCGCCACTTTCATATCTGACATCTTATTTCTCCTATAGGTAAGGACTATTTCAAACTGTCCATGTACTCCTGCCATTCAATCGGCAACATGTATTTTTTCTTGTTGTTGCATTCCTTACAGCAAGGAACCACATTACCCTTTCTCGTAAAACCGCCGCGAATAATCGGCACGATGTGATCCATCGTCAGTTCCTTCGGAGGGAAACGACGCTTGCAATAATAGCAAACTCCGCGGCCGCATTCATTTTTCCACCATTGCGAATGACGCATCTCACGAGCCTTCGCCTTCTCACGGCGAATATGCTCCTCGTCAGCCGTGTCGATAAATCCATCCGCCGCGAAGGCGGATGTATCGGAAGGGACTGACTCCATGAATTCATCGTCTAATGGATGTTCTTCTGTATCCTTCATGCCGCCAAATGTCACTTGCCGGCCACAACCGGATTGAATTTGGATAATGCCTTATGGTAGATCGGACCTACGAATTGGTTCAACGGGAAGGAATGCTCCAATCCGCAACGAACGAACTCGCGAGCCATCGCCACCGCTTCCGCCGCGGACTTGCCTTTCGCCAATTCCGCCGTGATGCAGGCGGAAAACGAACATCCGGCCCCATGCGTCCATGACGTATTGACCTTTTCACCACGTAGCCATGTCGCGCTCGTCCCGTCATAGAACAAATCAACCGTCTTGTCATCAAAGATTCTCGCCGCCTTGATGACGACGTTCTTCGCACCCAGCCCATGGATTTTCTGAGCGGCCGACAGCAGATCGTCTTCAGACTTGAACTCATCCATGCCCGCCAATTGCTCAGCTTCGAAAGTATTCGGCGTAACGACATCCGCCAACGGCAGTAGATAGTCAATCATGGCCTTCGTGTTTTCAGGGAACAACGGCTGACCGGCCCCTTTGCAAACCATGACTGGATCAATCACAACTTTTGGAATCTTCGCGGCGGCGATAAGCTCGCCCGCCAATTTAATGATCTCCACCGTCGGTAACATTCCAGTCTTGACAGCATCGACACCGATGCCTTCGGCCACGGCCTTGAACTGCTTTTCAATCATATCCGTGTCAACTGGCGTCACAATGTGATGCCAGTTTTCCGGAACCATGGCGACAAGGCATGTAACGGAAACCATGCCATAGACGTCACGTTCTTGAAACGTTTTCAGATCAGCCTGAATGCCAGCTCCACCACTGCAATCAGAACCAGCAACTGTCAATACTTTTTTCGGTGACATTTTACAATACTCCAAATTGCAAAAAACTCTTTCTCTCACCCAAAATAGAAATAATATACTGCAAGCTTACATGTTTTCTAGCAAGTAGGAAAAAGCATGAAGCCGCGCGGCATGAAGATGCGCGGCATGGAGACGCCCCGGCTCCGCCCCGCGCAAAAATGCCTGGGGATGCGCGGCATGGAGAGGCGCGGCATGGAGACGCCCCGGCTCCGCCCGGGGCGAAAAAAAAGGCCCCCGGCCTCTGAGAAGAGGCCGGGGGCCCGGAAGGAAAGACCGGCGGCGCGCTGCTCTCCCGCGCTCCTGGGCGCAGTACCATCGCCGCGGGGGCCCTTAACGGCCGTGTTCGGGAAGGGAACGGGTGTTGAA
>JAFZIJ010000080.1 GCA_017554445.1 Victivallales bacterium
CGCCCTCAATGCGGTGCGAACCCCACTGGAAGTACGGCAGATGGTCTTCGTTGTCGCCCTTGTACATCAACAGGGCGGTGCCCATCTGCTTCACATTGGATGTGCAGGAGATGGCGCGGGCCTTCGAACGGGCTTTCGCCAACGCGGGCAGCAGCATGGCGGCCAGAATCGCGATGATCGCTATCACGACCAGCAGTTCGATCAGCGTGAAAGTCAACACTCGTTTCATTTTGAACTCCTTTGGTTGTTTTTTGTTTGGAAACACACGTTTTTTGTGGCAAAACTCTCGTTAATTTTTTATTAACGTAACAAGCCAAAGACAAAATGCAAACAATTTTTTATGGTTTATATGAAAAAATTATGAAAAAATATTTTCGTTTTTTATATATATAAATGCATATTGATAATAATCATTTCATATTGATATTTATCAATGTATTGACAGAAGCACAATAAAAGAGACAAAAAAGCCGCGGGCATCTGAAAAAATCCAGTCGCCCGCGGCTTTTCATAACTCATCGACAGGAGGGACACGCTTCTGAGCGTTCGCTCACGCAGGAATGTGCCCCTCCCGATATCTTCTTTCAGAATCCGCCATATACCTTATTAAAGAGGTCGTCGATTTCAGGCTTCAGATCATCAGGGATGCCGCGATATGCGGTGATGTCCTCGAGATCCGCCAGAAATTCCATGACCAGCGCGGCGGCGGTCACATAGGATGCCGCGATACCGTAGTCGATTTTGTCCGGCGTGTTATCGACCCGATGGTGGAAGAAGAGTCCTGCGCTGCAGTTTTTGCGGAAGAAAAGCATTCCGGGCACGCCGCAGGCCGCGAAGGGGAATTGGTCCGTATAGGGGTCGCATCCATCATATTCATTATAATAGATATCATTGCCGTTCATGATCTTCCGCACCAGATCCCGCATGGTGTGCTTTGCGTTGAGGAGGAACGACGCCCAGCCCATCGCCGAACCACAGGAGTCGAAGTTGCACATGAAGACGCCTTCCTTCTCGATTTCGGCACGATGGCGGCGGATGTAGCTCGCACTGCCGAGCGACAGCTGTTCCTCCGCTCCGAAGCTCATGAGGCGGAAACTCCGCTTGTGCGGCCTCTCTGAAAGAAGACGCGCCAATTCGACGACGGACGCGGAACCGATCGCGTTGTCGTCCGCTCCGACCGTTCCCGCCTGCGTGTCATGATGGCCACCCGCGTAAATGACGCCGCCCTGCGGATCCGTTCCAGGCAGATCCGCGACGACGACCGTCGTCATGGACGGCCGCATTTCGCTGACGACGTTGATGCGCGCCTTCGTCGCGCCGTTCGTCTTCCATTTCCATGCATGCTGATAAGCCACATTCAGGCTCGGCACGGAACCGAATTTCTTCACATACGCGGGAAACAGGCCGTCCGCCAATTGGATGTCCGCCGGATAGCGCGTATCGACGAACAGCAGGAAGGCGGGCTTCGCCTCCATCAGGCGGCGGTAGGCGTCTTCGCTTTCGATATGGCAGCCAAGATGGACGACCGCTTTACCTTTTATATAAGAAAGGTCCGGCCGCTTGTAGCCTGTCGCCGTGTCGAAAAAGACGATGTCGCCCTCCACGTCCTTTCCGTCTGTTCCGACGGCGCTGCTGAACAACGAGCATGGGAAGGACTTCCATTCGCCATCGATGAAGACCTCCAGTTTCTCCGATTCCACACAGCGTTCGAACACGGGAAACTCCTCGATGCTCACATACGGCGTGTATTTTTTCATCTCCGCCGCCAGAAAATCCGCCGCCTGACGTTCCTGCGGCGATCCGGCCAGACGGATGCCGATGTCATCGCACAATGTGCAGACAATCCGTTTAAGTTCTTCAGCTGAAGCTTTTTTCATGATTTTCCATTCCTTGTATATTTAACGTGAATCCATAAATCTCTTCCATAATGTAGCGTGATTTGGAAAGGATGCACGTCATGCAATGGAAAAAGTGAATCGGACGTCTCGCCAATGACTTTACCTTAACAGGGACAAAAAGGACAAAAGGGACAATTGCGACGATTATTTTTATCCCATATGTCTCAGAAGTCCCAGAAATCCCATTGAAAAAACAGTCGTTCACATTGGGAAGACACAGCCCAGTCCTTCGTCATCACCTGCATGGTAGCCAATCGACAAATTTTCTGCTCAGCATCATCCAACCTCAGCATCCGACTCGGCAGGTGGATTGAGGCCCAGTTTCAGATCTGTCAGGTAGTCCACAATCGTATCCACCCCGTCGCTTAGCAATGTATAATGCGTCCAGCGGCCACTGCGATGACCTATCACAATACCCGCGTCACACAAAATCTTCATGTGGTGCGACAACGTCGGTTGCGTGATATTCAAGTCCTCCAGCAATTTGACCGCGCTGTGCTCGCCTTCCTTCAGACGCTCCACAATCTGGATGCGGTTGACATCGCCAAAGGCCTTGAACACCGACACAGGCGTCACAGACCTCTTATCCGTCTTCTTTCTTTTTTTCATCTTCTCTCATCTACCCTGTTTGCAAAACAAACCATCCCATACCCTTTTTCTCAAATCGCCCGATTCAAACAAGCATTCAAAACGAGCGCTTTAACATACCGCATGTTTTTCCATGTGCAATTGATTAAAATCAAAAAATGAGTAAAAAAATCAACTTTTTTTTCAAAAAAACTGTTTTCATCCATGCATGTGCATGGAAATCCCAAAAAGTCGGTCAAAAAATGCATCCATTTCAAAACAACGGAGTCTCTCCAAAACGCAACGAAGCGGCGGAAAATATTTTTTCCGTCGCTTCGTGAATGAATCGGATCGCCGTTCAGGCGTTGTCAGTTTTTTACTTGCGAGCAGCTTTGCGCTTGCGGAGGAAGGCCGCGCAACCGCCGGCGATGAGCATCGTGGTCAGAGCGCCCGGCAACGGCTGGCCGGTGGGGGCAGGATCGGACTCGGGAGCAGGCGTGAAACTGGCTCCATAGAACGACAAATTATTATTGTTCGGCCATTCAACACCATAAACCTCGTGCCCATGAGCACTATTTCCAGGAGTGGGAATAATATTGAATTCCGTAAGAGTATGATCACTGCCATTCGTCCCATTCTGTTCCGTCTCAACATAGAATGTGATTTTGTCGCCTTTGCTCAAATCGGGAAGAACCAATTCGTCAGTGGTAAACGGAATAGGACCGGACGTGAGACCATTTGAATGCTCCACTGAGTATCCAAACACATACACCTGTCCTGGGACAGTTGTTGATTTATTCAGCTTAATTTCCCATGTTCCACTTTCCATGACATTGAACACATGACCGTCTGGGTCAAACTGGACTGCAGTAATTTCAGGCTGAGTATTGTTGCCATTGCCATTGCCGTTTCCATTGCCATTGCCGGCATAAGCGAAAACCGTAGCCAAAACCAACATCGCAATCATCAATTTCTTCATCTTCATTACTCCTTTATTTATCGTACCCTGTTTTCTCTCGGGAGGTTATTTTTAACTTACACGCCCATGTTATACACATTTTTAAAAAGGCAGGCAAGTCAAAAAAATGTTTTTTTTTGATTTTTTCTTTATTTTTTCAACAAAAAGCGGCGGAAAAATGATTTTCCGCCGCTTTTTGTTGATTTTACCTAATATTTTTCAGTTGTTTTGTTACTGTCCGGCCTCCTCTCCATTGAACAGATTCTTGTCCAGCAGATACGGGAAACCATTGTCCATCAACAGCGTTGAGCCTTCAAAAGCGTTGCCGCCCATGTAGAGCAAGCCGGACGGCGCGGCCTGATTGCCGTTCTGCACGCATTTCACGCAGGTTTCGTCGGCGACGATGTCATTGTTCTGCAATGTCACACCGCCCGTATAGACACCGATCTGCACCGCCGCAGGCTTGCCGACCAGCACGCTGTTCAGGCAGACAACCGTGCCAACACCATCATCGATAACCAACGCTGCCTTCGCATCATCCGCCGACATGACGACCAGATTGCCGATCAACAGGCTGGTCACAGCCATTCCGCTGGCGCGGATCGTGCCCGTCAACGCGACATCGCCGTCGTTCGCGGCCTGCCATCCGAGAATGGCCATCGGCTTTGACACAACCCATTCTCCACCAGGAGCTTCGTAATGGCCGGCGACAATCTGGACGCAGCCGCCGGAGGCCACGTTGGCGATTGCCTCCTCCACTGTCGTGAACGCATCATATCCGAATGTCAGACCCGTTCCCTGGAAGGTCGTCGCCACACCGTCTTCATAAGCATCCGCCCAGGCGGCGTTCACGACGACGCGCGAGCTCATCGGCTTGGCCTCTGTCTCGTTCTCCAGAATCACTAGTTTGCCTTCCACGAAGACCAGATTCTGCGCACCGTCATCGCCGCCGACGATGGCAAGAGTACCCTGCCGAATCGTGTATTCACCGGGCTCTTCGCCTTCGTCACGCGTCAACGAACCGGTCAGCTGTCCGCTTCCAAGTCCCGAAACAATCGTGACTTGCAGCACAGGGTCGGTCTCGCCGGCCTTCTTCGCCACCGTCTGTGCAGCGACCACGACCTTGCGGGCGGACACCATCAGCGTGCCTTCCGTGAATGTCATCTCATACTGTTCCGGCAAGGCCAATGTCCCAATGGCGACACGGTACATCTCCGGCCACACGCCATTTGCGCTTGTCTTCACAAGTTCCAGACTGCCAGAGAGATCTGGCGGATTCACGATGCGGCCTTCCGTCACCTGCCATGTCAGCGTCGGTAACGCGTCGCCATACTGGATATGGTGCGAATCCGCCTTGATGGAAATCGGCATCCGATTGACTGTCACGGCAATGGACGTCTCCGTGATGCCCAACGTCTCGTCGTACGGTGTAAAGAAACATGCAAAGGACTGCACGCCAATGGATTTCGGCATGGTATCCGATTCACTCCACTGCCAGACGCCATCCACGGTTTCGCCAGTCGCGGGATTGACGCAGATACCGCCGCCAATGACAGACGCAGCCAATGTCTCACCATACGTGATTGCCGTGGCGGAAGGAGCCGTCTTCACAGTCGCAGAAGGAGGAGTCAACCCCAACGACATCACATCAGCGGCTTTATGACTGGTCACGATAACGGTCGTAAAATCCGTGAAACTAATGTAGCGTGTCAAGTCACCAGACCGATAATACCACGGAACATTTTTGGTTCCCGCATAAAGAACAAGTCCAGGAGACTGCCAGCTAATCGTGCCCGGAACGTCACCGCCTGTATAGGGATCCGCCAGCGTGACGGGCGGATTGCCAAGATCGCGAACCAGCGTTCCAGTAATTGCATGCAGATCCGGATTCTCCACGACAATGGGTTTGATGCGAACCACCGTCAGAGTGCCGTTGTTCAAGACTAATTCATAGTTCGGGCATTCGCCTCCAACCAATATGAGTTCATACTCTCCCATGGGGGAATCGAATTCATCAGTTCCTTCCACATGCGGATGCTCGGTGAACACACCCTCCGTATCTTCCGTCTCATCGAACACGAAACCTTCATAAACCAGTTCGTATTCGTCGATGGGATTGTGTACGTCACGTTCACAATCCACAACCGTGATTGTCAGAACCGCCTTGTGGACGGTAACGGTTGCCGTGCCTTCCGCCATGTCGTAGTATTCACTGTACGGGACGAAGACCCAGTCCATCTCATGCTCGCCGGCCGGCAGCGCCGTATCGCCGTCATCAACCCAGCTGAGTTCGCCGTCGATCAGCAGCCCGAGCGATGGATGAAGGAAGCGGCCGGTCAGTACGGAATCCTCAAGATACTGTCCATACGTGATATCGGATGCCGTGACAATATTCGTGGGCTGCAATGTCGCTTTTCCGACATGCAGGGTACCGCTCTCATACACGAATGTATAGTTGTCATCGACACCGCCGCTGACGACCACCGGATAGTCTCCTGGCACGCTCATGAGTTCCGCCGCGGTGGACGCATGTGGCTTCACCGTCAGGTCATCTTCCGTATCGCCATTGATAAAGCCTTCGTATTCAAGTTCGAACTCCGGATTCGGATAGCCATATTCACGGGTCGCAACCGGATTTTTCAGACGGACGGTGAGGGTGGCCGGCTTGATGGTCAGCGTGCCTTGCTGGAAGTCGATTTCATAATTTGAATTCAAGGCAAGCGTGCCCTGCATAATAGGATATGTGCCTGCATTTTCACCTGGAACACGCTCGATCGAACCGCTGAACGTGTCGTCTCCCACCAGCCCATCGCCGATGATCTCAAATGTGAATTCCGGATCATCGTCGCCATAAGTTTTTTCATAACTTCCTCCGGACACGATAATTGTGCGTGGATGCACCCACACGGGGCTCTGCCCCGTGACAGGTTCGTAATTATCCAGATCGTCTGGAATGAATGTCCATGTATGGGGCTCCCTGCCGGCGGGCGGCATGTCGTCGCCGTCGTCCCACACAAATGTTCCAGGCACATTGCCGTCACCATACGGATTTGTCACCGTACCATCCAGTTCAGAATCGGACAGTTGGTCGCCATAGACGATGTCGCCTGCCGTTGCGTCGCCAACAACCGGCTTGGCACGGAGAATGGTCAATGTCCCGTTTCGCAACGTCAATTCGTAGTTACGAGCCTCGCCGCCGGTCAATGTAATTGGATAACCACCCAGTCTGACGGGACTTGCGGCGGTCGCCTCCGTGGCGATCGTCGGTAGCGTGATGCAAGACGGGCCGTCGCCGCCTTTGAAACCTTCGAACGACATCGTCAGCTCGGGATTCTGCTGGCCGTAGTAACGCGTCTTGTCGTCGGCGATAATCGTCAACGCGGCTGGCGTGATTTCGATGGTCAGCGTCGTCTCGCCTTCATAATGCGGGTCATCGACGATGATGGTGACAATGTAAGTACCTGCGTCCGAAGGAGGTTCCGTTGACGGGCCGTAATCCGTCCCGTCCGTCCCTTCGTAAATGACGATGACATTGACATCGCCGGGCTCCGTCTCGAAATCCAGATCGAAGGGATCCGTGTCATATTCCTTTGACTGATCATCCGCCGTGATTTCCGCCTGCCCTTTCATGGTTATCATCAGCCCTTCGCGGAAGATGATGGTGTAGTTGTTGCCGTTGTTACCGTCGGAAACGGCCAGCGTCCCCTGCTGGATCGGATACGTTCTGCCAAGTTCTTCGCCCTCCTCGCAAAGCAGTTCGCCGATGATTTCATCATCGCCGATGAGCCGGCCTCCGGCCAGTGTCCACGTCAGTTCAGGCATTGGATCGCCGAAACGATGGATGGCATCGTTGGCCTGAATCATCAACGGACGCGGGCGGACGATCACACGCTTCGTGATGCTCTCCGCATTCCACAACGCCGCTTCGTCGCCGGTCACCCAAAATGCCAGTGTGATATCGACAGGCCCCGCCTGCAGCCAGTCGCCAGTCCACACAGATGACGTCACATCGCCATTCAGCCTGACGCAATCCTCTTCGCCAGAATACTCGTTCAGGCAGCCTTCCGGCGTCCAAATGCCAAACTGCGTCTCGATTTCAGACCATCCACCATATATATAAGGATAAGCAACTGAAAAATCCGCCGCCAGATTTCCCTTCGCGACCGTCGCGTAGGCGCCGATGTCCGGAAGGCTTAGCGACTGCAAATCCGTTCCCGTCGCATCCTCGCCGTTCACGCCGGGCAGTGCGCGGTTGATGGCGTAGGAGCCGTCTCCCAGACGGAAATTGCGGCCAATCGGATCAACAAAGCAAATATAGTAGCTACCGACCAAATTTTCATTCGACGAAATGCCTTTGCTGCCGCAATTGTCACTCATCAACGGAATGATGCCGACGCCTGGGGCACCCGCCTCGATGGCGCAGCAGATGAAATTCTCCTGTACACCATTGGCCTGCACCAACGACGGCGCGTTCCCCCAGATGACGCTGTTCGTCACTTCCACGTCGCCTTCGCACCAAACGCCGCCGCCTTCGCGCATTGCGCAGTTGCCGACGATTGTGCAATGCATGATGCCGCTGTTGCCGACAGCGTAGATGCCACCGCCATTCTGAACGCCGCCTTCAACGACGCCATTGCCTGCTACGACACTGCCGATGACCAAATTGCCGTCACCGAACAAATACAGACCGCCGCCTTTGCCGCCCCAACCTTCTTCAATCAGTTCGTTGTCGAAGATGCCGCAACTTTCAACGGTTGCTCCGCCGCCGAGTGCGAGGCCACCGCCATCACGGGACAAGTTACCGGTAATCAGGCAGTTACGAATCGTAATCAAGCCCATGGCCTGCACACCACCACCCATGCCATCGACACCGCTGCCGACGGCCTGGCCGTTCTGGATGACCAATCCATCCAAAACTACAGGTGCCGTCAACGGCGTTTCGCCGCTGCGGATGACGCCACCGACGTTTCCTTCCGACTGTGACAGCACCGTCGGATAGGAGAAATCCCACGCATCGCCGCCATTCTTCCGTTTCCGCCGTTCCGACAGCAATGTCTCGTTTCCTTTGAAACCACCGTACAGCGATACGCCATCCTTCAATTCAAACGAATAGCCAAACAACTCTGCACCTTCCAGTTCGCGGACACTGCTCGGATAGTATGTTCCCGTTGCAATCCACACGCTGTCACCGGAAGACGCAGCGTCGATGGCGGCCTGGACGTCCCCCAACGCCGTCGTCCAGCTACCGCCATCGCCACTGCCGCCAGTCTTGACATAGATGACTCTTTCAGCCATCACCATGCCTCCCCAAAGCATCATCCCCAACGCCAACAGCAGGATCCGTCCTGCCAACGTTCGCCGTTCTTTGCATTTTTCTTTCATCTTTTGCACTCCTGTCTTGTCTAGATCTGATTCGCGAAAAACAAAAATAAATTACCTGAAAAATTATTTTGTTTTGCCATTATTATATCTCGTCATCCAGACAATGCAAGCAAGATAATTTCATTATCATGCAGAATCATATCAAATAATGATAAATCATGATAATTCCTACAAAATCCACCCAATCTTGATGACTGCCCCAAGCCATAACTTTCTTAGGAAAAGATTTTTGCAAAAAAATTAGCCTTCTGGAGAAAAATTTTCTCCAGAAGGCTAAAAGGCATAAATTCTTTTATTCTAGAATTCTAGAATACTAGAAGGCGATTTGCGCTCTTCCAAGACGGATGGAATTGTTCTCCGTCCAGATTCCGACCTGCCCGCGGAACTCCTTTTCGTCAACGGCGGCATCCAAGGCAGGACGGCCTTCAAAATAGACGCGAATCCGCCCCGCCTCCACGACAGCGACGGTTTCATACCAACTGTGGTGCAGCGTATGGCCGCGCCCTAAACCTAAATCTTTGTTTTGGGCGATCAATTGGTCGCCATGCCACAATTCGACGCCACGTTCTTCCGCACGCATGACACGAACGGTCCAGCCTTCCGACAAATCCTTTCCGTTGCCGCCGAAGACGAGATTCAGATCGCGGCCACGTTCGTATTCGGCGGCGAAATTCTCCCGTGCCCCCATGGAAATCCATGTCCGTACACCAAACGGCGCCAACAACTTCTGCCGATGCCACAGGATCGATGGCGCATTCGTTTCAACGCCAAGCCACGACCAGTTGCGGTCGCAACTCCAGCGTTCGAGACTTTGCCATTTGCCTTCGCCCGTGCCGTACCAATCCGTCAGACGGCCTTTGAAGACATAGTCCTTCCATCTTGGCGATGCCACAAACCATTCAGACACATCGTTTTCCGGCATTACCCAGACGTTATCCGGACGTGAGGGCGGAAGCGTGTAGGCCTTTCCGTTGACCAGCAGTTTCGCTTCACGGAACAATGGCAACGGAATCGTGAAGCCATTTGACATATCCGTCGCAGGACGACCGTTGACCAATGGTGTAAACACCGTATAGGGTTCAATACCATCATCTTGCACACGCGCCAACGACAGGCAGCTGCCCTCTTCGCCAACCGCACGGCCAGTCTCCGACAGGATGTCATCGACGGAACGGACGGACACGTCATCCAACAACACGCCAACCGTATCGAACGACAGTTTTGCTTCCCCCGCGAACGTCTCGCCGTCCAGCAGGACGGCGCCACTGGCGGTGCGCAACAGGGATTGTCCATCGCAAAACACTTCCACGGAGGCATTTCGGCACATAACGGCAATGCGGTGCCACCGTTCAGTTTCTCCATCCATGCCGTTTCCGCCGCCGTTCGTTTTAAAGCTTCCCATTTCCAAATACGTCGTCTGGCTGTTGCCGTCATAACGAACAACCACGTCTCGCCCCGCTGTCGTTTTGAGCTTCAACGTCGTAACACCTTTGCCAAGAACGGAAAACGAGAAAGCATAATTCTTCCAGCTGTCGTCTCCGACGGCGATTTCGCCGGGCTCCTTGCATTCCAATGTGAATTCGCCGTTCGGCACGGGCGGCTTGTCGCCCGGACAGACGAACGATCCGCTCAACACTTTCCAACCGCCGCCCGGCTCGTTGCCGTCGCGCATGAAATCGTCTGTAAAGCACGGCTCAGACGGCACTAGCGTCTTCGCCTTCCAACCGTTCCACAATGGCTTGCGACCGACCGCAGCGGCAATGTTCTCCAGAATATTCTTCAAAATGACGTCGAACTGACGATCCCGCCACATGACTTGGAAACTGAACGGCACGGAGCAGTAGAGGACACGGCCTTTGCCGAGCGTCCGTTCCCAAATGCCGCCTTTAATCTCTTGATTCGCAACCTTTTGAACGCCACGAGGCTGCCACACGCCGTCATCCCGCGAACGCATCAGCTGCATGGCGACATCATGGGCCAGCGTCAATTCCGTTCCAGGCTCAAGCCCCGCAAACGGCCATGAATCATCCGCTTGCAGAACGCCGCCGGGCGGCGTATGCCACCAGACACGACGCGGATACAACTGCGTCGGACGGCGCAACGTGCCCATCCAGTTGTCGCATTTCTCCAAAACCAACGTGCCGCCGTCTTCGACGAATTTCGTCAACGTGGCCGTCATCTTCTCAAAGTTGCGGTTCATCGGCTCGGAAATCATGATGCATGTGCAGTCCGCCAGCCGTTCGGGCATCTCCAATTCGTAGTCCATCAGACGGCGGAACGGCATACCATATTTAATAAGCATCCCTTCGTAGCCGCCGCGATACGGCCCCGCGATACCGAACAGCAACGGCTTTTCAGCCTTCACGGCTTCCGGCAACGGCGCAGCCGACGCCAAAAGCGCCTGCCATCCATTCAACTTATTCTCCGCCAATGACTTGCCATTAGAAAGGCTCTCATGGTCCATGACGCCACGCGGCCTGAATTGCGAATCGTCGCATAAAATCAACTGGTCGATTTCCACACCGTCTTCGCTCGGCAGAAGCGCCAATTCATGCTTGCCGACAGTCAAATTGACGTCGCCGCCATAGATCCAATGCCACGCCTGATACGTTCCGTCATTTCCCGCAAGGGACGGCGTCGCGCCGTCCCACGAGACATAGACGGAATTGCCGCAGCCATCCTTCCAACGTGCGCGCATCCACAAATGCAGCGTCTTTGCCTCTTGGATTTCAAGAGGATACGTCACACGAACCTGTCTCAACGTCGCATCGTCTTCCAAAATCCTGTCCGGAATTTCAATGACACGGCCGCCAGAACTATCCTCATCCTCTTTGATTTCAAAAGGCTTGACGATATTCAGCAACGTCTCTGCTTCGACGATGCTTGCAAACGAACCACTTGCGAGTTCCGCCTTACCCGTTTCGTCTTCGCTGGACGACGACAGCGCGCCTACGCGATGCGCGGCCGCCATCAACACCAACGAAGCGGCCCACAACGCGAACAACGGCAACGGCTGGCGGAGCAACGACCAGCTGATTCCAAGCTTGTTCAGTCCTGTCGCCCAACATGTATGCGACGGCGCAACCTTCGTACCAGCAGATGTTTCCGCATTTTCCGCAACGGCGGCGGCCACCGCCTGCTGTTTTGCCTGCAACATGACGCCCAACGCCAACGCGACGAGCATGCCCGCGCCTTTCACCAGCAACGGCGTGAAGAACATCCCCAAGAACAGGAAGATACCGATTCGCGCCGCATCCAGCATGACGTCTTTTCGACGCAAGCTATTCAATGCCAAGATGATAAATCCAGCCGCAATCAACAACGCGGCGGCAAATCCGTATTCGACGGACACGACCTGCCAGCCGTCCTGCGTGTTCAATTCGACTTTCGTTTCGTTTGGCCGCGGAAAACGACCACGGAAACGCGCCATGCCAACCGTCGCCTGATACTGGCCAGGCCCGTATCCAAACCATGGCGACGCCTTCGTCGCCCGCCATGCGCAGATTCGTTCCTGCACCCAGCGGCGCGGACTAGCTTCGGACAGTTCCGTCGCTTCCGACGGCGTCACGCAATCGACCAACGCCGCGCGGCGTGCGGGGCTGATCAGCAGCATCAGCAGAACGGCCGCCAAGAACGGCGCCAAATGAAGCTGTCGTTCGCGAATAATAAATCCGTTACGGTAGCTCATGGCGATCGCCAGACAACACAGGACAATTCCGGACAAACCGCTCAACGACAAACCGCACAGCATCAGCGCGATACTGCCCCACGGCGCCGTCACCCACGCCAACGGCAACGCATCACGTAACAGCAACAGCGACAGCGCGATAGCCATGCCGACACCGAAGCCAGTCCGCGACACCATCAATCCACCGCATGGTGCGCCGATTGTCCCCCAGAACGGCATGACGCATGCCGTTATCGCATTCACAACCAAGCCAATCGCAAGGCCTTTCATCATCCGTCCACGTTCTTCGGGCAACATCGCGATGACGAACGGCCCCGCCAGCAGATACCATCCCAGCTGGCAGGCCTTCAGCAGACCGCCGCCCAGCCCCATCGCCGCCGCGCAGGAAACTGTCGCCCAGCAAAGCCCCAACAGGACAAGATAATAGGCGCGGTTCAACCACAGATGCACGTCGGCCTTCCGTTGCAACCAGTTGCGCAACGCAAACGGAAGCAGGCAGGCCAGAACAACATCCGGCAAGGCGACAGGCAGTCCCGCCCGGCCAAACCAAACCAGGCATGAAAATCCAAACAGATAGCTTAATATTTTAACCATAGACAAATATCAATATGAATATGACGACTGCTTTTCATCGCCTCTTTTCTTAATATCTCTTCACATTCCACCATACATAATAACGTCCGACACGCTTCATTTCATAGGTGGGCGGCAAGTTTTTCTGCAATTTTTCATGGCTCAGCGCCTCCCGGACTTCGTTCGTCGTGTTGGTCAGCACGGAAAGCGCAATCATCGGCGGATGCGTATTTTTAATGCGTTCCACCACAGCGTCCATATCCGTCCAATCCATTGGCAGGCCATCGACTAGACGGAAGTCACCCAACTGGAACAGCACTTCATGAGGCACGAAAAGCGGACGGTCGGTCCACCTGCAGAACTCAATCAGTCCTGCTACTTCCCGTGTTTCTCCTTCATCCCCATAGACATAGCCAGTAGAATACGGTCGGTTGCCCTGCCAGACAGAAAAGATACCGTTCGTCCATATCACCCCCAGCAGCAACAACTGCCACAACGGCATCGCAGGCAGACGCCGTCGGAAGATGACGAACATCAAGACCAGCACTCCCCAACAAAGTGCGAAGCGCGCCCCTAATTTCATGAGTTCCAATCGGATAGAACCGCCGATTACAGCTGTCTCGCGAACGTCGATCCGTAGCGCATGCAATGGATCCCCCATCTTCATCAACAGCCCCCACATTATCAATCCCAAAAATAGCAGATAGGCCGTTTCCAGCCGCCCTAACGGCCTGAATTTCCACAACCCCTTCCACGCCAATGCGATACCAAGGCAGACCAACGGCATCGCGGGTATCTGGTATTTTGGAAAGCCAAACAGTGCGCCACCGACAATTTCATAACCGCACAACAGCCACACGCCCGCAGCCAGATAGCACAGTTCCGTGCGCGGAACTTTCCTCAAATAGCCGACGATGATGCTGCCTGCCGTTAGCACAAGCAGAAACGGATTCATCCCCCAGAAGACCAGATACAACATGTTCTGTATGAGGCGCGAAGCGCCGCTCGACCGTTCGCCGACCGTCGTCTCCCGGAATGACCGTGCCAAATATTCAAACGGCCCGAACCAATTCACGCCCGTCATACGGCAGTAGAGCCGCCATGTCACGAAAAACACGACGCAGCCCAACACCAGCCAGACCGCCGTCTTCACAGCCCTCTTAGAATCGACGCTCCACCACGCAAATCCAATGAACAGAGGTATTAAGACAATCGGTGTCGTCAATCGCGCCCACAACGCCAACGCCATGGATGCGGCCAGCCAGAGGCCGTTTTTCGCGGAGCTTTCCTCCATGAACTGCTTCGCCCGCCAGCAGAGGAGAAGCGTTACAAGCGGCAGGACGGTCTGGTCGATTTCCACCGTCACGGCGGCCTGCTGCACCATCGGCAGCAAGATGCAGAGACCGCATGCAACCCATTGCTCCTGCGTTGTTTTCGCTAATTTCCACAACAGATAGATTACGGCCAGCCAACAGAAGACGCCCGTCATCTGCACAGTCGCCTGATTAAAATGGGCAAACAGCTTGCACACGCCGCAAGCCAGAAGCGGATACAGATGCGGCGAAAAGGTGATGACATCCGCCGGATGCGAATAGCCATCCAAATAAAGCATGCGTATGCATTTGTAGTAATGCGAAATTTCGTCCTGCCCCATCGGCTGGCCAAAACGGCATGCGACCAGCAGGATGAACAACGCGAGAAACATCACCAGGCCATGCTTGTTCATGCGTTCATCCTTCATTTCACGACGGTTACGTCCTGCTCCAGCAGACGGAAGATACGGCTCAGATCGCGGATCAGCTCATCGATGCCGTTCATGGCCTGTTCGGGCACGGAATCCTCCGTGAGACATTCCATGAGCATGGCGGCCTGTTCGGACTGCTCCGGCAGGCCGATGGACGACAGCTGCCCTTTCAGCCTGTGCAGGATGGCCCGCGTATCCGCGCCGTTGCCTTTTTTCGCATGGATCCGCAGGTTGTCCAAAAGCGGCCGCCAATCCGCAACTGTCTGCGCCAACGTCATTTTGATTTCGCCAAGCGAAATCTGATACTGTTCGCGCATGAAATCGTGCATCTGCCGGACGGTCGCCGCGTCTTCGCTCTCCTGCGTATCCACTTCTTCGATGGCTTCGCGGACAGGCTCGATAACCAACGCGTCCGCGATGCACATCAGCAACTGATTGCGTTCAAATGGCTTGGCGATGAATCCAGTCGCACCTGCGCTCAACGCGCGTTCCACATCCTCCTGGAAGGCGCTCGCCGTCAACGCGATGATGGCCGTCATCGTGCTTGTCGGGAGCTTGCGAATTTCACGAATCGCCGTATATCCATCCATCACAGGCATTTGGATATCCATAAAAATGACGTCGAACTTCTGTTTCATGCTCAGTTCGACGGCTTCCGCGCCGTTGGCCGCCGTCCGATACGGCAGGCCAATGCTTTGGCAGACGGTCTCCAAAAGGAAAAGATTCGTCGGCGTATCATCGACCAATAGCGCGCAATGTTTCTTCAACTCGTTCCGCGGCAACGCAATGCGGAAACTGCCAGGCAGGCGGACCTGCTCCGCCGCATTGGCCTTCGCCATTTGCAACATGAAATAGAAGCGGGAACCTTCGCCTTGGCGGCTCCACACTTCCAGTTTGCCGCCCATCAGCCCGACGAGACTGCTGGAAATGCTCAGGCCAAGCCCAGTGCCGCCGTATTTTCGGCTGACGCTGCTGTCCGCCTGCTTGAACGGCTGGAACAAATTCGGCAGTTTGGATGCGGGAATGCCGATGCCGGAATCCTTTACGGCGAAATCCACGACGACTTGCTCGCCGCCCGTGTCGCCCAACTGAATCTCCAGACAGACTTCGCCGCGTTCCGTGAATTTGACGGCGTTGCTCAGAAGATTGTCCAAAACCTGCCGCAGGCGGTTTGGATCACCGCGCACGATGACAGGCTCGTGCCCTGGAAACAAAAGATTGCAGCGCAGGCCTTTAGGCTTTCCAAGCTGCGCAGCCATCGCGATTCGGTCCTCCGCCAAAGCGCGCAAATCGAAGGCGACGTCCTCCAATTCCATCTTGCCGCCGTTGATTTTCGAATAATCCAAAACTTCATTGATGACGTGCAGCAGGCTTCGCGCACTGGATTCGATGATCCGCACGTACTGCTTCTGCTGCGCATTCAGCGGCGTCGAGCCTAAATTACTCAAAAAACCGATGACGCCATTCAGCGGCGTACGGATCTCATGGCTCATTTCCGCCAAGAAGAATTCATGGCCCTGCACACGCTGGCCACTGCTCTCCGAATACCGTTTCAGAGTGGGGCCGATTTCCGAAATGTCGTGCAATGGCTGATAAACGACCTTTTCATCGCCCGTTGAAACAAGTTGCAAACTCAACTGCTTCAAACGGTTGTGAATGTCCATCCAGTACCACGCCACATTCGACGCCAATAACAGAATGCCGATGACCAGCCAGATGATGGCATACCGCCACGCAGCCGTACGATTCTCCAGCATGCGTGCGACGGCCAGACCGGCCAATTCGCCCATCTGGTCTGAAATCTCACGAATCTTCTCTGCATCCTGCAGGCGGTTCACGCCAAGCCCCGCCGCCTTCAAAACGGCCAGTTCCCCCTGGATGACCTTCCCCTGCCCGCCGTAACGGCCGCCGATTTCCTTCAACAGATTCGGGCGGCCGTTCATCGTCTCGAAAACATGCTGAAGCTCCGTCAGCTGGCGGTCCATCTCCTGCCGGTCACGGCACCACGACAATTCCACAAGCCGATGCTGGAAATCGTCCGTCATGCCAAGATATTCCGACAGTTCGCCCAAGGCGGCCACGCGGCTCCAGACGCCCAGCAGGCAGACGACGGACACCACCATGTACACCGCCCCCGAAATCATCAGCTTGACTGGCAACCTCATCAACACGCCTCCTATGCCTCATGACAAAAAACGCCTGCAGAAGAACAAGTTCTGCAGGCGTCCAATACGAATAGCGACTGCTTTGGATTAGAAGCAGAAATTAATGATCGGGAAGAATGGGACGATGGACTCGCGAATGATGTTCACGATACCAATCTGGAAGCCGATCATGAAATCCGTGTAGTTGATCAGGCCGATCTGGACGCCCGTCATTTCAAGCGTGGAGTTGACAATGCCGATCTGCAGGCCGCTGCCGATCGAATCCGTCGAGTTCAGCAAGCCAATCTGGCAGCCACGGCTCTCGCCGCAAAGGTTGAACAGACCGACCTGGAAGCCGCTATAGCGCTCGCTAATCATGTTCAACAGGTTGATTTGCAAGGCCGAGCAATTTTCGCTCGTCGAAGCGATACCAAGATCAATACCCATGATGCGGTTGTTGCCGCCGTAGGGGAGGTTCAGTTTCAGACCGGACACATCAATATCGGAGGTGACAACCTGCAGGTTCGGCGGCCAAACGGAAATCTGCAACGGAGTCGTGTCATAAGCATGGCTCACGACACCGACCGACACCAACAACAACGCCAACATCAACGATCTTCTCATCTCATTGCTCCTTGATTTTTTTACGATTATGATGACAATCCATTATAATGCTTATGTCTTTTACTATAACAATAATGGCCTTTTCGCTAATTTCCAACAAAAAAGCCTAATTATCCGAAAAAAACCTTCTCAGCATCGTCAGACATTCAGTCGCGCAAGAAGATCGCGGACATTATCGTCCGTCATCGCCCGCGGATTCGCCTTCATGCTTCCGCTGCGGCAGTTCGCGACGATATACTCGTAGTGCTCCGCCTTCAGACCGTACCCGCCGAAGCCTTCCGGAACTTGCAGACGGCGGCACAGTTGCGTGACGGCCGACACAAACGCCGCTCCGTCGCCGACGCCGCACATGCCTCCCAATACGGCGAATTCATCTTCCGCCACGGGAAGATTCCATTCCAGAATATATGGCAGCAGGATCGCGCAGGACAGGCCGTGCGGAACGCCCAGCAGATGTCCCAGCGGATGGGCCAGCCCGTGAACCGCGCCTAAACCGCTCTGCCCGAACGCC
>JAFZIJ010000081.1 GCA_017554445.1 Victivallales bacterium
GCGGTCATGGCGGATGAATTGCTGACATGGCATACGTCCAAGGCGGCGGCGTTCGAAGCCGCCGCGGCGAGTGACAAACTGGTGCTCATGGTTGGTGGACGCGACACCTGCATGAACACGAACTACTTCCGCAACACGGTCTGCGAGACGGCAGACATCAAGGCGACGCTGCTGGCAGGATACGAACTGTGGTACACCAATGTGGACACGTCATCGGAAAGCAGTCAATACCGAAGCGGGTTGGGCAACACGCTGCCATTCATAGCGATCATCGACCCAGTACAAGACAACCGATTGAAAGGCCACGGCGGCCCCATGTCAATTACCGATGCGAGAATCTTCTTCGATCCCTGCACGCCAATATTCAGCCTGTCTGAATACACTG
The DNA here is from genome assembly GCA_017554445.1 of Victivallales bacterium. Classification (GTDB taxonomy): domain Bacteria; phylum Verrucomicrobiota; class Lentisphaeria; order Oligosphaerales; family Oligosphaeraceae; genus UBA1407. The sequence continues at coordinate 386 of JAFZIJ010000081.1, forward strand.
TTTATACAACCGGCACGACACAGATGCTGGAGCTTTCCACTCTCAGGGGCGGACTCGACATCCGTTATCGCTTTGACGATACGGCACCGACGATATCCGACATGCTTTACACGGAGGCAATCCCGCTGACGGCGACAACGACCGTCTCCGCCCGCGCCTTCGAGAACGGGGAGCCCGTCAGCACCACGGAGACGATGACCTTCACCTTCCAGGAGCAAGTGGCGACTCCCGTGATCAACAGGCCGCCGAACGGCTATTGTTTCCTCCCCTATAATGCCACGGCGACATGCGCGACGCCTGGTGCGACGATACGTTACCGTTTGGACAACTACATACCCTCAGCCAGCAGCCTCGTTCTTCCCGCCGAGGGCGTGTCTATAACCGCATATACACCTTTTATCGTCGTGGCCTTCAAGGATGGCATGAAGGCTTCAGACTATGCTTTCACATATTTGGATGTTGTGAATGATATTGACGGAGCGTCGGCGGTCGTCACCGGAGACGTGCAAGTTGGATCGCCATCCCGTTCCACATCTTGGCTCGTCCAGAACAGCACCTACAACAGCGCACCCTCCGCTTTGCAATCCGGCGACATTTCATCTGGCAGCTCCTCTATCATGGCCGCCAAAGTCAACGGCCCCGGCAGATTGTCATTCTGCTGGCGGGCATCGACGGAAGATCGGTACCGCGCCTCTCTTTCCTTATATATTGACGGTGATAATATGGCCTCCATTTACGGGTCAGACAACTGGGGACAAAAGGAATTTACAATCACAGGTTCAGGCGACCATGTTCTTGTCTGGACATATTATAAATACAGTAACTTCTCTGGTAGCGGCGGATACGCATGGGTCGATGACATCGTCTGGACGCCAATAGATGCCGATACGCTTTTATCCATCGCCATTGATGGTGCGGCGAGCATCGCAAGTGGTTCCACGGAGTCATACACTTGTACGGCGACATGGGGTGACGATTCGCAGACGACAGTCACTCCGACATGGAGTCTTTCCTCTACAAACTATGCTTCTGTCGATGCAACAGGCAAGGTGACGAACAAGAATACAACCGGTGTGGACCAGACTGTGACGTTGAATGCAGTCTATACACATAATGGCGTGACGGAAACGGCTTCCAAGATCATAACATTGACAAAACGGTCTTTGATATCAATCGCCGTCGACGGTCCAGATTACATCGACAGCGGTGCTTCCGCAACTTATTCATGTACGGCAACTTGGAGTGACGGGGAGACTACGGAGGTGAGACCAACTTGGGATCTCAATTCATGGACTTATGCTAATATCAACACCAATGGCAGGGTGGTAAATCAGAATACGACAGAGAAAGACCAGACCGTGACATTGACTGCTGCATATACATTCAACGGCGTAAGTAAAACAGTGACGAAAAATGTAACGCTGAAGAAACGCGAATTGCAGTCCATTACCATCAACGGAATGGATACAATATATGCCGGAGATACTGTAACATATTCCTGCTCGGCTAGTTGGAGTGACAGAACGACAACCGTAGTCATACCCGCATGGAGTCTTTCCTCCACTCAATACGCGTCCGTTGACGCCGATGGCAAAGTGACGCACAGGAATATGACGGATAAAGACCAAACCGTAACACTGACTGCAAGCTATACGGTTGGCGATGTAACAAAGACGGCGACGAAAGTCATCACGCTTGCGAAACGGACGCTGACATACCTCGCTATCAACGGCGATTCTACGATTTCCAGCGGCTCCTCGGCGACCTATACTGGTACGGCGACATGGAGCGACGGGGCGACTACGACAGTCACGCCGACATGGAGCCTTTCTAATTCGGCAATTGCCTCGGTTGACACAACGGGCAAGGTCACGAACAAGAACACGACAGACTCTGACTATAACGTGACGTTGACTGCAACTTATACACAGGACGGCATTACGAAGACAGCTTCAAAAACCATTACGCTTGTAAGGCGTACTCTGGCGTCCATTGCCATCAATGGAAACAATACAATTTCCAGCGGTGGAAAGGAAAATTATACGTGCACCGCGACATGGAGCGACGGGGCGACTACTACGGTGACACCGACATGGAGTCTTTCTTCTTCTGAATATGCCTCCATTGACGCAGAAGGCAAAATGACGAACAAGAATACAACGGAGACGGAAAAGGAAGTGACGTTAAAAGCAAGTTATGAGTATGGAAGCATAACGAAAACGGCGAGCAAAGTTGTCACACTATCGAAGCGTCTCCCCGCATCCATGACGATTGTCGGCGACGATACGATTTCAAACGGCAGTATTTTGGAATATGTCTGCATGGTCACATGGAGCGACGAAACGGTGTCACGTGTCACGCCGGACTGGAGTCTCTCCTCAACTGACTACGCTTCCGTTGACGTAAATGGAAGAGTGCGGAATCTGAATTCAACGGACAATGACCAATCCGTTACGCTGACCGCAAACTTTTCCTTCAGCGGCGTTACAAAAACAGCTTCCAAAACCATAACGTTGGCAAAACGGATATTGGTGTCGATTGACATCGAGGGAGATGATACAATTTCTGTTGGTGGTATGGTGGCATATATATGCAAGGCGAAATGGGGGTATGGAGGAACCACGGAAGTTACGCCAACTTGGAGTGTTTCCAATACGGATTTCGCTTCTGTTGACGCAGCAGGCAAGGTGACAAATCGAAACACGACGGCGTATGACCATGCGGTGATGCTGGCCGCTACCTATACATATGACGGTGTTACGAAGACAGCCTCAAAGAACATCACGTTGACGAAACGGACGCTTGTATCAATCGCCATTGAAGGTAGTGATATGATTCCAAGCGGCGGTGTCGTGGCTTATACCTGCAAGGCAACTTGGGACGACGCGGATACCACAGCGGTTACGCCGACATGGACTCTTTCTTCCACAACATATGCCTCTATTGATGCGAATGGTTGGTTGAAGAACATGAATTCGACACCTACGGAGCAGACGGTGTCGTTGACAGCGAATTACACTGTTGGCGATGTGACAAAGACGGCTACGAAAATCGTCACGCTTGCGAAGCGGACACTCGCATCCATATCTGTCAACGGTGATGACATTATTCCCAGCTGCGGTATTTCGACGTACATTTGTACCGCAACATGGAATATAGGAGAAAGTACCACGGTCATACCGACGTGGAGCCTTTCCTCCACAAATTATGCCTCCGTTGGAACTGACGGCAAAGTAATAAACAAGAATGCGACGGACAATGACCAGACCGTGACACTGACCGCGAGTTATACGGTTGGCGACGTGACAAAGACGGCTACGAAAGTCGTCACGCTAGCGAAACGGACGCTGACAGACATCGCCATTGACGGCGACACGGTCATCCCCACAGGCGGCACTGCAACCTACACGTGCACGGCTACTTGGAGCTATGGCGACTCTACTGCCATTACACCGGCATGGAGTCTTTCCTCTACGACTTATGCTTCTGTTGACGTTGCCGGCAAGATTGTGAACAAGAACACGACGGACAATGACCAGACCGTGACGCTGACCGCCAGCTGCACGGTTGGCGATGTGACAAAGACGGCCACGAAAGTCATCACGCTTGCGAAGAGGACTCTGACGGACATCGCCATTGACGGCGATATGACGATTCCCACTGGCGGAGTTGCAAATTACGTATGCACGGCTACTTGGAGCTATGGCGAAGCCACGACGGTCACGCCGACGTGGTCAGTTGCTCCGACGACCTATGCTTCTGTGAGCACGGCGGGAGCCGTGACGAACCAGAACACGACGACGGCAGACCAGACGGTGACGCTGACCGCCAGCTACACGCTTGATGGAACGACGAAGACAGCTACGAAGAGTATCACATTGGCGAAGAAGACGCTAGTAGCCATCGCCATCGCAGGCGACGCGACCATCGCGACAGCCAGTAGCGCAACTTATACATGTACGGCTACTTGGAGCTATGGCGACTCCACGGCGGTTACGCCGACGTGGAGTCTTTCCGCTACGACTTATGCCTCCGTCGATGCTGACGGCAAGGTGGTGAACAAGAACACGACGGATGAAGACAAGACCGTGACCTTGACCGCCAGCTACAAGGTTGGCGATGTGACAAAGACAGCGACAAAAGACATAAAGTTGTCGAAACGTACATTGCAAAACATTGTAATCGATGGTGATACGACGATTCCCACTGGCGGATTTGCAAGCTACACATGCACGGCGATATGGAGCTATGGAGATCCCACGACAGCCACACCGGCATGGACTCTTTCCAACACAACCTACGCCTCCGTTGATGCAACGGGCAAGGTGATGAACAAAAATACGACGGGTGAAGACCAGACGGTGACGCTGAACGCGACCTTCACGAGCGGCGATATTACCCAAACATCGGCAAAAGACATCAAGCTTGCGAAGCGGACGTTGGAAGGCATCACGATCGACGGTGTCTCCAGAATCGCCAGCGGCGAGGCTTCAACTTATTCCTGCTCAGTGACATGGAGCGACGGCACGACATCGAAGGTTAAGCCGGAGTGGAGCCTTTTAGACAGTCCCTATGCCTCCGTTGACGTGGACGGCAAGGTGACGAACAAGAATACGACAGGAGAAGACAAATCGGTGATGCTTGTCGCGAGCTATGTGTTTGGCGATGTGACGAAGAAGGCACAAACGAATATAATCCTTTCAAAGCGGACGTTGTCTGAACTATCCATTGCCGGTGATGGCATCATTCCCAGTGGTGGTGCGGCGACATACGTCTGCATCGCTACTTGGAGCGATGGCGAACAAAGCAATGTCGTACCGACGTGGAGCCTTTCATCCACAAAATATGCTACCGTTGATGCTGACGGCAAGGTGACAAACAAGAATACGACGCTCGAAGACCAGACACTGACGTTGACGGCCGCCTACACGTTTGGCGATGTGACAAAGACGGCATCCAAGACCATTGTGTTGACAAATCGTTCGCTTGTATCCGTCTCCATTGCAGGGGATGATGTGATTCCGAGCGGCGGCGTGGCAACCTACGTCTGCACGGCGACATGGAGCGACGGCACGACGTCAACGGCGACGGCGGCATGGAGTATTGCGCCGGCGGTTTACGTTTCAGTTGATGCCACGGGCAAAGTGACGAACCGCAATACGACGGCGACGGACCAGACGGTGACGTTGACCGCAAGCTATGAAGCCGGAAATGTGACGAAGACAACAACGAAAATCATCACGCTTGAGAAGCGCTCTTTGGAGAACATCGTCATTGACGGCGATGCGACGATTGCCACCGGCGGAACAGCAAGTTACACAAGCACGGCTGTTTGGAGCTATGGCGATTCGACAGCCATTACACCGACATGGAGCCTTTCATCCACTAATTACGCATCCGTTGACGCCACGGGCAAGGTGACGAACAAAAATGCGACGGACAATGACCAGACGGTGACGCTGACAGCGAGCTACACGGTCGGCAACGTGACAAAGACAGCCACAAAAGTCATTACATTGTCGAAACGTACGCTGACGGAGATTGTCATTGAAGGCATCGTGACAATCGCCAGCGGCGAAACAGCAAACTACACGTGCAAGGCGACATGGAGCTATGGCGATTCGACTGCCATCACGCCGACATGGAGCCTTACCTCAACGACTTACGCCTCCGTTGACGCCACGGGCAAGGTGACGAACAAGAATGCGACGGACAATGACCAGACGGTGATACTGACCGCAAGCTATACGGTTGGCGACGTGACAAAGACATCTTCAAAAGTCATCACGCTTGCTAAGCGAACACTGACGGATATCGCCATTGACGGCGACACGACCATTCCCACTGGCGGCGCTGCAAACTATACGTGTACAGCGACTTGGAGCTATGGCGACTCTGCGGCTGCTGTTCCTGTATGGAGTCTTTCCGCTACGACTTATGCCTCCGTTGATGCTGACGGCAAGGTGGTGAACAAGAATTCGACGGACAATGACCAGACGGTGACGTTGATGGCGAGCTATACGGTCGGCAATGTGACGAAGACGGCTACGAAAGCCATCACGCTTGCGCAACGGACGCTGATGGATATTGCCATAGACGGCGACGCGACAATTGCCAGTGGCGGCGTCGCAAGCTACGTATGCACGGCGACTTGGAGCAGTGGCGATCCTACGGAGGTCACACCGACGTGGAGCCTTTCCGCTACGACTTATGCTTCCGTTGATGCAAACGGCAAAGTTTCAAATAAGAATGCGGCAGACGAAGACCAGACGGTGACGTTGACCGCAAGCTACAAAGTCGGCGATGTGACAAAGACAGCGATAAAAGTCATAACGCTAGCGAAACGGACATTGGAAAACATCGCCATTAACGGCGACTCGGTAATTCCCACCGGAGGATTTGCCACGTACACGTGTACCGCGTCTTGGAGCGACGGCGATCCTACGGCGGTCATGCCGAATTGGAGTCTATCCTCAACGACTTATGCAACCATTGATCCTGACGGCAAGATTGTGAACAAGAACACGACGGATGAAGATCAGGCCGTTACGCTTTCTGCAAGCTATACAGTCGGCGATGTGACGAAGACTGCATCCAAAGTCGTCACGCTTGCGAAACGGTTGCTGACGGAGATCGCCATTGACGGTGACACGGTCATTCCCACTGGCGGAACTGCAACCTACACGTGTACGGCAACTTGGAGCTATGGCGACTCTACTGCCATTACGCCGGCATGGAGCCTTTCCGCTACGACTTATGCCTCCGTTGACACTGACGGCAAGGTGACGAACAAGAATATGACAAACGACGACCAGACCGTAACGCTGAAAGCAAGCTACACGGTCGGCGACGTGACAAAGACAGCTGCGAAAGTCATCACATTGTCGAAGCGGTCTTTGGAAAACATAGCTATTGACGGCGACGCGACGATTCCCACTGGCGGAACCGCAAGTTACATTTGCACGGCGACATGGAGCTGTGGTGATCCCACGGTGTTCACGCCGGCATGGAGCCTTTCCGCTACGACTTATGCCTCCGTTGACGCTGACGGCAAGGTGACGAACAAGAATATGACAAACGACGACCAGACCGTAACGCTGAAAGCAAGCTACACGGTCGGCGACGTGACAAAGACGGCTACGAAAGTCATCACGCTTGCGAAACGGATGCTTAAGGACATTGCCATTGACGGTGACGCAACGATTGCCAGTGGCGGAACAGCAAGCTACATATGCACGGCGACATGGAGCAGTGGCGATTCCACAGCGGTCAAGCCGACATGGAGCCTTTCTTCCGCAAATTACGCCTCCGTTGACGCTGACGGCAAAATTACAAATAAGAATACGACGAATGAAGACCAGGCGGTGACACTTACAGCTAGCTACACAGTCGGCAACGTGACCAAGACAGCCACAAAAGTCATCACGTTGTCGAAACGCACGCTGACGGACATTGCCATCAACGGCGACACGACGATTGCCACCGGCGGAACTGCAACCTACACGTGCACAGCTACTTGGAGCTATGGTGATCCCATGGCGGTCACGCCGGCATGGAGCCTTTCGTCTAGCGCCTATGCTTCCATTGACGCTGACGGCAAGGTAACGAACAAAAATGCGACGGACAATGACCAAACCGTGACGCTTAAGGTCAGCTACACAGTCGGCGACGTGACCAAGACAGCGACAAAAGTCATCACATTGTCGAAACGCACACTGACGGACATCGCCATCAACGGCGATGCGGCAATTGCCACCGACGGAACTGCAACCTACACGTGCACGGCAACTTGGAGCTATGGCGATTCCACGGCGGTCACGCCAGCATGGGGCCTTTCCTCCATGACCTATGCTTCCATAGACGCTGGCGGCAAGGTGACGAACAAGAATGCATCGGACAATGACCAGACGGTGACATTGACTGCGAGCCTCACGGTCGGCGACGTGACGAAGACGGCGACAAAAGTCATCACGCTGTTGAAGCGGTCGCTGACCGACATTATCATCGCTGGAGACGATAACATCCCCACTGGCGGAGTTGCAAGTTACATTTGCAGGGCAACTTGGAGCTATGGCGACTCTACCGCCATTACGCCGGCGTGGAGCCTTTCCTCCACGACCTACGCTTCCATTGACGCTGACGGCAAGGTGACGAACAAGAATGCGACGGACAATGACCAGACCGTCACATTGATGGCGAGCTGCACAGTCGGCGACGTGACGAAGACAGCGACAAAAGTCATCACGTTGTCGAAGCGGACGTTGATGGACATTACCATTGCCGGTGACATGACGATTGCCAGTGGCGGTACTGCCAGCTATACGTGTAAAGCAACTTGGAGCTATGGCGACTCTACCGCTATTACGCCGATGTGGAGTCTTTCCGCTACGACATATGCCTCCATTGACGCTGACGGAAAGATTGCGAACAAGAACACGACTGACAATGACCAGACGGTGACACTGGCTGCAAGCTACACGGTCGGCGATGTGATGAAAACTGCGACAAAGGAGATCATTCTTGCAAAGCGTACGCTTGTTGAACTTTCCATTATAGGCGACGGCATCATTCCCAGTGGTGGTGCATCAACCTATATTTGCACGGCGGCATGGAGCGACGGCGAGCATACCAATATTGTGCCGGCATGGAGTCTTTCCGCCACAAATTATGCCATCGTTGACGCTGACGGAAAAGTGACAAACAAGAACACCACGGACAATGACCAGACCGTGACGCTTATGGCAAGCTACACATTTGGCGATGTGACGAAGACGGCATCCAGGACCATTACCTTGACGAATCGCACGCTTGTATCCATCTCCATTGCGGGGGATGATGTGATTCCAAGCGGCGGCGTGGCAACCTACGTCTGCACGGCGACATGGAGCGACGGCGCGACGTCAGCCGCGACGGCGGCGTGGAGTCTTGAGCCAGCGACATACGGTTCAGTTGATGCATTGGGCAAGGTGACGAACCGCAATACGACGGCGACAGACCAGACGGTGACATTGACCGCGAGCTATGAAGCCGGAAAAGTGACGAAGACAGCGACAAAAGTCATCACGCTGTCGAAACGGACGATGGTGGACATTGTCATTACCGGCGACTCGGCCATTGCCACTGGCGGATCTGCAAGTTACACGTGCACGGCAACTTGGAGCTATGGTGATGCGACCGCCATTACACCGACATGGAGACTGTCCTCCACCAATTACGCCTCCGTTGACGCCACGGGCAAGGTGACGAACAGGAATGCAACGGACAATGACCAGACGGTGACGCTGACGGCCAGCTACACGGTCGGCGACGTGACAAAGACAGCCACAAAAGACATCACGTTGTCGAAACGCAAGCTGACGGACATTGCCATCGACGGAGACGCCAACATCCCCACTGGTGGAACAGCAAGCTACATTTGCACGGCGACATGGAGCAATGGCGATCCCGCGGCGGTCACGCCGACGTGGAGCCTTTCTTCCACTAATTACGCCTCCGTTGACGCAACGGGCAAGGTGACGAACAAGAATGCGACGGACAAAGATCAGACGGTGACTCTGACTGCGACCTATATGTCAAGTGATGTGACCAAGACAGCGACAAAAGTCATCACGCTGTCGAAGCGGACTCTGACGGCTATCGCCATCACCGGCGAAACGACGATTGCCAGTGGAAAGGTTGCAAGCTACGCTTGTACTGCAACTTGGAGCTATGGCGACACCACGGCGGTCACGCCGACATGGAGCCTTTCCGCGACCACACATGCCTCTGTGGACGCTGACGGCAAAGTTGCGAATAAGAATACGACGAATGAAGACCAGGCGGTGACGCTTACAGCCAACTACACAGTCGGCAATGTGACCAAGACGGCGACAAAAGTCATCACGCTGTCGAAACGGACGCTGACGGAAATTGTCATTGATGGTATCGCGACGATTGCCAGCGGCGAAACTGTAAACTATACGTGTACTGCAACTTGGAGCTATGGCGATTCCACGGCGGTCACGCCGGCATGGAGCCTTTCCTCCACGACCTACGCTTCCATAGACGCTGACGGCAAAGTGACCAACAAGAATGCGACGGACAATGACCAGGCGGTGACGCTTGCGGCCACCTGCACAGTCGGCGACGTGACCAAGACGGCGACAAAAGTCATCACGCTGTCGAAACGCACGCTTACGGAAATTGTTATCGCCGGAGATGATATCATCCCCACTGGCGGAGTTGCAAGCTATACGTGCACAGCGAGTTGGAGCTATGGCGATTCCACGGCGGTCACGCCGACATGGAGCCTTTCCTCCACGGCCTACGCTTCCATTGATGCTGACGGAAAGGTGACGAACCGAAACACGACAGACGAAGACCAGACGGTCACATTGAATGCCAGTTATGAAGCCGGAAATGCAACGAAGGCGAATTCAATAGTCATAACGCTTGCTAAACGGACATTGGAATCCGTTGCCGTCGAAGGTGATGAGATTATTCCTACTGGTGGAGTTGCAACCTACTTATGTACAGCGACATGGAGCTATGGAGATTCCTCGGCGGCCATACCGACATGGACTCTTTCCAACACGACCTATGCCTCTGTTGACGTAACAGGCAAGGTGACAAACAAGAACACGACGGACGAAGACCAGACGGTGCTGTTGACGGCAAGTTACACAGTCGGTGATGTGACGAAGACCGCGACGAAAGTCATCACGTTGTCAAAACGCATGCTGACAGACATCACCATCAACGGCAATACGGCGATTGTCAGCGGTGGATTTGTAAGCTACACATGCACGGCGACATGGAGCAGTGGCGAATCCACAACGATTACGCCGACGTGGAGTCTTTCCTCCACCAATTTTGCAAACGTTGACATGATTGGCAACGTGACAAACACGAATACGACAGGTGAAGACCAGATGGTGACGCTTACGGCCAGCTACTCGGTCGGCGATGTGACGAAGACCGCGACAAAGGAGATTGTTCTTGCAAAGCGTACGCTTGTTGAACTATCTATTGCCGGCGACGGCATCATTCCCAGTGGAAGTGCTGTAAGCTACACGTGCACGGCTACTTGGAGCGATGGCGAACAAAGCAATGTCACACCGACGTGGAGCCTTTCATCCACCAATTATGCCTCCGTTGACGCTGACGGCAAGGTGACGAATCGGAATACGACGGACGAAGACCAGACGCTGATGTTGACGGCCAGCTATAGGTTTGGCGATGCGACAAAGACAGCATCCAAGACTATTACCTTGACGAATCGTACGCTTGTATCTATTTCCATTGCAGGCAATGACACGATCCCAAGCGGCGGCGTGGCAACCTACGTCTGCACGGCGACATGGAGCGACGGCGCGACGTCAGCCGCTACGGCGGCTTGGAGTATTGAGCCAGCGGCATACGCTTCAGTTGATGCATCGGGCAGGGTGACAAACCGCAATACGACGGCGACGGACCAGACGGTGACATTGACCGCAAGCTACGAGGCGGGAAATGTGACGAAGACCGCGACAAAAGTCATCACGCTGTCGAAACGGACGATAATGGACATTGTCATCACAGGCGACTCGACAATCGCCAGTGGCGAAATGGCAACCTACGTCTGCACAGCGACTTGGAGCTACGGCGATTCCAAGGAGGTAAAGCCGACATGGAGCCTTTCCTCCACGGCCTATGCCTCCGTTGACGCAGAAGGCAAGGTGGCAAACAAGAATCTTACAGACGAAAACCAGACAGTAACGCTGACAGCCAGCTATACGTCTGATGACGTGACGAAGACGGCGACTACAATCATTACGCTGTCGAAGCGGATGCTGACTGAGATTGCCATCACCGGTGACGAGACGATTCCCACTGCTGGAAATGCAACTTACGTATGCTCAGCGAAATGGAGCAGTGGCGACCCCACGGCGGTCATGCCGATGTGGAGCCTTTCCTCCACAAATCATGCCTCCGTTGACGCGGATGGCAAGGTGGTGAACAAGAACACGACAGACGCCGACCAAACGGTGACGTTGATAGCGAGCTATACTGTCGGCGACATGACGAAGACCGCGACAAAAGTCATCTCGCTTGCAAAGCGGACGTTGACGGAAGTCGTTGTCAATGGTGATGAAACCATCGACTGCGGAAAATCTGCAAGCTACGCCTGCACAGCGATTTGGAGCTATGGTGAATCTACTACGGTCACGCCATCGTGGAGCCTTTCCTCCACGACCAGCGCCTCCGTTGACAAAGCGGGCAAAGTGACGAATCAGAACACGACGGATAAGGACCAAATGGTGACATTGACCGCAACCTATACATCGAATGACGAGACAAAAACAGCGACGAAAGTCATCACGCTGTCGAAGCGGACGCTGATGGAAATCGTTGTCAATGGTAATGAATTCATCGACGGTGGAAAATCTGCAAATTACACCTGCACAGCGATTTGGAACTATGGCGAATCTACTTTGGTCACGCCTGTCTGGCGTCTTTCATCCAATGCTTACGCCTCCGTTGACGCAGACGGCAAGGTGACAAATAAGAATATGACGACGAAAGACCAGACCTTGGCGCTGACTGCCGTTTTCTCCGACGGCGATGTGACAAAGACGGCCTCCATCGATATTACGTTGAAATGCGTTGCAGAACTGGTTCAGATTCTGAAACTGCATCCGGGGTGGAATATGGTGGCGTTGACGCAACCCCTGAAAGACAATGCTGACGGAGTGCAGAAGTTCCTCTCGTTGAGACCGATGATGTTGTCAGCGGATCGCAGTTCTTTTGTCATCTGTGGCGATGCGACGGCGGTGAAGCCTGGCGTTGGTTATTGGGTGTACAGCAGAAGCAGACAGTCGATCGAACTTGCTCAGGATATGGAAACGCCTGTGTCTCAAGTAAATCTGACGCACGGTTGGAATTTCGTCGGAATATTGGAGGATTCCGATTGGAAATCATCTGACGTGATTGTCTGGGCTTGGGTGAACGGTCGGTTCAAGCAGATCGACAAGTCTGACATGCGTGCAGGACGTGCATACTGGGTATATTACATTCATCAATAATCTCATATTAAGAAAAACTGTTCCATAAATATTTTAGAAAAATCGTGAGAATCATCATGACTTCCATCAGAAAGAAACATTGGATTGCCTGTTTTCTGTTCTTCAGCATCATTTTCACTGCCATTATGCATGCAGCAGAAGTCAGCGAAAACGAGATACTTGCGGCGGCACGGAAATGGATTGCGGACAATGCCATGTTCCAGGCTGATCTGCCAAACGCCGTTCCTGAAAAGGCCGTGCAGATGGCGGATTTCGAAGGGAAGCCCATGCCGTTGTGGCGTGTCGATCTGCAGCCGACTGGTTATCTGGTCATGTCGGCGGACGACACGCTTCCGCCGGTCGTGGCTTTTGGAACAAAATCGTCCTTCGACATGCCGCCCGCTCATCCTCTGCCCGCCATGTTGAACCGCCAAGGCGAGATTTTCCAAGATGAACTAAAGAAGCCGAAGACCCGCGGAAATGAACTGGCAGCGGAGAACCAGTCGCGTTGGAACGCGTTGCTCGGCCGTACACGGGCGGAATCCGTCACGCCTTCGAAAATCATCACAGAGCCTTTGGTAACAACGATTTGGGATCAATCCGCGCCATACGACTACATCTGTCCGACAGATGGCAGATATCTCCATCGTGGCATCACTGGATGTGTTCCGACCGCGTTTTCGCAAATCCTGAAATTCCATGAATGGCCGCCGCGAGGGGAGGGGAGCATCAGCTACACAGACGATCAAGGCAATGTGAAAGGTGAACTTCGGGCGGATTATTCCTTCCCTTATGAATGGGAGTTGATGCGAGATGATCAAACAGACAACTGGCATAATTACACATTTGCTTATCCTGAAAGAAACATCGACCGATCCGACTGGGCGGTTGCCCGCATGATGATGGAAATGGGAGCCTGTGCACAAGTGGACTATGAAGAGGACGCTACAGGCGGATACAGCTATTATTTCCAATTTTTGGTCACATCGAACCTTTGGTATAAGGATACTGTTGAATACGGGGATACCAGATCACAGTATATCGGCTATGTCCCACAGGAAACGCTGTATACACGGATACGTGAAGACATGGTTGCAGGACGGCCGTCGATATTGACATATACTGGCCACGCTTTTGTAGGAGATGGTCTTGGCACGATGGGAGGCCTCGACTACTATCATATAAATTACGGTTGGAGTGGATACCACAATGGCTGGTATCTGTTGACGGATGGCTATAAATCAACGGTCATCGTCTCCGCCACGACAGGCATTGAGCCTAGACCCGTTGCGATGTTCAAGCCGATGTCCGTCGAGCAACCTGCCGCCTTCACGCTGGAATGGGACTTCCCGAAACGGTTGAAGGCGGAGGCCTTCCGCTTGACGAAAATCACCGGCGACCACAGCTTTGTGGTCAGTTCCACCATCGATGGAACCGCCAGAAGCTTCAATGTCAGCGGCCAGTCAGGCACTGCGACCTACACGCTGGAGGCGATGATCGGCGGAAACTGGCAGGAAGTCTCCGAAGGCGTCACCGTCACCGTCAAAGCCAATCCGACCCCTATGCTTGAACTGATGGTCGACGACGAGTTGAACAGCGTGGCCGGCCGGCCGTTCTCGACGTTGGTGGTGGCCAACAACACATTGAAGAGCCTGTCCGTTTCATGCAGCCGTCCCGACATGCTTGCAAACTCATCCATATCCGTCACTGGCAGCGGAATTAGCCGTACCATCCGCCTGACGCCGAATAAAAATCTGGCTGGCAACGCGGTGCTTTATCTGACGGGTGTCGATACGGCAGGAAACACAGCCAAGAAGACGGTTCTCCTGCGCGTTCTGGAAAACGAAGTGGTCTGGCAGACAAGCTATATCGACGCGTTTACGAACGCCTTGCTGAAAGGCAAGATGGTTCTTCTGGTGGTTGGTAGAGAAAAAGACGCCAGTACGGCCTCCTTCCTTAACAAAGTCTGTGAAGACGAAGACATCAAGGCCAATCTGCTGGCAAACTTCGAGCTCTGGTTTTCAGATGTGGATATTTCCTCGGATCATGAATATTATGTTTCTGATTTGGGCTATACGTTTCCGTGCTTTGCCATTTTTGATCCGAGTGCGCCGGAAAAGAGTCTCCGCTCACACGCCGGCCCTATGACCGTCGCGGAAGCGTCGCTGTTCCTGGACACGCTTCTGCCATATTTCAGTTTGCAGGATGAGATATTGGCCGCCGGCAGGACGCATGACCTTGAATTGTCCGTCCTCGACAGAAATGCCGAAATCCGTTATCGCCTGGATGGCAAGGAACCGACTGCCAATGACACGCTTTACGTATTGCCAATTCCTCTGTCGGCGCCGACAACTGTCTCCGCCCGCGCATTCAAGTACGGGCTGCCTGTCAGCGACACGGTCACAAAATCCTACACGTTCCTGCCTCAAGTCGCCACGCCGATACTTAATGTGGAAGGGCAGAAATACTTCTCCGACCTCTTCCTTGTGACGGCGTACTGTTCCACGACTGGCGCGACAGTACGATACACGACTGATGGGACCATTCCGACGGCGACGAGCCCTGTGTTCCCTGCGGGCGATTTGCTTGTCACGGAAAATACATCCCTTGCGGTACGGGCGTTTATGAACGGCATGAAGCCTTCGGAATGCGTATCCTGTGTTCTTTACAATGTAGGGGATGTCATCAAAGGCGACGGCGTTGAAATCGACGGTGAAGAGACGGACTGGTTTTTGCAGAAAAAGACCTATAACAGCGCGCCGTCCGCCATGCAATCAAAAGCCATTGGTGATTATGATGTATCGACGATGGCTGTAAAAGCCATGGGAAGCGGGACAATTAAATTCCATTGGAAAGTCTCCTGCGAGGCTGATTATGACTATTTGGCATTTTACATTGACAATGAGCTGAAAGCGATGATTACCGGAAATACGAACTGGGCTCAGAAGACGTTCAGTATCACAGGCGATGGCGAGCATACGCTAGTCTGGTGCTATATCAAAGATGTATGGAATGCGGAAGGCAGCGACTGTGGCTGGGTCGATGACATTGTCTGGACGCCGACGGTTGGCAAGACACTGGTTTCCATCAATATCAACGGTTCCGCGTCCATCGCCAGCGGAGATACGGAGACGTATGTCTGTATGGCGAAATGGAACGACGGGACGACATCGCCCGTGACGCCGACGTGGAATCTTTCATCCTCGCAGTATGCCAACCTTTCCAATGGCAAGGTGACGAACAAGAACACGACGGAAAAGGAGCAGACGGTGACGTTGAACGCCACCTATACGTCTGGCGGTGTGACAAAGACGGCTTCGAAGAGCATTACGCTGGCCAAACGCGGTGTGGCGTCCATCGTTATCATGGGAGATGCGTCGATCGCCAATGGCGCACGCGCAAACTATGTCTGCAAAGCGACTTGGAGCGATGGCGAAACGAAAAACATCAAGCCTGAATGGAGTCTATCCTCCACGCAATACGCCTCCGTCGACGCGGATGGAAATGTGACGAACCGAAATACGACGGATAAAGACCAGACCGTTACGTTGACGGCGACCTACACGTCCGACGGCGTGACAAAGACGGTTTCCGTCGTCATCACGCTCTTGAAACGGACGCTTGTATCCATCTCCATTACAGGTGACAGCGAGATTGCGGGCGGTGAAACGTCGCCATATGTCTGTACGGCGATATGGAGCGATGGCACTGCAATTTCCGTGATACCGACATGGAGCCTTTCTTCGACACAGCATGCATCCGTCGATGCGAACGGAAATGTGACAAACAGGAACGCGACGGATAAGGATCAGACGGTGACGTTGAACGCCAGTTACACATCCGGCGGTGTCGTGGTCACTGCGTCCAAGAACATCAAATTGACGAATCGCTATTTCCTGTCCATATCTATCGATGGCGACAACGTGATTTCATCGGGTGCCACGGCGGCATTTACTTGTGTGGCGACATGGAGCGACGGCGCGATGACGACTGTTCAGCCAACATGGACTCTTTCCTCCTTCCAGTACGCCTCTCTTGATGAAGACGGCAAAGTGACGAACAAAAACGCGACGGATACGGACCAAACCGTAACGCTGAATGCCAGTTTCACATCTGGAGGAACGACCAAGACGGATTCCAGAGTCATCACGTTGGCGAGGCGGACGTTGAAGGACATTACCGTCAACGGAGACGAAAAGGTCGTCAATTTCGGAACGGCGACGTATGTCTGCACAGCGTGGTGGAGTGTTGGCGAGCCGACGGAAGTGGCGGCGCAATGGCAACTTTCATCAACGGACTATGCCACCGTTGATGAAGACGGCAAGGTGACGAACCAGAACGTGACGGACACAGACCAGAAGGTGACATTGACAGCGAACTACATACATGTCGGCGTGATGAAGACGGCCTCGAAAGACATCACGTTGGAGAAACGCTATCTGTCCTCCGTCGCCATTGAAGGCGACAGCATTATTCCCAAAGGAGCGATGGCGACCTACACCTGCACGGCGATATGGAGCGACGGCGCGACTTCCGCCGTTACTGCGTCGTGGAGCCTTTCCGACACACAATACGCCACCGTTAGCTCGACTGGCAAAGTCGTGAACAAAAACACGTTGGAAACAGACCAGACGGTGACGCTGAACGCCAGCTATACGGTGGACGGCGTGACGAAGACGGCCTCCAAAGCCATTACGCTGACCAACCGTTCGCTCGTATCCATTTCAATTTCAGGTGATAGCGTGATCCCAAGCGCTGCAGAGGCATCATATGAATGCACGGCGACATGGAGCGACGGCGCGACGAGCAAGGTGTCGCCGACATGGAAGATCTCTACCAATACCGCCGCCGTAGTTGACATGGCTGGCAAGGTTCTGAACAAGAACGCGACGGATACAAACCAGACGGTGACATTGACTGCGGTTTGCCAGGCCGGCGCAGTGACGAAGACAGCGACCAAAGATATAACATTAAAGAAACGCATCTTTGAATCCATCTCCATAAAAGGCGACAATGCGATTCCGGCAGGAGACACCGCATCCTATGTCTGCATTGCAAATTGGAGCGTCGGCGAACCTACCGTGGTGACGGCTGCGTGGTCACTGTCTTCTATGACATACGCATACGTCGATACGCTTGGCAAATTGATGAACCGAAACACGACAGAAGATGATCAAACGGTGATGCTGACCGCCAGCCATACCCATGACGGCGTGACAAAGACAGATAGCAAGACAATTGTCCTGACAAAACGCTTATTGCTGGATATCACCATCACTGGCAACGCGACAATCGGCAGCGGAACATCTGTAACTTACGTTTGCGATGCGAGTTGGAGCGACGGTGCGACCACCGCGGTCAAGGCCGTATGGAGCCTTGACTCCACGGAATTCGCCGCCGTTGACGCAAACGGCAAGGTGATGAACAAGAACACGATGGCGGACGACCAGAAGGTGACGTTGACGGCTACATTCACTTCCGGCGGCGAGACGAAGACTGAGTCGAAAGCCATTACGCTTGCGAAACGGACGCTGGCGGAGCTGTCCATCCTCGGCGACAACGCGATCTCGAATGGCTTCACGTCGGCCTATGAATGCAAGGCGATATGGAGCGACGGCACGACAACGCGGGTCACGCCGAAATGGTCGCTTACCTCCACATTGCACGCTTCGCTTGATTCGACCGGCAGAGTGACGAACAAGAATACGACATCTGAAAACCAGACGGTGACGCTAGTCGCGGACTTCCAGTCCGGCGACGTGACGAAAACGGCCACGAAATCGATCACGATGGTGAAGCGGACGTTGAAGAGCATCGCGATCAACGGCGTCGCCACGATCGCCAGCGGCGAGGCTTCAAGCTATTCCTGTATCGCGACTTGGAGCGACGACACGACGTCGGAGGTCATGGCGGAATGGAGCCTTGACTCCACGGAGTTCGCCGTGTTGGAGGCTGGCGGCCGCGTGGTGAACAAAAACACGACTGACACGGATGCGACGGTGGCGCTGACGGCGACTTTCGCCTACGGCGATGTGACGAAGACGGCCTTCAGGAGCATCAGGCTTGTGAAACGGACGCTGCTGTCAATCGCCATCGCAGGCGATGACGCGATCCCAAACGCCGGATTCGCAACATACAGCTGCACACCGACTTGGAGCGATGGCGCGACGGATCCCGTGACACCGGCATGGTCGCTTTCCTCTACCCAGTACGCCTCTGTGGATGCGGAGGGAAAAGTCATGAATTTGAACACAACGGACACGGATCAGACGGTGAAGCTGACCGCTTCCTACACGTTCGCCGGCGCGACGCGGACGGCCACCATGACCATCAAGCTTGCGAAACGGACGATCGTGTCCATCGCCGTCGATGGAAAAGCAACCATACCGAATAATATGACAGAAACCTATTCCTGCACGGCGACATGGAGCGACGGCACGACGGCGGCGGTGTCGCCGACATGGAGTCTTTCCTCCACGCGGTATTCATCTCTTGCGGCGGGCGGCAAGGTGACGAACCAGAATACATCCACAGCCGAACAGACGGTCACGCTGACGGCAAGTTACACATTCGGCGGCGTGACGCTGACGGCAGAAAAGACGATTGCCCTTACGCAAAAAGCAGTGGAATCCATCGCCATAAACGGCAAATCGAACATCGCCGGCGGTATGACGGCGTCCTATGCCTGCGTGGCGACATGGAGCGACGGGAATACATCCAATATCACGCCGGTATGGAGCCTTTCCTCCACGGAACATGCCTCCGTCACCGTGACAGGAAAAGTGACGAACCAGAATTCGACGGCAACCGTGCAGGAAGTGACGCTGATTGCAACTTATGTGGTTGGTGACAAGACATATACGAATGAAAAGGTCATTACGTTGGCCAGCCGTTCGCTGAACGGGATCACCATTGAAGGCGAAACGGTCGTCGCCACGAAATCTTCGGCAACATACGTCTGCAAGGCAACGTGGAATGTCGGCGATCCGACATCTGTTTCGCCAGTCTGGAGCCTTTCTTCAAACGAATACGCCTCCGTTGACGCTAACTGCAAGGTAACGAATAAAAATATGACGATGGAAGACCAGACAGTGGCATTGACCGCCGTTTTCACAGTCGGCGACGTGACGAAGACGGCCTCCATCGACATTACGTTGAAACGCGTTTCCGAACTGGTTCAGATTCTGGAACTGCTTCCGGGATGGAATTTTGTGACATTGACGAAACAATTGAAAAACAATCCTGACGGCGTGCAGAAGTTCCTGGCGCTGAAGCCGATGAAGCTGTCGGCTGATAATGGCGCCATTGTCATGTGCGATGACGGTGCATCTCTAAAGGCCGGAATCGGCTACTGGGTGTATAGCAGATCCAGGCAGTTGGTCGAACTCGTGCAGGATACGGAAGCACCTGTGTCTCAGGTAAATCTGAAACATGGCTGGAATTTCGTCGGGTTGACGGAGAATGCGGCATGGCCAGATTCCGCCATGGCAATCTGGAAGTGGCGGAATGGCCGCTTCATTCCTGTCGCGAAGGAAGATTTGCGTGTCGGATATTCTTACTGGGTTTATATAAACTACTGATCAAATAAACGAAACAATCACAAACTGAATAACTCTCAAATAGGAAAGAACCATGCAACCTATCGGAAGAAAACTCTGTTCTATCGTCTGTTTATTAGTTGCATTTTCATTTCCTGTTTTACATGCAACGGAAGTCAGTGAGAACGAGATATTGGCGGCGGCAAAAAAATGGATTGCCACCAATGCTGTCTTTCTTTCCGAACTGCCGGACGCAGTTCCGGCAAAAGTTGTGCACTTGGCGGATTTCGAAGGGAAGGGCATGCCATTGTGGCGAGTCGATCTCAAGCCGACTGGATATCTCATCATGTCTGCGGACGATACGCTGCCGCCAGTCGTGGCTTTTGATACAAAATCGTCCTTCAACATGCCGGCGGGGCATCCGTTACATGCCATGCTTAAACGTCAAGGCGAGATTTTTCAAAATGAACTGTCTAAACCGCAGATGCGCGGAGATGAATTGGCGTTGCAGAACCGGATGCGCTGGAACACGCTCCTCGGCCGTACGCGGGCAGATGACGTCATGCCGTCAACGATTGTCACGCAACCACTTCTGGCGACAGCATGGCATCAAGATTCGCCATATAACTTTTTCTGCCCGTCAGGAGACACTTATGGTGAACGTGCGATAACGGGATGCGTCGCAGTGGCGGTCGCACAACTGTTGAAATACCATGAATGGCCACCATCCGGCAAAGGCGTGAAGACTTTTTCGGACAATGAGAGCGACATTCAAGCCACAATGAAGGCGGACTATTCCTTCCCGTATGACTGGAGTTTGATGACAGACGAATATGCGGCGGGAATGGACGAGAAAAACTATGGGGGGACAGAACTTTCTGTTGCCAGGCTGGTCATGGAGGCAAGTGTACTCGTTGAGGCGGATTACGATCTAGACAACACAACTGCCTTTTCCCATGACGTACATCAGCTGATGGCCCAGTATCTTGGCTATTCTGACTCCGCAGTTTATGGCGATTCTCGCCAAGGGTATATTGGATATATATCCCAGTCGACGCTGTATTCCAGAATTCGTGCGGACATAGCGGCAGGGTACCCAGCCATTGTGGGATTCGAAGGGCATGCGTTCATCGCGGATGGTCTGGGCACCATGGAGGGTCAGGACTATTACCATTTCAATTATGGTTGGGGCGGTTTGCATGATGGCTGGTATTTGCTGACGGACGGTTTTGAGAACGATGTCGTCATCTGTGCTACGACGAACATTCGGCCTTCTCCTGTCGCCGTCTTCAAACCGATGTCATGCGAGCAGACCTCCTCCTTCACGTTGTCATGGGACTTCCCGAAACGTCTTTCGGCGCAGGCATTCCGTTTGACGAAGACAACAGGTACGCGCGCGTACGAAATCATTAGTGATTCCATAGATGGAACAGCCCGAAGCTACAATTTGACGGGGCAGTCTGGAACAGCCGCTTACACATTGGAGGCGAAGGTAAACGGAAGCTGGCAGGCCGTTTCGGACAGTATGACGGTGACAGTCAAGACGGATCCCGCCGCCATGCTGGAACTGATAGTTGATGACAATTTGAAGAGTATCGGGAGCAGTCCGGTAACGACGATGATCACCGCAAACCATTCATTGGCAAACCTTACGGTGACAAGCAGCCGACCGGACATCCTGTCATCAAGCGGCATTTCCGTGACTGGCAGCGGCGCTTCCCGTACCGTGACGATGACACCCGTTCAAGGCAAAATCGGCAATGTGCTTCTTTATTTGACCGCGGTCGATACCGCAGGCAATACCGTCAAGAAGACGGTGCTTTTGCGCGTCATGGAGGATGAACCGCTGGTCTGGCATACAGTCAAGGAGGAAGCGTTTTCTGAAGCAATGGAAAACGATAAAGTTGTCTTGATGTTGGCAGGAATCGATGGCGATGTAAACACCAGTAACTTCCGCAATAAAATCTGCGAGACAAGAGACATCAAGGCAAATCTTTTAGAAAACTATGTATTATGGTATGTCGATGCCAATAATTCCCATGATTATATCATGTATGCAGATGGTCTCGGTCATTACCTGCCATTCATTGCCATCATCAATCCCGCTGATTCTGAAAATCGATTGAGCGGATATGGTGGTCCGGTAAATGTGGAGGAAGCACGTCAATTTTTGGATCCGGATTCTCCGTTTTTCAACTTGAGTGACATCGAAAGCTATACCATCGGTGTTGCCCAGGAACTGACAATGGCAACGATTCACGATGGGCTTGAAATCCATTACCGTTTGGATGGCAACGTTCCTGGCATAAACGACATGTTATATTCGGGCCCCGTTTCCTTGGCGGCGCCTACCATCGTTTCGGCTCGCGCTTTCAAAAACGGAGAACCAGTCGGTTATATTGTGACCAAGACTTATTCATTCTTGGAAAAGGTCGCCACGCCAGTCATAGAGTTCAGTACAAAGGGCGGCTACTTCTTTGGAACTTGCGTTGTGACAGCGACATGTGACACCGAAGGGGCGACCATTCGCTATATGACGACTAATATAATTCCTTCGATGAACAGCCCCGTACTGCCGAGCGAAGGCTTGACTCTAGACGCATATTCATATATCGTGGTCAAAGCTTTCAAAGACGGCATGACAGAATCCGATTACGTCTATAAGTCAGTGGATGTTCTTGAGGAATTGGCCGATGCCCAGAATATCGTCACAGGTGACGTAAAAGTGGGTACACCATCACAATCCGCTGCCTGGTTTTCTCAATCCGACACAACCTATAGCAGTCCTACAGCCATGCAGGCATGCCGAACGGCAGATGTCGGTGATTCGAAAATGGTTGCGAAAGTTAGCGGCATCGGAAAGCTAACCTTTTATTGGAAAGCAACTTCCGAATCAAATAACAGCCATCTTTACTTTTTAATAGATGGCGATTTTCAGAACGGCATCACCAATTCCTCCTGGACTCGGAAGGAATATCGAATTTCCGAATATGGAGAGCATTATCTGGAATGGTATTATGACAAGAAATACAGAAACGAAGACGCCAGTGGATGGGTCGATGACATTGTCTGGACGCCGTTAGACGCCGATTCGCTTACATCCGTCGTCATTGATGGTACGACAATGATTGCCTGCGGCGATGTGAAATCCTACACATGCACAGCGGTTTGGAATGACGGTGACATGACGGTTGTCACGCCGACATGGAGCCTTTCCGATACAACCCACGCCACCGTTGATGCAGATGGCAAGGTGACAAATCAGAATATGACGGAGGCGGACCAGACGGTGACGCTGACGACAAGCTACGCATTTGGCAGCGTGACAAAAACAGCGACCAAAGTCATCACGCTTTCAAGACGGACACTGACGGACATTGCCATTGACGGCGATGGCATGATTGCTGTGGAAGGATCTGCAAGTTACACGTGCTCCGCAACTTGGAGCTATGGTGACTCCACGCAGGTGTTGCCGACGTGGAGCCTTTCCTCCACCGCTTACGCGACTGTTGATGTGGATGGCAATGTGATGAATCTGAACACGACGGAGAGAGACCAGACGGTGACATTGACGGCAAGTTATATGGTCGGAGACGATACGAAGACAGCGGCCAAAGAGATTACGCTGAAAGATCATCCATTCCCACGGCAAATGCTGAAACTGCATCCAGGCTGGAACATGGTGACGTTGACAAAGCCGTTGAAAAACAGGCTGGAGAGCGTACAGAAGTTCTTGGCATTGAGGCCAATTTCGTTTGATGCGGAAGTCAATTCCATGGTTGTATGCAATGACGCGACGTCCATAAAGATCGGAATCGGTTATTGGGTGTTCAGCAGGCAGAGTCAGACGGTTGAACTCGTGCAGGATGCGGAACAGCCTGTGTTCCAAGTAGAAATGAAGCAGGGCTGGAATTTCATTGGAATGACGGAAGACGCGGCATGGACGGAATTCGCCACGATAATCTGGGGCTGGCAAAACGGCCGCTTTATTCCAATGAATAATATGGAAAACTTACAGGTTGGAAAAGCGTATTGGGTGTATAGCGATAATGATTAATCATTAATCACTTATGGAGTAGCGACATCACCTTTCTTCCAACGAAATCACACATCGGAGAACGCTATTTTATCATGATCGTGGACAAGATGTCCTTAAGTTGGCTTCGACTTTCATCTAAATCTTTACTGTCCATTATACCAAGCTGATATGAAGACCATATTTCGCTTTTCCGCCATAAACGGCGGAAGCAAATGAAATTGCCTGTGGAGACATTATCATTGCTGTACCAGACCCAGAGGAGTATTTTCGATTTACCCCACGATGCCTTAACCTCTGTGACGTTGAGTTTCTTTTCATCAATCGTGATTTGAATTGGCTTCTCGGATTCAATTGTCCATCCTGATGACCTTAGGCAATGGGAGGCTGGATGGATCTCATGGATGTCATGATGGCAATCGACTGTCAACAGTGTGAAATTGGCAGAAACCGTTGAATATTTGTAATGATGTGCGTCGCTGTACTTGAAGAAACGCTCGAAACTCTTGTCTTTGTCCATTTCCATCCCTATGTATTTTCCGGCCACTGGCTGGAAAGAAACCTTGCAAGGCGCATAGGTTTTCGTTATATTTCCAATCATGAGCATCACCGCCGTGGCAGCTGTCATTGCCATGCAGAATACAACGATGTCCATTTTGGGTAGCCATGCGTAATGCCATATAAGTGATTCAAAAACAAGAAGAATAACCATTGCAAAAATCTTTACCCAGAATGCAATTGCTGGTGTAATCCCCAGAAAAACGCTCATCCAGTAAACACTGCTTACGACTGATAGAAGAAGTATCATAAACGATGGCAGTAGATTGAAAGCAAGCCTGTTTCCGCACAGCATCCATATGTGCGACCACCAGAACATGATTGCGCATATGATCGCGCCCGAATTCAAGCTTATGACACGACAAAAAACAAAACCGCACAGAAAACAAATATCTGCCAGGAGTATTTGCTTTTGGAAGACAGGCGCTGAATGCTCTGTGAAGACAAGAGCTACTAACGCAGACACCACGAAAGCTATGGCGAATATAAAATCTCTGTGGTCCATAGGGGATGTACGCCAGGCATTAAGAATGTATGGCACGCACAGTACAAGCGGAATGCAACCGAGAAATGCAACGATATAAAGAAGAAATCTCTTATCCTTCATTTTCATTCCCCCGCAATGGCTTGCTGGCGTATGACAGCAATGCACCGGCCGCCCACATGATCATCACCGCCAACAGCACTTGGAAATAGCCTAGACCTTCATGCCAGCCTGAGTACATTACGGCTTCGCCAACAGGCCATCGATACAGTATCACGACCAAAACGAGCCTGATTGTATTTGCCAATATGACCGAAGGTATGCAGAATGAATAGTGCACGATGCGCCATACGAGAAGTTTCTGTTGGCGTTTGGCAAGGATATAACCAAGGAGAAGCAGGGCTTCAAACTGCTGAATGCCGCTGCATGCATCCGTGATAGACAAATCCACGTTATCCAGTTTCAGCACAGTCAGCGTGTTTGAAACTTTGAAGCCTAGCAATCTTAAAATCAATCCAGATGTTGCAGTTGCAATGATTCTGAGTGGATGGCTTACAGCAAGCATGATCTCGTTGTGCATTGGAATAAAAACACAGAACATGAAAAGCGGTATCGAAGCGAAAAGTGCCACCCGCCGCCCGGATGAAAACCACAACGGGGCAATCAATAAGAGCCATAGACACCAGCACTGGCACCAACTGACGTCGATGTTCAATGGTGCAAGGGCCAGTAGAAAAAACAGAATCAGCACGCTCCATGCGGCAATAGAATCCTGTACGCCTTGCGGTCCTGTCGGGCGGACATATATCTTATGGCATACGTCATATGAAATCAATAAGCCAAGAGCAAATAAAACTGCATGCGTCTCCCATTCACGCGAAATGATTCCGTTCCATGTCATGCATAGCGAGTATATGAATGCAATGGCAAGCGCAATATAAGTCGCGATGCTGAACCTCAACTTTGTAGAGACTGGCAAAGGGACATTCATTCAGCCTCCGGCTTGTCTTGCTGTTCTATCGCTTCAATCTTTGCCAAATAACCAGCCGCCACCTCGTTGTCCTTGTCATGTTTCAAGAGCATATTGCATAAATGCAATGAGGAGGCATAGTGTTTCGCGTCAAATTCGTAAGCGATGTTCTTTTCCATCGCCCCAATCCAGATTTTTCGCCACTCCTCATCCTTGCTGTTCTCCCAGAGCGATACTTCGGAATAATCAAGGGTTTTCATCCAATCGCCTTCGGCGTGGAAGCATAAAGCAAGGAGTTTTTGGGCCTCTACCGCATTGGGTGCAATTTGAAGCGCCTTTTCGGCATACGATTTTGCCTTGGCGTTATCGTTCTTGTCCATATGCAAACTGGACAATATGATAAGCACCCTAGGATATTTATCAAATTGCTGTGTAATCTTATCAAGCTTTTCAATAGCCTTGTCTGTTCGCTTGTTAGCTGCAAATTGCATGCCTGAAAAGAAAAGCAAGTTGTTATCAACAGTGTCAATTCTTTCAAGCATGTCAAGCGCCTTGTCCGTGGAACCATCCAGCAGTTCAAGCCCTGCATTGCAGAAGAGCTTTACTGGCTCAAGTTCTTTGTCGTCTTCAATCTTTTCTACAAGCTTCTTGAGATCGTCCTTGCGATTATTTCCAAAGCAGAACAGGAAGTATCTTGAGTAAGAATCAACCGTTCTGTCAGCTTCAAGTACCTGCCTGAATCTTTCAGCTGCTTCATCGATATTTCCTTGAAGGATAAATATATCGATGGCGAGCTTCTTAATGTTTAGAGGTATCTCATTGTTCTCTATCTTCTCGAGCTGATCAAGATATTTTGCCGCCTCTGCCATGTTATTTCGTGTATAGTTGAAAACAATCGCCACTTCCAGGCAAGTCGGATTGTTAGGAAGCAATTGCATATTCGACGTTAACTCCTTCTCCGACAATGAATTGTTCTGGAGTTTGCCGATCATGCTGACAAGATTCGGTAGAGAGTTGGAATCTTCTGCTAGATTCGCTTTTAGAAGGGCGTCAGCAAGAACAAATAGTTCTCTTGGGGATTCTCCAGCCTTCATCCTGTCCTGAAGGTAAACCACGATAAGCGAATGCACTTTTGCACGAAGGTCCAAGAACGGAGGAAAGCTTTGGAAATGGAGCAGATCCCTCACAAGGCTGTTTGTGTCATTATTATGGACATCAACCAGTATCGAAATAAACGCAGCCAGGGCCGTATTCACATGGTCTTGTGATTGCAAAGGCTTGTAGGCTGCCGCCAGAGCGTTGTAGTCTTTCTTGGCAAGGGCATTAACGGATTCAAGGTAATATGTTGCCATGATGTTGTTCTTTCCTGACAACTGCTTCCACGTTTTGGCCAGTTTTTCTAGTTTCTCATATTGATTGGTGAAGAGCAACAGTTCACCCAAGATGATAGCTACATTACTGTTGTTATACTTTTGAGTGTACTTTTCGAACACATCAATGGCTTCCACAAACTTTGAATGATTGCTGTAGAACTCACCGAGCATTGGCGCGCCTATAAAGAAGTTGATATCTGCAAGCTTCTTAAGATCCTCCTCCTCGCTTGCATACTGGCGAGTCATCTTGTTAAGATTTGCTTGCGCCATTAAAGCCTCCTGGGCAATGATCACGTCCTCGGAGGAGGCAAGATCGCCCAGTTCTTTGAAAGCATTCTCAAATGTCTGCTGCGCTGCAAAATGCGTTATTTTAATCAATCTCCCATACGGCTTGTCAAGCGCTTCTGGATTTTCCTTGATAATTTTATTCCATAGTTCAATGCCGTCATCTATTTCCTGGGACAATAGCAGGCAGTAATCAAGGACAAGTTGCTTATCAAGATCAAGATCCTTGTGCATCGTGTCAGTATATAGATTGGTCA
The DNA here is from genome assembly GCA_017554445.1 of Victivallales bacterium. Taxonomy (GTDB): domain Bacteria; phylum Verrucomicrobiota; class Lentisphaeria; order Oligosphaerales; family Oligosphaeraceae; genus UBA1407. The sequence goes on from JAFZIJ010000081.1 coordinate 28,909, forward strand.
CTCTTTTAAAGGCTCTCGCCCGCATGGCCATATTGACATAGTTCCGCTCATAATCCTTGTTCAGATTGTTCAAGCGGCATGCCTGACTCCAATAAGCTGAACTCACAGCCCAGTTTCCCAGTGCGCAGTATATTTCCGCAAGTTTGGAAACCGCCATCTCGTTATCTGCATCCTTCTGTAGAACCTTTTTGAAGAGTTCTACAGCTTTGTCATAATCCTTGTTCTCATAGGCGTCAAGGGCGCTCTGCATCGTCTTGACATGCTCACGCGTCTTCACGGCATAATAGGAGACTGGCACACCGACTCCCAGAAGTACAAGAAAGAGCAAAATAAGTATCAGAATTCTTTTTCTCCGGTCTTTCGTCATCTTAACAATCCTGTTTTGTCAAAATACTTCTGGTTAGCCATGACCCGAAATGAAAAGCTTCAGGTATTGCTTGCAAAACTGAGCTTCTCATTTTCGCTCCACAAATATTATAATATCATCTTATTAGCATGCCTTGGACTGCTTATGTCTTTATAGAGCAAAACAATTATGCCACCGCCAGAAGGCGGTGGCATATGATTTTCTCTTAGAAATCTTGATTCGGAAATCGCTGACATAGATTCATAAGGCAATATGCCCGATGATTATGTCAACCGACTAGCCGAATCAAATCACCATCATGCTTTCTTGCGCTTCTTGGAAAACGCGACAGCAGTGCCGCCGATGACCATGGACAGCAAAAGTCCGGGAACCGGCTGGCCGGTGATTGAACCGCCATCGCTATTCGTAATGGTTGAGGGGTCTGTTCCCGTCTGATCGATAACCTGATCTATGAATTCCTCATAGGTCTGGCCATCGGAGCTTTTAATGGCACCAGCCAGAAAATACTCATAATGTTTTTGACCATCTATTTGATTCTTGAAAAGGCAGAAATACTGGTCATCCTTGCCTCTGGAATCGGTATCGACATTGTTGATGAAAACAGTCGCACCATCAATGGCACCAGGAGTGGTCGTGTAGGTTTTGGTGACGGTCTCTGTCTTGTAAACAGCAGTTCCGTTGTGTCTTCTTTTTTGTTTATTTTCATCAATATAGTAATCTTTACTATCACTTGTATATGTTTTGTTCCCAACTTTATGCTCATAGTGATCAATTTCCGTTGTCTGAACTTCTTGCCCCATTTTTGTGTAGAAGCCGATTGTGTCGCCTTTTTCGAAAATCACGGAATTGTTGGTCACGTCCGTCCCATCCACTGTCATCACCGCATGGGTGGCGGTGGGCTGTCCATCGACAATCTTATAATAACCGAATTCAACGATATCCCCATAATTACTGGATTGTCCATCATACCTGGATGCAAAATCCGTCCAGATATAATCTGATGTGAATTCGAATGTGCCATTTTCGTATTTCCATCCCGTAATGTTATTTCCGTGTGCGTCAACACGTTCGTATGAGAGCATTTGGTTATTGTGGGCTGTGCCCCATGTGGCTCCAAATATTACATCGCCCCTCTGATAATAGTAAGTTTGACCTACTTGTTCGCCTGCTTGTCTTCCCAATGTACCTTTGCCCTTCTCCCACGGTTGTGTACTATTATGCTGAATTGCCACTGGTTCATCAGCAGCATTCACCATGCACGCAAAAATAACAACAATAACTGTCAAAAAGAATTTTTTCATTGTATATCTCTTTTAAAGTTAATGGCTTAAAGTCTTGAACTCACAAATCTCCCGAATGCATGAAACAATCATGTCGGGATAGCCGAATACATAATTCGAATACGGTACAAGAGACGCTCTGCGACTGCCGCAGGCGTCGCACGGGTCATAATCGAAGTTCAACCCGTTGCCATTTTAGCCAGCAAATTTCTTTAAATGGAATATAGAAAGCCAATGCATATTTGGATTCGTCCAGCAGCAAGAAGGAAAGGACACTCTCAAACAGCAAATCCAAATTCTTCTTGACACGGCGTCTCAGGCGGAGCATCAGTCGGACAAGACCGCCAGCCATCAGCAGGGAGAGCATGATTCCCGGTGTGGGCTGGCCGACTTTTCTGAGATCCTCTTCAGAAAACACGAAATCATGATCCTCGACATTATCGCTTGCCGTCACGTTGAGGACATCATACGCGAATGTTTCTGACGAGCGTGACAATGACGCTTCATCAGCTCGCGCAGTATCTTCCACAGCCATCAGGCCGCAGGGAAGAAGCAACGATAAAAGGATGATTATGGTTAAACTTTTTTTCATAGTCCGAATTTTCATCAACTGGGCAGTCCAGATTGACTATTTTTTCTAAAAACTACGACACCTTACTAAAAACAACACATCAATAAAAATGGAATATTCATTTTAGTTTAATTAAAATAACACTATAAAATCAAATTACAAGTCAATAATTCAAAAAAATGAAAAAATGACATTTTATGGTTTAAATCTCAAACTCTTCTTCAAGTTTCAAAGGTCTTGTCAGCTTTTATCCTTATATATAAATAGTGATTTGATGGCGGTGAAGATGGTCATGCCGCCGATGAAGAGGAATGGCAACGGGAAGAGCATGAACAGGGCGTTGAACCACGGGATTGCTCTGGAAATCACGGCTTCCGTTGGATTTGCGGGATTGACAAGACATGTGACTTCCTTTCCTTCCGTCATGTCGGAGACGATTTCCCGCATGGTGCCGACGCCGACGTTGCTGCTCATGTCTGAACGGAAGAAGTCGTAGCGGTTGCTGGTGTAATGTGCTCCGTTGACGTCGTATTCATAATGGATATTGACGCGATACGTCGAACCGCCTTTGGAGCCGCGGCTGCTGTCGAGATGGCTTGAGACGATTCGCGCAGGCGTGGGCGTCCATCCACCGCTGGCGATGACGCCAGAGAGCGGTTTGATACAGAGCATCCATGCCGCAAAGCTTCCTGCAACAAAGAACATCAGACCGAAAAAGACAAGGAAGATGACACCGCCAATGGTCTCTTTAGCAGAAGTTGTTGATGCAGAATTAGTTTTGTGTTTCTCGTCTAGCGGTTCCGTGACAGGCAGGCCGCTCTGTGCATCGACGAGCTGGAGGGAGAGCTTTTCGGCGAGCTGTTTCGCGTCGGCCAGCAGGAGCTTGTCCGCGCCATGGTCCATGATGTTGTAGCGGGAGCCGTCCTTCAAAGCGACATTCAGTTCATAGGAGTCATAGCTGCCGTTTTTGTTGTAAACACGTTCCTTGAGGATTTCCAGATGGTCCAATTGCTTTAAGGAAATGCCCGAACCGTCTCGCGTAAAGCCCTTTGGGTAGAACATGCCGTCAACCATGTCGAATAGCGGGAAGGTTTTCTTCAGAATCATGGTGAGACTGCCGAGCAGGGCGATGCCGGCGAAAAGAGCGCCCATGATGAGCGCTGGCCAGAAAAGGCCGTCGGAGCTGAACAAGCCCATGCAGAAGATTCCTGTTCCGATGGCCATGAAAAGAATGTATCCAAGATGGAGTCTCCACGTCGCCTTGACGGTGATGGAATCCTGCCGGAAGACGAGACGCATGGATTGGAAACTGACACCGCCTGGAACAAGCGGGCCTTCGTGTTTGCCTGGAATGTCCACGTATGGTTCGCCTTGTTCGTCTTTAATGGAGAGCGCAAGATTTTGTGCGAGCTGTTTGGCGTCTTTCATGAAATTCTGGCGTCCTCCATGGGCCATGATATGGCGGCGGTTACCATCCTTCATGACGGCGTTCAATTCATAGCAGAAGCCTGGAGACATTTCCATTTCAAGAATTTGCAGATGGTCGATGTCCTTCGTGGAGACGGCTGATTCGGCATGGCGGCGCCCTTGGGGATAGAACCTTCCGTTGAGCGTGTCGAACACAGGCAGATTGCGTGTGTTGAACAGGCAGTAGATGATACAGGTCAACGCGATCAGTTCAAGGATGCTGCCAAGAATGAGAAATGGTATGGCAAAAATTTCAAAATCCAAAAGCGCAATGATGATGGGAACGCTTGATATCATTGCGAATACCAACAGGCCGAAAAAGAACCTCAATGTGTATCGCACAATGACATCGTCTCTGCGGAACACAAGCCGTTTCGTCTGTGTGGAAGACAGATTTTTGCTGAGATGCTTTTTTTCTGTAGAAGGCGTAGGCGTTGATGATGGTTTGAAAGGTATTGGCATATGTTACAGCCTGTGGCAGTGCTGATGGCTATATGTGTTAGGTAGGTTAATCTAGTCGGAAGAGGCGTGTTTCAAATTGCTGAAGCTCAATGGTCAGCGAATCTGTTTCCGACGGATTACCGACAGGAAGCAACGGTGTTACATAGCGTGTTTGCGGGAGGCGGAGGCGCTTTTCGCCAGCCGTGGCGGCATGGATGGCGAGATAGTGGTCATTCGCATAGATCACGTCATCGGAATCGCAATAGACGAAGACATTCGCCGTCTTGTAGAGAGTGCGCAACGCGGCGGTGTCAAGAGACGGATTATTCTCATCCACAAGGAGATACTGCTTGTTTTCGGCTTTCAGTGTCGAAATGGCTTCAGCCATCGCCTCTGTCATGAAAGGCGCGAGCATGACAAATGCGCGGTAGCGGTTATGGATGGCGGAGAAGTCGGAGATATCGTAAATGGCGTATGGAGCGCCTGCAAGACCAAGGGGGCGGCGGCCATGATAGGCGATTTGCGTAGCCAGTGGCGACGAGCCGTCAAAATGCGAATAGTTCGTTTCGTCGATGAAGACGACGACCTGCGCGATGCTTTCGCGGTGGTCGTCCTGCATGGCGGTGATGGCGATGGTGCGCAAATCCTTCATTTCCTGCATCATGGCAGGTGTGGCATACCAGCCGCCCCACATGTCGAACCACCATGAATTCGTGCCGTGCGTCAATTGCCGCGCGATATTGGCGCGAAGCAGCCATCTGGAGACTTCCGGCGATTTTGGACCAAGCCAGATGGGCTGTTCATAAGTGCCTGGAACAACGGAATTCGCGCGGCATTGGCCAGGAAATTTCGATAAATAGGTTCGCGTGTCCAGTTCGGTGAAATAGGCTTTGCCGTGGAGCAGGAGAGAGTCGAGAACGGTCATGCACGGCCAGTCCTGCCCCGGGCTGCGCGTGTTCATGTAGGAGGCTGGCGAACAGAGGAAATCGACGTTGTCGCTGGCGAGAATGGTCTTCATGGCCATGTGGCACGACATCCAATAGGGCGTTTCGAACGTGTAGCCGTAGAAACTGCCGACGGCGAGTTGGCGGTTGGTGCGCTTTTTCACGACGCCCGCCAGATAGACGATGTCTTCCGCCACGATCTGGTTGAGAAACTGGCGGTAGGCGACGGCGTCGTCTGAATGGCCGCCACGGGCAGCGAATTCATCACGGGAAGCTTTGCCGATACTGCCGCGTTGATCGAAGGAGAACCATTCCTCCGTGTTGCCGCTGGCGATTTGGTAACCGACGATATGGTCTTTCCATGGTTGTGATTCGACATGGTCAATCAGTTGCAGGAGAAAGTCTTCCGACTGTTTTCGCCACTGCTTGGAGGAGAAGCATGCGCGGCGGCGATTCCCTTTGAAGCCTGCGTCGTTCAAATCGTCCGGATGCTCGTCCTCCCACCATTTCGGCAGCGACATGTTTACGCGCGGGAAGATCATGGCCTGCGGGCAGGCGGCGAGAATCTGCGCAACGGAGCGGTCGAAAACGCTGTAGTCCGCTTCGCCTTTGACATCGAAAATGCCTGGCGAGAATGGCTTGATCTGTGACGTTTCGTTAATGGTCTGGCTCGCAAAATACGTTGCGAATGTGAAGAGCGTGTAGCCTGCATCCGCGAAGTCCTGATAGCGGTTGTTCTCTTCAAAATACGTGATATAGGCCATGCCGACCTGCGGCTGTTCGTTGACGAAAAGCGTTGGAACGCCGTGGTAATCGGCTATGCGGGAGGTGACTGACATGTTTTTTTACGTGATGCAGGAAATCAACGACCGTTGATTTCCTGCATAATTTGTTGAGTTACAGACTGTTGATGAAATTCGCGGCGAGTTTGGCGTCGCCCGGATAGGGATAGGTCACATTGCCGATGGTGATGGACGTCTCGGGCCCTTTGCCCGCGAGAATCAGGACATCGCCTTCGGCCATGTCCTGCAAGGCTTTGCGGACGGCGCTTTCGCGATCCACAATGATTTCACATTTTCCGTTGTCGGCTTGGATCAGCTCCGCCAACGTGCGGCAAAGTTCGTTCGGATCTTCGTCGCGTGGATTGTCGGAAGTTACGTATGTCAGATCGGCGAGCAGGGCGCTTTCATGCGCCATGCCACGGCGACGTTCACCACGATTGCCGCCGACGCCGTAGAGGATGCGGATTTTGCCGTTGGGATGGCGGATGCGCATTTCGGTCAGCAAGGCGTTGAAGCTGATGGAGTTGTGGGCATAATCGACAATGACCGTACGGCCATTTTTCGCGTAGGTTTCGCTACGGCCTGGAATCTTTGTCGCGGCGATGGCATTGGCCGCCACGGCGGGATTCAATCCCATCAGATAGATTACGGAAAAGGCCGCCAATGCGTTGCTGACATTGTAGATGCCTGGCATGCCGACGGTTGCATGCGTCGTCCAGGCAGGCGTGACAACCGTGAAAGACATGCCGTCCACCGTCCGTTGGATATCTTTCGCATAAACGTCGGCACCGCTGTTTGGATTCGTGGAGAAGCTGATGACACGTTGGCCGTTGCCTTCCTGCGATGCCTTGACCATGTCGTCGAAGCAATCGACATCTTTGTTAAGGATGGCGTTTTCGTACCGCGCGACAATCTGCCGTTTGTAGTGATAGTATTCCTCCAACGAAGCGTGCTCTTCGACGGAACCGATGTGATCGGGCGCGAAGTTTGTGAAAACACCATACTTAAGCGGCAGGCCTGCTGCGCGGCCTTCCTTTTCGCCGATGCTGGAAAGTTCCAACGCGAAAGCGGCGCAGCCGTTGGCTTCGGCGCGTTTGACGGTGTTGTGGACGATGGGGGCGGGAGGCGTCGTGAAGCCTCCGTTGTCGATGTCGTCCTTTCCATCGAAGATGCCCATGGTCGAGACGAACGCGATCGGCTGGCTAATCGTGGCCTTGAGGGCTTCGTAGATGAAATGCGTGACAGTGGTGGTGCCTTTGGTTCCGGTGACAGCGATGATGTCCATGTCTTCCTCTCTCCTTTTTGTGTGGTGATTGTGTTGTATTTGGCCATGTCAGAGCATGGCCATCAAAATGATATTAGCATCCTAATTTTCCGCGGAGGTTTTCCAAACTCCGCTGGAGGCTGTCGAAGGCGGGCAGGTCGCCTGAATCGCGTTCGACGGCGTACCATTCGACGTTGGAGGCGCGGCAGGCGGGCAGGATGCGCTGCCAGTTGAGATTGCCGTCGCCTACTTCGCACATCTGCAGCGTGTTGCGGTTTTGCGCAAGGCGTATGTCCTTGAAATGCAACACGGGACAGCGGTTGGGAGTCGCTTCGATGTATTTGACGGGATCCGCTCCCGCGCGAGCGATCCAAAACAGATCGAACTCGAACCAGACGGACGGCGACAGATTTTTCATCAGAAAATCAATCGGCAGGAAGTCTTCGCATTGCACAAATTCATGGGAATGATTGTGATAGCCGATGGTGATGCCCGATCCTGCGAATCTTTCCGCGATGCCGTTGTAACGTTTCACGAAATTCTCCCACAGGGCGCGGTCCCATTTGACATCCTTTCCAGGGAAGAAGCCGCCGATTGCTACATACTTGCAATTCCACATCTTATGTTCGTCGATGACTTTGTTGGGATTGCGATCCATCTCGCCCATGCCCGTGTGGGTGACGGCGCATTGGAGGCCTTCGCCTTCCAAAATCTTCTTGATTTCCGTCGCGGCGATGGGGCCGTGGCCCGACAGTTGGACGCCGTCGTAACCCATCTTTTTTACTTTCGCGCAGGATTCCGCCAGCCCTGCCGACGTCTTCGTGAATTCGCGGACGGTGTACATCTGGGCGGCGAGAAGCGCTTTCTTCGGAGCGGGTTTCGCGGCGGCTTCCTGCGCTTTTACGTTGAGGCCGAGCGCCGCGGCACTCAGGCCCATGTATTTGAGCATGTCTCGTCTGTTCATGGTTACTCTCTGTTCTGGATATTCTGGATATTCTGGATATTCTGGATATTCTGGATATTCTGGATATTCTGGATATTCTGGATATTCTGGATATTCTGGATATTCTGGATGGTCTGGATGGTCTGGATTTTTTAGAACTAAATTTCCAGAACTTCCAGAAAATCCAGAACTTCCAGTATTTTTTACTCCAGCATGATAGAGCGGAGTTTCGCGATATCGTCTTTCGTGAAGCCAAGCGAGAGGACGTAGTTCTCAACCTTCTCCGTCATGTTGGCGCCCGGCAGGGCGTCGAAGACTTTCACAAGATGGTTAAAGCGTTTTTCGTGGTTGAAGCCGACATCGCGGTTCCAGAAGCCTGTGACTTCCCAATCGAGATAAAGCTCTTCCAATTCCACGCCGAGCAGGGCGTTGATGATGAAGGCAACGGCGCCCGTTCGGTCCTGTCCCGCAATGCAGTGGAAATCAATAGGATAGTTCTTTTCATCCAGGAAGACTTTGAAGACCTCCTTGAAGGCCGCCTTGCCGGAGGAGCTACCCATGCCGCCGTAGGCGGAGGAGGAGATGTGGAACCACTTGGCGGCGTCGCCCATGGGGGAGCCTTTCATGCCGAAGCATTCGGTGGAAGAACGGAGATCGATATCACTCTTGATGCCAAGGGTTTTCGTCATGTATTCTTTCATTTCGTCGTCGAGGCGGTTCTCGCCGGGCCTGAAGCCTTTTTCATATTTGTAGAGGTTTTTGAGATTGTCGGAATCGAAGGCGATCTGCTGCTTGAGGATTTCCGCGCGGGAGAGGGCCTTGCGCGGTTTGCCGCAGGCGAGGCCGCATTTCTTCGCATCGCTGAAGGCGACAACGGCGATGATGTTTTTGCCCTGCTTGACAGGGATGTCGATCGTGTTGTTGCGGACGCGGGCCTTCGAATGGCCGTTGCCCTGCCGCATGTAGTCGATGACTTTCACGTTGTTGACGGCCATGCACCAGTTCCAGTCTGCGGCGCAGCCGATCTGCATGTAGCCGTCGCGCGGCGATTCGAAGACCTGCATGAACAAGGCGAGCTTGCCGTCAGAAGGATTTTCGACGGACAGTTCGCCGTTGGCATCGACGGAGCGGACGGTTTTGTTGGCGCCGAGGAAGGTGTCCGGAATATCCGTAAGTTTCAGGAATTCGGCGGCTTGACCAGTTTTAATCTTCCCTTCGGGGCAGAACGTCGTCCATTCGGGCGAGATGGAATAGCGGACGTATTCGACGGGCTGGACGTGGGCGAGTTCCGCCTTCGCCTTTTCGATACGATCTTTCAGAAGTGCTTCGTCTCCGGCGATTTCCGGATGTTCACCGATGGCCTCCAATTTGCTAAGGAAAAGGCGATGCGCGTTGTTGTTGAGGCCAGCCGTACGATAGACGATGCCTTGGCGGACGCGGCGGCCGTCCAAACCGACGCGGCCACCGAGATCACGGACATTCGGCACGCCGTTGATTTTCAACAAACGCGGAGCTTTTTCTTCCGTTGCGAACGTCGCGACGGGGGAATCAAACGAACCGTTATCCGTGATGGCGGTGACCTTCCAATAATAGGTCATGGCGATTTTCAGATTGTTCAGTTCGAGTTTGGGCTCCGTGACGGCGACGGCGATGGAGGGAGCAAAATCCTTCTTTTCGGAAATGACGACTTGATAGGATTTTACATTGTCGGCGACGCTGTTCCATTGCAACGTGACGGTTTTCGGATGATAGCCTTGCGATTTCATCTCTTCGCGCTTTTTCGCATCCGCAAAATAGGCGATACGTTCGTCATGCGGCATGTTGACGTACTTTTTCTGAATCGTATGGAGCAACCGCATTACGGCGCCTTCTTTCGGAGCCGTGATGGTCACTTTTTCGACGGGATTGGCCTTGGGCGCTTCTGTGAGGGCGGTCACTTTCGGGCTGTTCGGATAGAAGAGGTAGATTGGCGCCTCTTGATCTGGAAGGGCGAAGACGGTCGCGCAGACGGCGAACAGCAGCAGAGAGAGGAGTTTCTTTTTCATGGTTACTGGACTTCCTGGATTTTCTGGATTAACTGGAGATGGTTTATTACTTATAGTAAAATCAATGACAATATTTTAATATAGGATTTCATTTTATCAAGGAGAAAATGGATATGATTTGAAAAGCCAGTTGAAGACGGGTAAATTAAGGAAATATATAAAACAAAGCAACACGGGTAGTAAGGCCGTCTCGGCCTTGTCAAGGGCGGGGACGCCCTTGTTACCTCCAGCGTGGGAGTAGCAAGGCCGTCTCGGCCTTGTCAAGGGCGGGGACGCCCTCGTTACCTTCAAAAAACAAAAGGAAAAAACTATGAAACTGATTCGCGGCGGTTTGGTCAAGACGATGGCGTATGGCGACATCGAAAACGGGCAGATTCTCATCGACGGCAACAAAATCGCGGCCGTCGGAACGGATTTGGCTGTTCCTGAAAATACGGAAGTCATTGATGCGACGGGATGTATCGTGACGCCTGGCCTGATAGACGCGCATACGCATATCGGCTTGCACGAATATGCCATCCGTTGGGAGGGCAATGACGTCAATGAAAGTTCCAAGCCGTTGACGCCGGACATGCGCGCTATCGACGGCATCAATCCGCGTGACGAACAATTCGATGACGCATTGGCGGCGGGCGTCACGACGGCCGCCATCGGGCCAGGCTCGGCCAACGTGGTCGGTGGCACATTCGCCGCGTTTAAGCTGTATGGCAATTATGTTGATGACATGGTCATCAAAGATCCCGTGGCGATGAAATGCGCGTTCGGCGAAAATCCGAAAGGCGCGCATGGTCAGAAGGGCCGTTCGCCTGTGACGCGCATGTCCGTCGCGGCATTGCTGCGCGGCTTGCTGATGAAGGCGAAACGCTACGTGGATGAAATCGCGGAATCAGAAAAGGACAAGACGAAGAAGCGTCCCTACGATCCAGAATTGGAGGCGATGGTTCCTGTGATTCGCAAAGAGATTCCGCTGAAAGTCCATGCGCATCGTGCAGATGACATGCTGACGGCGATTCGCGTCGCCCGTGAATTCGATGTGAAAATGACGTTGGACCATGTGACGGAAGGACATCTGATTGTCGATCGCCTGGCGAAAGAGCATTATCCCGTGCTGTGCGGTCCGTCGTTCGGCGGCAAATCAAAATTCGAATTGAAAGACAAGACATTTGCTACGCCTGGTATTCTGAACAAAGCTGGTCTGACCGTTTGCATCATTACGGACGCTCCTGTGACGCCGTTGAACTATCTCCCTCTGTGTGCGGGACTTGCGGTGAAGGCGGGCATGGACGAAGAGGCCGCTTGGCGAGCCATCACAATCAATCCCGCGCGGGTTCTCGGCCTTGAAAAGCGGATTGGTTCGCTGGAGGCCGGAAAGGACGCGGATATCGTTGTCTTCGACGCCAATCCGCTGCATGACATCCAGTATCATGCAAAATTCGTTTTGGTGAACGGCGAAATTGTGATGAAATAATTCTGGATATTCTGGAAGTTCTGGATATTCTGGAAGTTCTGGATGAAAAATACCATGGATATATCCTCCCTCAAAAAACTGCGCACGTTTCTGTATGATGCGTATTGGCCGCCATTTGCGCCTGAACTGGCGTTTGACGCGAAGCGCGGCGCGGAATTGTGCCGCGCCGCCGGAGCGGATTCCGTCCGTTTCGGAAGTATCGGCAAATACGCATTTTATCCAAGCCATGTCTATCCGCAGCATCCAGATTTGAATGGACGTGATTTGCTGCAGGAGATGATCGACACAGGCATCAAAGTCGTGGCGTACATTCCTGTCGCGCATGGCGCGCCCGGCTGCTGGGTACGGGACGCATATCCACAATGGATCTGCCGTGACGATGACGGCCATGAATTGGAGCCGCGTGGACAGGCCAGCCATTTCGGTGGCGAACGGCTTGTATCTCTTTGCGCGTTCGGTGATTATGAAGAGAAAATCTTGCAGGTCGTCGATGAGATTCTGTCGTACGACATCGTCGCCGTCTATCTGGACGGGCCGTATCAAGGCTGGTGCGTGGAAGACATGATTTGTCAGTGCCCCGCCTGCAAGGAGCGTTATCTGCGCGAAACAGGAAAGCCGTTGCCACGCAACGATGAAAAAGACCGTTGGGACGAATACCAGTTGTGGAAACGGAAGAATCTGCTGGAACTGTTACGGAAAATCCATGCCAAGGCGGCGAAAAAAGGCCTGCCGCTCATGATGAATCGAACGGCGGCGGCGTTCTGTGGAACGACGACGGAACTTGCGATGTTGGCTGAAGTTGACTGCTTTTTGATTGAAAACAATCGCGGCGGCATCGCGGGAGCGAGTCTGGCCCATCTGCTAAGCAAGATGATTTGGAACTACACGAACGCGCATGCGCATCATCCGCGGCGGTCGGACGCGCAATTCGAAGCGGCGACGCTCGCGAATGGATGGCGGACGATGGCCATCGGCGGCAGTCCCATTGTGTCGTACGCAGGCCGTTTCTTCCGTTCTGACAAATACATCGGTTATATCAAGAAGATGTTTGAAAATGGGCCGGTTGATCCGTTTTATTTCGAGTCGGAACCGGAACGTTTCGCCTGCGTATTTTATCCAAACGACGAACGGTTGCAGTCAAAAACGAAAGCGAAGGATGAGGCGTCTGGGCGGATTACGGACATGCTGGCGGCGCGTGGCATTCCCGTCATGGAACTGCCGGAAGCGTTGCTCGGTGCCGCAAGTGGCGAAACGGAATGGCGTTACGTCGCCGACATGATGCCGCCGTCCGCTTTGGACGAATTAAAGGTGATATTCATTTCGCGTGACATTACGCTGACGCCGCAACGGGAGGCATGGCTGAAGGCGTTCATCGAAAACGGCGGCAACGTCATCTTCAGCGGGCGGATTCCGCCCGCGTTTACAGGAGCGCAGCTCAAGCCGTTGGACGAACGGACGGAAAAAGCCTTCGAACTTCAGCGGTGGGGCGTAAAACGCTATGATTCCTATTTGATTGCCGATTGGCATTACGACTGGATGACGCAGTCGGAATGTCGTGTCATGGAAGTGCCTGACGCGCAGGTGAAAGCGCAGAGCGTCCTGTTTGATCGGCAGGGTGAAATCCGTTGGGATTCCGTCTTCGTCAAGGAGATGGGCCGTGGGCGGTTCATCATCTTCGATTCACCGATTGAACAGTTGCTGTCTGCTGACAATGAAGAACTTGGGCGTTTCTTCCGCGATGTCGCGTTCATCGGTCAGACGATTCCGTTCGAACTGTTGGAAGCGGATGGCCCCGTCACGGCCTGTGTCTGGAAGCATTGCGTCATCATGACGGCGGCCCGGAAAACAAACGTGTCCTACCGTCTGCATGGAGAACGGCAGGACACGAAGGTTGTTGATGGTTGGATGGGCGTCTGTTTGAAATAATAGGTCACGCTTCCGCGCGACCCACAGGATAAGAATGTGTTACGCTTCCGGGAACAACTTGCGGATGTTGCGGAAGTTGGCGTCCGCGATCATCTGGCCGAGAGCGGGCGTGGAGCGGACGGAGACGATCGGCGTCGATTCATAGCCGCCGCGGAGGAACGCCTCGAACGTCGGAATGTAGCCGACGGCGTCGTCGCAAAGCTCTGCGATGAAGGTATATTTGGCTTTGGACCATTTCTTGATTTCGAAGCCCCATTCGACGAACAGTTCGCCGGGCGCGCCGCAGAAGACGGCGTCGCCGAAACGCATGGCCTGGACTTCACGCTGGATGGTTCCTTCGTCGGAATACGCGTCATAGCGTTCCAACAGAGCGGCTTCCGCACCGCCGGGAGCGGTCGTGTTCTGTTTTGCGCGAGCCTGCGCAAGACGCATCTGGACGACGTAGTCGTTCTTCGGATATTTCGGCACGTCCAGAATTTCGCTGACGGTTCCAATATCCACGGATTTGCTGGGATAGGCCTTTTCGATGATCGCCATGGCCTTGCCTGCGAACGCGCGGCCCATCTGTTCGGACTTCCAGACGCCTTTGCCCGGATAAGGGCAGTTCTGCAAATACGGGCAGTGGTTGATGTTACCGCAGGCGCCCTGCACGTAGAGGACGATCAAATCGTCGCCATAGACTTTCTGCAACGTCTCTTGAATGACGGCTGGGAAGTCGGCGGAGATGAGCGTGCCGCCCGTGACGTCGATATGGACGGTGTAGTTACAGATGACGGCGAAAGGCTTGGCGTTGAGCTCTTCCTTGAAGACGATGGCGCCGAAAATGGGATCGATGTTACTGGCTGGGCCTTCGCACTTTAGCGCTCCGCCAGGGCCGAACTGCTCGGAACAGTTCTCCATGCGGAAACGGCGGACGAACGCGAGGCCTTCCTCCTGTTCCGTTCCAATGCACATGACGGCGTCTTTCTGGCTGTTGGCAGCATCAATGGCGGCCTGCGCGATGCGGGCGGGAACGCCTTCATAGTATTCTTCATTGCGCGGGCAGTTGGCGTTGGAGGGACGGAGATCCGGACCTGTGTGGGTATGCGTGGAGCAGATCATGACGTGAGATTCAAGAATGCCCGTGGCGTCATGGACGATTTTGCGGACACGCTGGCAGACTTCTGCCGTCATCGTGATTAGATCGCAGGTGATGAGCGCGACGCGTTCGTCTCCCGTTCCAGCCACAATCGCCTTGGCGCGAAGGGGATGGATGATTCCTGTGGAGATGCGTTTGTTGAAGTAGCCCGCCAGGCATGTGCCGATGGGAGGCGTGATGTCGCTTTGCGCAACGCCGACTTTCAATGTTTTGATTTCATCTGCCATGTTCATTTCTCCTTGTTGTTGGGTGGGGTGTCTATCCGTTCGAGAGAGAAGTCGTCAATCCATATTTTGCCGCGGTTGCCGTTAAGGCCGGCGGCGATTGAAATATTTGTAAGCCCTTCGGGAACCGTCAGTTCAACGGAGAATTGCTTCCAGTCAAACGCTTCCCGCGGGAAGGCAATCGACCGATATTCGACCGGTTTGCCTTCCCTGAAAAGCTCCAGTCGGAGCGTACCGTTCATCCAACCGATGGTGCCTGGCTGGATGTTGTCCGATTTTACCCAGCAGGATGCCTTCCAGACGGAGCCGACTGGCATAGCGGCAAGCGGAATGGTTTGGCGGACAAGGCGGTATTCACCATCGTATCCTTCGATGCGGAGGGAAGTTTTGCCGCTGTGGGCGGTCATCGTATCCAATGCCGCGCCTTTGGGAAGATTCCAACTGGTGTTATGCGGGAAGAACTGGACAATTTCCTTAAGCCATTGTCTGTCAACATTTTCTTCAAAGTCTGGATTCTGGAGAGCGGATAGTTTAACGGAAGTTTGCTTTGCAAATGGCGATATTTCGGGAGCCGAACCGTCGTTTTCATGTGTTGTAAGACGGGTAGAGAAGAAGCACCATTGCCCGTATGCGTCGTTTTCCTGCGGCGGGCCGTCATGCCAGGCGATGAAGAAATTCTTGTTGTGCAGGAAGACGTTTGCGGGCGGCACGGGTGACTGCCAGTTGATATCCCTCAGCCGGAAATCACGGTTAAAGAATTCGCCTACGCCATTGCCTTTCCATTCCTTTCCATGAAAGCGTATTTCCTTGATGTCGAATGGATTGTAAGTGCCTTTCGTCTGCATGGAGCGCTTTGTGTCCGATTCTCCTTTCTGAAGGATTCCGTCATCGTTGAACATTGTGGCGGTGTATGGATTTTGGAAGCAAGTCGTCGCCATCCAGGCGGTGAAACTGCGGCTGCCTGCGGCTGGCTGGCGGTTGCGGATGCCACAGACAAAACCGATGGAAAGCAAGTCTTCATGGATGTGGTATTCCGTATAATAGTCAATAGGCGAGACCATGATATTGAAACGGTTGAAGCCGCGCATCGTGCCGAGGAATTGCAGACGGATGGCGCCGTCTTCCATACGCGTGATGCGTGTGAACGGTTCGGCGGCGTCATTGGCGGAATAGGGGAGCCTGTCTTCGCCGAAGCCCGCGTCTGTATAAAGGCGTGCTTCCGAGATGAGGGGATATGTCATTCCGCCCCAATGATGTTCTCCCGTGCTCCATTCAAGAAGGCTTCCGTTGCGTCCGATGCGGATTTTCTCCCATCCTGATTTGCTCTTGCAGACATATTGGCCTGGCATGGATTTCCAAAACGTATCGAGTTGCGCCTTGTGGCTGAAGGAAGAAGGTTGCAGTTCGAGCGTGAACGGGCATGTCCCGAATTCCGGCACTTCATCCAGTTTTTCCGCGATGAAGACATGCGGAACATGGTCGTCTCCAACACGATCCAACAGGAAGACGGCGGCGGGAAGGGATTGTGGATTGAAGTGAAGCGTGATGGAACCGTCTTGCGTCGCGAACGTGATGTTGGCGTCATGCGGGGAAAGACCGAACGGCCAGAAGAGGGAGTTCCAAAGGACATTGCCGCCTTGTTTCATATAATAGATGTAGCGTACGACGCCGTTGCAGAGCGGATGGCGTGTGCGGAAACGATCGAACCAGACGCCGTTGGCGGCGGAGGCAGCCCAGTCACAAGGCATCCCTTCCGGAATGTCAAGCCGTAGCAACAATCCGTTTCCGATATTTGTGGATTTTGAATCGAATTGTGTGAAATCCGGCAAGGGTGTGCGTTTACCATCGTTCCCAATGGCGAACGCCTTTATGGCAAGTCGCTGATTCCCATGGTTTTCAATGAAGGATGGCGGTTCGGGCTTCAATTTTTCCGGTGCGCCGCCAAAACGATAGACGGCCATGCCAGATTCCGGCATGGGAAGTTCGAGAAAAGTGTACTCTTTTTCTAGAAGCGTAGTATGTCTTGCATGTACATTGACAACTTTCCCATTGAGAACATCATAGACTTGCGTCGCTTGACGGAATGGTTCGGGCAGTTTGGAACTGTCGATGGAGATGAATTGACGAGGGTCCGGATAATAGGGGGAAAGTCCGACGACGGCGATGGACGCACGCGGGCCTTCGCCTTCTTTGTCCCATGCGTATTGTTCAGGCGGATTGACTGGCTGGTTGGCAGTACGTAATACGGCGAACACATCATCTGGCGTGTTGACGGCTAGATAATCTGCATCGCCGTCGCCCATTTCAACGAGCGAGTTGCGGATTTTGAAGACCTTTTTAAAGAAATATCCATGCCCGTCCTCCATGTCCTGATAGACCATGGGAATGCCTGGAATCCAAGCGGATATGGCCATGGCGCGACGCATGCCGTCGGGACCGTACCAATATTCGGCGCGCAGGGAGTCATGGCTTTCGATATGGCGGAGACGGATTTGGCCGGGCAGATCCGTGCATTGCTGTTCATGGAGCCAGCGGCGCAGATCTTTAGCGAATGTTTCTGGATTTCTTTTGCGGAGGCCCTGCATCATGTCGTAGCAGAACGTGAAATCGTAGAGGCAGTCGCTGATGGAGCCGAAGACGTTGGAACCTGTTTCGGCAAGCGTCGCGGCGGCGGGATTGAATTCGCGCGAGCCGTCACGGATTGCCTTCTGCATGTTGATGCCACCTGGCGTCATTGACTGGCTGGCACGGGAATAGGGGATATCTGGATTCCAATTGGGAGTTTTGCTACTGCCGCAGGCGTCAATGCGATATCCGTCTATGCCATAGGTCTTGACGTAGTGGCGCGCGACGTCTTTCATGTAGTCGATCCAACTTGGCCAGTTGAAGTCGAAACACCAATAATGTAGTGTGGAGCCATCTTCCTGTTGGAGGAGCCATTCTGGATGCTGTTGGGCACGCGGATAGGTGTTTGAACCGCCATGCGGGACGATGTCTTGCAGGACATGCATGCCGAGTTCGTGGGCGCGATCGACAAGCTGTTTGTACTCCTCTGGCGTGCCGAGTCCATCCTGAAACTTATAGTAATCGCGTGGCCAATAACAACTTAAGTCTTCCAACGGAAGCAGCCAGATGGCGTTGCAGCCGAGTTCGGCGATGCGGTCGAGTTGCTTGATGCTTGGGGCAAAGCCGCCCCAATCGGACCATAGGCTGCCGATGGAGCCTTTTGGATGGAAGGAGTAGAGTGTGGCGCGGCGGACCCAGTCGGGACGATCGGCGGGAGGGACGAGGCCGCGATCGCGATGCCATTCATGGATGCGCGTCAAGGCGATTTCCGAATGGTTGTCCTGCAACCAGAGCCAGTATTCGCCAAGTGGTTGGTAAACATTTGGTTGCATGTGGCCTTGGATGTCCGCGAAGAGGGAGGCGTCAACGGCGTCGTCACGGTTTTCCAGCGTTGTGTTGCCACGATCGAAACCTGTTGCCAGTTCGTTGGTTAGGAAGAGGAGTGAACAGGTTCCGGAAAGTTGGAAGATGCAGACTCGTGAACCATTTCCCGCACGATGGACGGCATGGTCTGTGAGATTTTGGAAGGAGACCTCTTCGATGGTCGTGCGATTGGCTGGCAGGTTATAGAACATGCCTTCAGCCATGGGAATACGGAACCACCGCTGCTGGAAATGGCGGATCTTGGACGGCTTATCGCCTGTCCAGGCGATTTCAAACCAACGTCTTAGCTGCTTTTTCTCAAGAAGAATCTGCGTGAAGACATGGACGGACCAATTGCCGCAGACGACATCCAGCCGCAACGTGTCGTCCGCCGTTTGGACGGCATTTTGCAATGTCCATTGGGAGTTTTCCGGTAGCCATGAGCCATCTTCGCCTTTGATGTTCATCCATGGCGTTGTTGGCTGCGCGACGGCGATGGTCTGCCCATTGTATTCAAGCTTCTGGATGGAGCCGTCCTGCGGCGAGAAGGCGACGTGTAAAGCGTCGCCGCCGAAAAGCAAGGCGTTGTCAGTCTTCTGGAACGGAACGGCTTGCGAGAAGGCGATGATCGGCAGCAGGATGGCTAGAATTGTTTTGTGCATAAGTGTTTTGTTTCTATAAGGCCAGACAGCTAGAAGGCTAGAGAATTTATTGCTTAACACCATAAGCCATAAGCCTTTAGCCATAAGCATTGCGCCGTTAGGCGCAATAAACGCCGCCATTGATGTCCAACGTGGCTCCTGTGATGAAGCCGTCGTATTCAGAGGCGAGAAACGCGACGGGACGGGCGACGTCTTCCGCGTTGCCCGCGCGGCCAAGCGGAATCTGCGAAACGGTGAGTGCGGCGGATTCTGCCGTCGTGTGGGTGTTATGAAAACGCGTGCCAAGCATCAGGCCTGGTGCGACGCAATTGACGCGAATCTTGCGGTCGGCGAGTTCGCCGGAAAGGGCACGTGTCCATGTGATGACGGCTCCCTTGCTGGTGCCATAGACCAACGAACCGGCATGGCCGCCTTTGCGGCCTGCCAGCGACGCGAGATTGACGATACTGCTGCCTTCCGTGTTTTTCGCCAGATACGGAACGGCCGTCCGCGTGACATACATCATGCTCTTCAGATTGACCGACATGACTTTGTCCCAAAATTCATCGGTGATGTCCGGTAGCCAGACGCGTTTGACAAGATCGCCCGTGTTGTTGATGAGAACGTCCAGACCGCCAAGAAAAGCGGCGGCGTCATGAACCATTTTGACGGCTTGATCTTCTTTTGTGAGATCGGCCTGGAATGTGGCAGCACGTTGCCCAAGTGACTGGGACTGTTTGACTAATGCTTCAGCTCCGTCTTTGCTGCTGAAGTAATGGATGGCGACATCACAGCCTTGGCGGATCAATTCCCGGACGATTGCTTCGCCGAGGCCCTGACCACCGCCTGTAACCAATGCTTTCTTGCCTTTAAGTGAGCCCATGGTTATTCCTTTGTGTTGGGGGATTATTCTGGAGGTTCTGGATATTCTGGATATTCTGGATGTTTTTGTGAAATCCAGTACTTCCAGTAAATCCGGTAATCTTCCATTGTCATTGATCCGTTCTAAATGGTGCGGCGGGCAAGCCCGCCGCATTGTACAAACTGACGGGGGGATTCATGCCCCACGCATAGCGGATATATTGCGGCTGAGGAACTTGTGGCGATGATATGACCACGCTGTCGCCGTCGATCGTAGCATCGCACCACACGAACTTCTTATCCGCTCCCGCGATTGCGAAGCCAGCGGCCTTTCCGTCTTTGAACTGCAAGCCGCCATACACATAATCAAAGTGGACACGGATTTTGCCATCCTCCACCGTCGCTGATTTGAACAGCGGGCCGCAGACTTCTATCGATGTGTCACCATAGCAGTCATGTCCTGCCCAGCGGGCCAGACGGCGGCCGACGTCCTGCTTGTTGTGCGGATGGACGTTCGCCTCTTCGCCGATGTCGATGGTGATCGCCATACCCGTATGCGGCAGCGACAACGCTTTCGCCTGTGATTCACGGAAAAACGCCCAGCCACCATGCGCGTTTGGATCGTTGTTGCGCGCCATGTAGTTCGGCAACTGCACGAAATAGAACGGCAGTGAATCGTCCTTCCAGTATTTCCGCCACGACGTAATCAGCGCAGGGAACAGGATATCATGCTGCGGAGCGTTGCCCGCATTCGATTCGCCTTGATACCACAGGAAACCTTTCAGCGGCGTCCGCACATATGGATGAACCATGGCGTTGAATAGTGCGAACGGCAGACGGTAGCCGCTAGGCAGATTGCGAGCCAATTTGCCTGGTTCGCGACCCGCTTCGACTTTGTATTTCCATGATGTCGCGAGTTTTATGCTCTTATTGCCCTGCTGGAGAGTCAGCGGCCTCGGATACGGCGGAAAGAAGCCGCCATGGCCGATTTCCACCGTGATGCGTACCGCGATCGTGTTCTTTCCCGCATGCAACATCTTGCTGGAGAACGGATAGTTATGCGGAACCCATTCCCTTCCGTCATTCTGCTTGCGGCCGACTTCAATTCCGTTGACGTATGCGATACTGTTGTGCTGCACGAAACTCAACGCCAGCATCGATGGATGCGTAAAATCCCAGTCAGCAGGAACATCGACCGTTGAACGGAACCATACGGAGCCATCGATGTTCACGCCTTTCTGCTTAATGGACGACGGTACCGTCATGGACGGCCAATCGGAATCATCATATTCCGGTTTGGTCCATTCAAGGCATTCAGGCTTCACGCCCGGATCTTTGTAAATACCGTCGTGATAGACCTGCATGCGGACTTTGTCATACGCCGCCCAGTCCGGATATTCTTCCGGTTTCAAATCCTTCAACGGTTGCGGCAGACGTGAATCCGCACGCAAAACTTCCTCCGGAACATAGCATTCGCAACCAGCGGAACCGACCCCGCAGCTGATGATGGCGATCGGAACTTTGTAGCGTTCGATAATTTCCCGCGCAAAGAAATATGCAGCCGCTGAGAATTTGGGGGCGTTGTGCGGTGTGCAAAGCAGCCATTGGCCAACGCCTTCCGTCTGTGGCGTTGACGACAACGCGTGTGCGACGGTGAAAAAGCGCATCGTCGGATAATCCGCCTTGGCGATTTCCTCCCGTGCGTTCACGGCTTCGGGAAGCCGCAACTCCATGTTGGACTGTCCAGACGCCAGCCAGATGTCGCCGACTAGTATGTTCTTCAATACTAACTTGTTCTGGCCGGTGATGACCATCTCGCGCGGTTCGGAGGAAGCGGGCATTGGCTTCAGAACCGCCGTCCAATCGCCATTGGCATCCGCAGTCGCGTCGATCTTCTGACCGGCGAATTCCACCGTGACCAGTTCGTCCGGACTCGCTGTGCCATAGATTGGAACGTCGTGGTCTCTTTGCAGTAGCATGTTGTCCGCAAAAATCGGCGTCACCGCCACATCCGCAACACTTGGCAAAGCCATCGTCGCCGCCAACCCCAGGAGAATCGTGTTCAATAGTTTCATCGTCAAAGCCTTAATTTGTCTGTCTGTTCCCAAAAGTCATTTTATAAACTATATTATAGCATCATCTCGGTCAACATACCAAATATAACACAATGAAACACACGAAAAACATCGTCATGCTTCTATTGACGGCCATCATCTGGGGCTTTGCGTTTTGCGCCCAGAGCGCCGCCATGGATTCCATCGGGCCGCTCGCCTTCAATATGCTTCGTTCCATTCTCGGCGGACTCGTCCTCATTCCCATCATTCCGTTTCTTGATCGCATCAAGTCACAGCAGGAGAAAGAGATAGAAAAGAGTTACCGCCGCAAAGACTTGCTGATAGGCGGATTGTGCTGCGGCGTCGCGCTCGGTACAGCCAGCGCCATGCAGCAGATCGGAATCAAATACACAACCGTCGGCAAGGCTGGTTTCATCACGGCCTGCTACATCATTCTCGTGCCGATTTTCGGCATTTTCTTGAAGAAACGCTGTTCGTTTTTCGTCTGGATCAGTATTGTCATCGCCGTTGCAGGGCTTTATCTGCTGTGCATGAACGAAAGCTTCAGCATCGCCAAAGGCGACTTGTTCGTCATCGCCTGCGCGTTCCTATTTACGTTCCAAATCCTTTTTATCGACCACTTTGCGCCTAAATGCGATTGCGTCCGTCTGGCCTGCATTCAATTCTTTATCGCGGGAATTCTCAGCCTGATCGGCATGTTTTTCATGGAAGGAATGCCGCAACTTTCGCAGATCAAGGCGGCACTTCTTCCCATTCTCTATGCGGGCATCATGTCGTCGGGCGTCGCCTATACGCTGCAGATGGTCGGCCAAAAGAATTTCAATCCGACCATTGCTTCATTAATCATGAGCTTGGAATCGACGTTCGCCGCCATCGGCGGCTGGATGCTGCTTGGGCAGAAACTTACAGTCCGCGAACTTGGCGGCTGCGCGTTGATGTTTATCGCGATTATGCTTTCGCAGGTTCCGCAGAAGAACCCAAAAGCCGAAATCTGAAAGAATAATGTAAGAGATTGTATCTGCCCGGTCAATACAGTGAGAGCCTCACGTGGGGAGAATACAGGAATGGGGCTTCCTGTGAAATGCTGCTGGTCACGTGTTACAATGCAACAGGCATCAATGGCGTGTGCGGATTGTATTTGTATGGCGTCTTCAAAATCATTGTAGGAAGCTATGGCTGCTCTGGCAAGAATGGTTGCATCTATGGGAGCAATTGTGAAAAGTTTTAGAAGGATTGAAATGGCTTGATACGCTTTTGCCTTGCCAGACTGTTTGGATACGATATAGAAAACATTGTTTACGGATATGGCGGATATGGCAAAGGAGATGGGGCTGCTTTCAGCCATTTGCCAAAGATGAAGCGCTTCGTGAAAGAAAACGCCTCGTTTGAAAAAGAAGTCAAGCAGTACATTGGTATCAAGAAGAACAGATGAGATAGGAGGCGCGTACATGTTCATGCATCTCCAAGGCGTTGTAGGATTGCATCAGCCAGAGCATTTTTGTAATTCCAATTATCAGGAAGCGGAGGCAATTCATCAGCCAATTTAAGTGCTTGTTCCACAAGAGATTGTTTAACACGTAATGGCTTTGTTTCTTGTAACGTCTTGTGGCGTTTCAAATGCAATATATGGCCTTTGGGGGTGCGAAGAGGCTTGCGGGACAAAGGTGAAATGAAGATCGGTTGATTGATGCCTTGTATTGTGCGTTTTGTTTGTGTCATTTATTACCTCCAGTAAGTTTTGCTATCTGATATGTCTTTTATATTAGTATAATATAACCTTTTCAAATAACAAATCCGATTCTTGTAAAAAAATGGCGTTACGGATTAGTTCGTAACGCCATTTAGCATGAAAAAAATAGTTTTGGATAATTTAAGTTATAGAAAAACTACCACCGCATATCCGCATAGGGATCATCACGGTTGACGCGTTTATCCGTGTAGAGGAGAGCTGGGTCGGCCATTTGGGGATCCGGGCCGAAGTAAGCCGTCCATGATACGCCTGATTCAATGCCGCAATTGGCGAGAACGATGGTCAGCAGACGTTCCGTCTTGACGCGTGTAAAGACCATGTCCTTCCGCCATTCCGGATCGAAATCTTCCGCGGCGGCGGAGAGCCAGACGATGCGGCCTTTTTCAATTGGAATATCTGCGATGACGCCTGTGTCGCTCTTCCAGCCGTCGTAGGTAATTTCGCTGACGACAGGGACTTCCAGCTTGCGGCGCCAATGGATTTCGGCGGGCGAAACACCTGCGAAAACGGCGGGAAGGCGTGTGGAATCCAGATGGTTCTTCCAATGCGTCTCCTGCTTGACGGCGAAGCGGTTGCCAGTGGCGGCAACCAAAGCCTGCGCGTCTTCCGTGGAAAGGCCTGAAGCGACGATGGTTCCGCCGAAGATGAGGTAATCCTTCAGGGCTTCTCCAGCCTTTTCAATCTGCGGTTTGCAGCCGCGTTTCAGAAGCATAACCGTTTGTTGGGGCTTCTGCGGAATGGCGTTGATGTCAGCCATGATGCCTTGCTTGTATGTGGAAGGCGACATCGCGTAGGCGGCGAGATTCGTGAAAATCTTGTCAGCGACGGCGTCTTTTGCGATACGATCCGTGATGTCCAATTGGCAGAAAATCATACGGCCGTTACCGCTAAATGTCTCCCAGAGAGCCATGTAGCGAAGATCAAAACCTGTATCAACTAGTGGATGGACACTGGTCTGATGCGGCTTTTCAACGATGGTCGAAGCGACGACGCCGAGTTGCGAGCAGCGCCAGACGCGTTTCCAACGTTGGTCCGCATCAAGACTTTTGGGCGGTCCGGCAAGCGGGCCGAGCGACGTCGCGCCGCGCCAATCGGCGAGATCTTCGTTGACCAAACCGTTCAGAATGGCGTGGTTCGGCTGGCGGATCCAGAGCTGCCGTGAGCCTGGCGTAAAGGCGCGGAAACCAAAGGATGTAAACAGAGCTTTGGCGTTCTGTTCAAAGACGATGACCGTCAATCCGCGATCGACTAGTCTAGGCAAGTCCTTCAATGCAGGAGCGTTGCAAACATTGTCCAACGATTCACAGCCGATGGCGAGGACTTGGAGATCACGCGGCAATGGCTTGTCTGGATCGAGTTTTGGTATCTTGATGCCCATGCGTGAGAAGGCATCCGTCGTCTTGCCTGCAACATCCAGCAACCCCCATGACGGGAAGGCTGTGTTCCGTTTGACACGGGCCGGATAGAACTGAATGGCGAACGGTTTCACATCAAGCCAATTGTCTTTTGCTTTTATACTGGCGACATGCTTGGCTTTTACGGTGGCGACGAGCTTCGCCTCCGAACGGCCATTGACTTTCGGAGCGGTGAAACGGATTTGCGAGGCACCGGATTCACCGGGCTGGACGACGACATCTTCCTGTCCATTTGCAATTTTCTGACCGTCCATGACACATTCCCATTTGACATTGAATGTCATGGGATAGCGGTTGTCGTTGAGCAGGATGACAGATTTTTCGACGGATTCACCCGTGCGGAACGTGTGGTCTTGTGCAAACCACTGATCGTCCGGACCGCCGATGTAGGCATAGAGCGGAGCGAGAAGTTGCGGCATGACTTTGCCGCGCAACGTCGGCTGGAAGTATTCCGCTTCTTCGGGGCGCCCAAGATCGTGGAGGGTACGGATTTCGCCGCCGCCGCCTTGATCATAGACCCACTGTGAACAATCATAGCCGGGTCTCTGGAGATTCGCCCAGTCCGTATTAAGCGGAACAGACGGAGGAAGTTGTCCAACAGATCCGGGGGCTGATTTCTTGATGAGACGCCGCCAGCAGTTCTCCCACGCGTTGACACCGCCGGAAATGCCCCATGTACGCCATGCTGGGATGAGGATTTCATAGACGCGTGATGAGCAGATGTCGAGAATCGGCGGATAGTTGTAGCAGAAATAGGGGTAGGATGAATACCAGACTTTTCTCTGCTGATGCCACTGGCGGGAGAGATAATCGACATAGTCGTCCTCTTCCAGATCGTAGGCTTTTTCGCCGAGCTGGATGGCGCCGTATTCAGTCATAACCGGTTCATTGGCCCACCATTGACGTGGATCGCGCATCTGGAAGTCGCCTGGATAAGGGATGGCGTGTTCGACCATGAACAACGGCTTGTCGCCGTTCTGAGCCCAGACGCGCAGCCATTCGCGGAGATCCTGCTGTTCCGGCCAGCCAAGATAGTTATTTAACGTATAGAGTTCACCGATCTTACCGCATGCGTGGTTATAGGTGGGACGGGTCGGATCAAGCATGCGGACGAAAGCGTTCGACTTGAGCATGGCGTATTCCTTCTTGACGGAAGGGGAATCGGGATTGAAATCCATCTTGCCGTCGAGCAGAAGCGGATTTTGGTCTTGTGCATAGCAGTTGCCGTTCATGTTCATACGCCACATGACGAGTGACGGATGGTTGATGACGCGGCGGACATCATGCTCGGCATGTTTGGTCCAATCATTCCATGCACGCGGTTCGTCAATGTCGCTGAAGAAGCCTGTGACGGGCAGCGGGCCAAGGCCGACGAGCATTCCTTCTTCATCACAAACTTCTAGGATATAGGGATTTGCGTCCGGTTTGCCGGGAAATGTCGAGTCTTCGATATAGACATAGTTGTAACTTGCAGCCATGGCCTTTTTAATCCAATGGCGCATGGCTTCCTTCGTATGCCAGTTGCCTTTGAAGGGCCAGTAGGCACATGGCTTCAAATTGAACTTTATCCCGTTCAAGTAGAAGTATTTGCCATTGATTTTGAAATCGCGGAAACCAAAACGGATAGGTATCGTCTGATCCATGAGATCAACGCCTTTGAAGCAGGAAAGCGTCATCGTGTAGAGCTTCGGATTGGCGGGTTCCCACAGGACGGCGTCCTGCCATTTGTCCTTCGCGACGATTTGATCGCCCAACACTTTTCCGTTGATGGATTTGACGATTTTGTCGCCGTCATGGATGTCAAACCGCCACAGGAGGTCATCATTCGTCCTTTTGGTAAGGTTGGTCTTGACGGTGATGGTCTTCTCTGCCGTGTCCGTAATGATTGTGCAATCGTCGAACGTGTTTTCCTTCGGGAGGGAGCGAAGGAAAACATCACCGTTGATGCTAGTGGGCTGCTGAGTTGAACGCTTGATAACTCGAGGGAGGATGTTCACGGCGTTAATCGACTGCACAAACACACAGATTGGAAGAACTTGTCCAGGAACGACATATTCCGTGACGTCCAACGAACCACCCTGGTAGCCAAGTTCGCCGATCTTCTTGTCGTTGCAGAACACGATGGCGTTTGTCGTCAATCTTTCAAAATCGAGTAAGATACGGCGATTTTCCCAGAATTTCGGAATCATGATGTCACGGCGATACCATGCGAAATGCCTTCCGGCGGGATTTTCGCGGCCCGGATCGTCGTCATGGTAGAAAACGCCTTCATTCTTGAGGGCGGGCACTTTGGCGAAGCCCCATTTGTCATCTGCGGGAAGCGGTGGATCCTTGACGATCGGGCGGTCGACTTTGACGATCCGCAGATTGTCAAACCAAACCGTTCCTTTGACGCCGGTCTGCTTGCCGCGGTTGCGGCAGGCAATGAGCTTGATTTCTTTCGTATCGGCGGGGAGGCTGATTTCAATGTCAAGCGTCTGCCATTTGTCAGAGAAGGGAATCTCCTTGCTGAGATGGCAGAAGTACTGCCAATGGCGTGAATCCTGTATTTCAATCTGAATGGTTCCGATTTTAACTTGATTGAGGACATCGAGACGGACGTTCAGCTTGGTCTGCGACGGGATGTTTTTAAGCATCGTGTGGACGTGATAAAGATTCTCGTTCGGCGGAATGTCGAGATCGACTTTCAGGGCGCCATTGCCGGCCGTATGCTGCGACGGGTCGTATGACGCTTGGATAGTGCCATGGGCAGGGTCGCTGATGACCCAGCGGTCCATGGATTCCGGGCCTGTCATCTTCAGCTCATGAACGGTATCGAGAATAACTTCATCTTGGTACTGCGAGGCTGAGCGGAACTGCCATAAGCCATTGATGCAAACGGTTTCACGCAAGGCGGAAGACGTCTTCCACGCCTTCTCGTAGCTCCATTCGGGATAGGCGCCTTCAGGCAACGGCGGCGTGAAGGCGGAAACGACCATCAATGCGGAAAGAAATGAAAGCAATGAAATTTTTTTGTTCATAAGACAGATGATGTTCTAAGTGAAAAATAATGATAAAACCGTAAAAATCCTTCACTAGAAGCTCTAGAGACTCTAGAAAATCTAGAGAGGTTGGAAGAGAAAGTTCAATTCTGCTTGACTTCTTCTTCGACTTTCTTCAGCAGTGTGGGGATTTGCAGCTGCTGCGGGCATTTCTTGAGGCAGGATTCGCATTCAACGCAGGAATCCACGCGGGCATCGTCCGGAATGCCGTTGTAGCCATTCTTGAACTGCCACTTGTTGTGGTTGAGTTTGAATTGGTTATAGAGTCCGAAGATGGTTGAGATTTCGACGCCGGCGGGGCAGGGCATGCAGTAGCGGCAGCCTGTGCAGGGGATGGCGCCCGCCTTGCGGTAGGCCTGGACGGCTTCGTCGAGAACTTTGCGTTCGTCATCGGTGAGTGGCTTGAATTCGGAGAACGTCTTGATGTTTTCTTCAAGATGCTCCATTTTCGTCATGCCGGAGAGAATGGTGAGGACGTTGGGCAGGGAGGCGACGAAACGGAACGCCCAGGCGGCGGTCGTCAGATTCGGATTGGCCTTCTTGAGAATGTCGTTCGCTTCCTGTGAAAGCGTTGCAAGTGCACCACCGCGAAGCGGCTCCATGATGACGACGGGGATGTTGCGCTCCGTGAGAATCTCATACTGTTCACGGGAATGGTAGAGTTCCCAGTCGAGAATGTTCAACTGGATCTGCGCGAAATCCCATGGGTAGGCGGAGGCGATTTTCTTGAGGTTTTCGAATTTGTCATGGAAGGAGAAACCGATCTTGCGGACTTTGCCTTCGGCCTTCTTTTTCTGGAGAAAGTCCCACACATGGAGCTTAGTGGCCGTTTTCCAAACATTTGCGTTCATGTTGTGGAAGAGATAGAAGTCGAAGTAATCCGCTTTGCAACGTTCAAGCTGTTCATTGAAAATGCGTTCCACATCCGCTTCCGTTTTGCAGAGGCCGACGGGCATCTTGCTGGTCAGATAATAGGAATCGCGCGGAAACTTCGGAAGGATGTCACCGCAGAACTTTTCGGACTGGCCTTTATGGTAGAAATAGGCGGTGTCGAAATAGTTGATACCAGCTTCAAGTGCGCGTTTGACAAGGGCTTCGGCCTTTTCGTAGTCAATTTGGTCTCCTTGGGTGGGGAGACGCATCATGCCGTAACCGAGCAGCGGGACGGAGATATCCGTATTGCGCAGCGTGCGGCGTGCCACCTGCGGGCCGTTGGAGAGTGACGACACTTTATTGAGCTTCGGAGCTTCCTGCGCGACTAGCGATGTCACTTGCGTGGCGGCGGCTGAGGCGATGGCGGTTTTAAGGAAATCACGTCTGTTCATTCTGTTTCAACTCCTTCTTGTTTGGGGATTGGGGATACGGTGATGGTTTTGTTTGGACAGATGGCTTGGCATGCGCCGCAACCGATACATAAATCTTTCGTCAATTTCGGGGCTCCGGTCTTTCGGAGGGTAATGGCCTTCGTCGGGCAGACTTCCGCGCATTTGCCGCATGGCTCGTCATCACGGAACACCTTGCAGTTCTTGTAGTTGATGGCGGCCTGCGCGATGCGGAGCTTCTGTTTTTCCGCAAGCGGGACAGGTATAATGGCACCCGTCGGGCAGATTTGCGAACAGCGGTTACAATCGTAGCCGCAATGGCTGTCTTCAAGATTCAGCGTCACGAAGCCATATCCTGTTGGCGACGGCTTGATGATCTTGGACGGACAGTTATGGACGCAAAGCAAACAGGCCGTGCATCTTGACGCAAAACGCGACACATCGCCTGCACCAGGCGGGAGAATGAACTGCGGCTTGGCTTCTGCGGCATCTTCATCATCTCCTTCCGCAGAAACTGCTGAAGTTTTCGCATCAAGCAACTGCTTCAGATAATGCTTGCCGACGGCTGCACTGACGCCAAGTCCAATCAGACCGACTGGAATGGAAAGCAGCAGTTCGCGTTTCGCCATGTAAGGCGTGGAAGGCCGAGATTCGTGCTGTTCATCCATGGGCTTGGCATCTTCCTGTGGTGCAGGTTGTTGGACGGCAACAGGACGCCCAAAATGGATGGCCCCCATAGCGCAGGCACCAAGGCAGTTCAGACAACGGACGCAGCGTGCGTTGTCGATACGGTGGTTCTCTAGGTCAATGCACCCTGCGTTGCAGGCTTTGACGCAACGGCCGCATTTAACGCATTTTCCCGAGATGGAAAGTTTGAACAGACCGATTCTGGAGACGATGCCAAGCATCGTTCCAACAGGGCAGATCGCGTTGCAGAACAAACGCTTACGCCAAAGGGCGGCACCGATGATGACGATGACAGGCAAGATGGCGCCAATGCCGTAGGACGACAGAAGACATCCTTTGGAGCAATTGTTTTCGGGAACATCAATTTTCGCTTCAGCGACACTTTTTTCCTCTTCTTCTGATTCATCGTTGTCATCTTTTTCAGCAGCGGCTTCATCTGATTTTTCAACAACGGCGGCTTTCGGTTGATTCCATGCGGCGAAGGGACGACCAAAATTAGAATACGGGTCTAACATCTTGAAACCTAATGTCCAGCCGATGGCCAGCAGGCCGATGACAACACCCAGACAGATCGCCCGCGGGAATGCGAGATGTTTCGGCAATGGTTTGCCTTTCCGTCTGGACAGGAAAGCGACGATGTCCTGCGAAATGCCCAAGGGGCAGATGACAGAGCAGTAGAAACGTCCGAACAACAATGTGATAAGCAGGATGACGATAAATGTCACCAGTGTGCCGACGGAAAACGCGGCGATGGTTTTCATCAGCGACGGCGCGGCCTGGATTTTCAGCAATACAGTTGCAGGCTGAAGCAGTCCGATAAACGCCAACGTAATGAGAATGAACACAATGGCGGCGATTCCGACACGGATTCTTTTAGGGGTGTTGTTCTTTTTCATGTCAGTAGGTGGCTGGCGGAGCCAACAGAGTAAATGGATAGAAAGGGAGGTTCCGGCAGATGAAGAACAGGATGAAAACAGTGGCGACTGTGATCGCGAACGGCTTGTTGTATTGGAGCTTGGGATACTTCCAAATGAGCAGAGTGCAGACACCCATAGGAAACAGGATGGCGTTGTAGCGTATGGCTTTGAGCGGATGGCCATGGAGCAATGCGTGGACGGCTCGCGTGCCTCCGCAGCCCGGACAGTGCATGCCTGTGACTTCATGGAACGGACAACGCGGCATGAACCGCTGGATGGAGTTGCCCGGCTCCATGGCGTAAACAGCCGCCAAGGCCGCGTTCATGAGAATCACGGCAGGTATGGTGAGGATCAGTTGTTTACGTGACAGTTTCATTTGTCAATAATCAATTTTGAGATTGCTGTTTCGACCGCCGTTGCTTTCTTTGCTCTTCCCATGTGTTTTCGAATTCAATTTTGTTCTGTTCAAATGATTTATTTAATTCTTCCGTCTTCTTCTTGAATTCCGCTTTTTTCTTCTCTAATTCTTCAATTATTTCTTTACTTAATATTTCTTTATTATCGGATGACTGCGGTTGGATATCGAGATTGACGTCGTTGTTCGATTGGTTTTGCTTGATGTTTTCCTGTATTTTTTCAACGGTTTTACTCAACTTACCGGATGATTGCGGTTGGATATCGAGCTTGACGCCGTTGTTCGATTGGTTTTGCTTGATGTTTTCCTGTATTTTTTCAACGGTTTCACTCAACTTTTTATCTTTGACTGAATCGTTCTCGACTTCCTCTTGTTGTAAAACGTCATCGTCATTAGAGATATTATCAGTTGGTATCATACTGAAAAGGACACCAGAGATAATAGAAATAATGACTGCAATTATTGTAATCTTCTTGGAAAGACTTGCATGCTTTTGGGCATTTTCAAAATCACCGCGCTTGAATTCGCCACCGGCAATCGCCGAAAGAACGATGGAGGCGATGGCTATCGGATTACAGCAGAGAATAAGAACAAGAATCGCCCAGACCAATCCAGTGCTGAAGTTGCCGTTAGTATTTGGTTGTTGTTGCGTCGGCGGTGTGAATGGCTGATAAACAGGCTGTTCTTTAATCGGCGGATTCGCCATGGGCGGAACTTGCGCCATGTTAATCGGTTGCGCCATTGGCGGCTGCTGTTGCTGATACGGCTTGCGCACGCCTGAGACAGGCTGGTTGTCGATATCCAGATTAGGCGGTAATTTTGAGCCGCTTCCGGGCTTGAAGGCCTTTGGCCGAATGGGTTGCGGTTCCTCTGTTTTCTCCGCTGGTTGTTGTGGCGCAGTCGGTTGCGGCGGCTCCGCAACGGGTGGCGCAGGTGGCGTAGGTGCAGAGGGCTGTGATGGCGTCGCAACCACTGGTACAGGCGGAGGCGGCGGGTATATCCCTTTTGTGGTTCCTGTCAATTTTGACGCTTCTGTCGCAGTTGACGGTAGGGGAGGCGGAGTCGTGAAAGATGGCGGCGGCGGAGGAATCGCTGGCGTTGAAAGCGGCGTCGTCGGAATCGGCGGCGGAGGAGGAGTCGCTGGCGTTGAAAGCGGTGTCGTCGGAATCGGTGGAGGCGTGGCGAAAGATGGCGGCGGAGGTGGCGCAGACTGCGACACAGGCTGAGCCGTTGGAATCGGCGGAGGCGTGGAAGACAACGGTGATGAATACGATAGTCCGCTCGGCTTCGGCAACGGAGCGGACTCAGGCATGGACGATGACGGAAATTGCGTCTGTTGAGGCGATTGCGTCGTCGTTTCGACGGGCGTGCCGCAACCGCGGCAGACTTTGTCGCTTGCCGCGAGAATAAGACCACATTTTTTACAGATAGGCATTTTTAGTGATTAGTGGTTAGTGGTTAGTGATTAGTGGTTAGTTGGGAATGCTGAATTATGAATTATGAATTATGGTTTTGTGGCGGGGATGAGCTTGAACCAGTCCAGATTCAAGCCGCCGCCCTTATCGTTGATGAATTCGATGACATGGCTGCCTTTTTTCAGATCAAGAAACAATGGCTTTTGATCGGTGGCAGGATAGAGTTCCTTGAAATCGTTTTTGCCGTTGTTGCTCCATCCGCCTGTGTATGGGAAGAGGAAGGAGCCGTAGTCTTTTCCATCGACTTTCACAATGCGGCTGACACCATCGACGATGCCGCAACATGCCTTGAATTGAAGGAGATACGCACCGTCTTGCGGGATGGAGAATGTCCATGCAAGACGATGTCCGTTTGTGTCCCAAAGTTTCAAAGCGGTGCCGTCCGCGCCGAATTTTGGATCGGCGACGACTTTCTTCGCGTTAGCAGGAGCCGTCTCTTCTTTGAAATCTTCCGCCTGAACAAGAACGGCCTGTTCCATAACAGGCTTGTATGGCGTGATATCCGGAGCTTTGTAGAGATTCAGAAGATCAATCGGCAGTTCCGTCGCCTTGATGGTCCATGTGATGGAACCTTTTTCGACAGGCTGCTCCAACGTGGCGGAGAGGCGGTATGGGCCGAGCCTGTCGAATTGGAGAATCAATCGTTCCGTTTTGGCGGTGAAGGCGGTTGTCGCGGTGATATTGACATCCAGACAGGCATCCAATGAGCCATAGATGAAATGGCGTTCAGGTTTGAATTCCTTCACGTTGCTACGGCTGATAAGAGCTGTGCTGAAGTCTTTCGGCTCCGTGTATTCGACGGCATCCGTCACCGTGATGGTTTTGTTCGGACGGTTGAAGACGAACGTGCGGATGAGCGATTTGAGTTCGGGTACATCGTAGGCGGATGTCATGTCTATGACAACGGTGTCCTGTTCAGCCGTGAAATCCGTCTTGAGGATGACTCCTTTCGCGGCTCTGCCTGTCCGTTGCAGTTTTCCTGCGGCGACTGGCACGCAATGGCCGAAGGAATTCAGTAGGCTGAATGTGTAGCGTTCTTTTCCAAATGTCTGGCGTGAATAGACTTCCGAACCTGGATCGATGATGAGACGGTCATTGTTCCATGCGACCATGAAGGAACCGACATCATTGTGGTTATGATGTTCGGCATTGTGGCCGCCTTTGATGGCCGCGCCGAAAATTTTGCCGTCGGCATCCGTATGGCGGAAGATATAGATGCCCGAATCCGGAAATTCGGAGCGGATCGGATAGGGGGCGTCTTCCGGAAGCGCCTTAAGATATTCCGATTCATCGCTGAAGGCGACAAGCGGCATGAACGGAAAACCGCAGTCCAGAACGTTGTCAGGCTTGACCTGCTTGCTAAGTGATTGCGGCCAATGACGTTGGATGATGACGAGATGCGCGGGGACAGGCCGTGCCCCAACGCCGCAGTCCGCGAATGCGGGGGCGATGCCGTCTTGTATCTGAATATTCTTCGCGAAGGCGGCGACGTTTGCGATATTGTCATAGCCTTCGAAGATGTTCATCTTGCCGTTCGTGACTTGCAGGATGTGTTCACCCATGGCTAGATAATGCCCGAAGCCGTAGCCCCAGTAGCCGAGGCCTTCGTTGCAATAGCCGTCAGGCGTGAAGCCGGAGAGGAAAGTTTTGTCCGAAAATTCCGTCGCCGCAAGCACTTCCGCACGCGTCATGCGGTCTTCGACGATCGTGAGAATGCAGTTGACCATGTTGCCTGTGCAGACGGCCGTCCAGTTGCCGTTGCCGTACATCCAGCCATGGCCCTGTGTGTCGCCCGTGCGGATGGAATTAATGTACGGATCGACTGTGCGGCGGAAGATTTCGCGGCGGATGGCGGCACGCATTTCCGGTTTGAGCTTGTCTTGGAACCACCAATCAACGGTCGATAGGTCGGACGCGCGTTCGGAGGCGAACAAATCCGCGTAGAATCGCGTCTGATTGAAATTGGTCAAACGAGAATCATGGGCGGGCAGAACCCAGCTCTTTTCATTCAGAATGGCATTGATTTCGCGTTCGAGAGCGGGCAGGAAGCGGCCTTTGTTTTCGAGGGCTTCCGCGACGGCGAACGTGAACAGCCGCGACTTCCGTTGGAAGTAGGGGCGTTCGTAGGTCTTGCGGTCGCCTGTCTTGTTGAATAATAGGTACTCTTCGTCCTTCAGTTCGGGCGGCTCGACTGGCATGTATTCTTCCGCGCGTTTGATGATTTTATCTGCGCCGTTCGGATTGGGCAGATGGTCCCATTTGTCACGGCGTGAGACAGGATAGCCGAGGCCTTGCGGCTTGTCCGACAGCATTTCGTAGATTTCATGAATACGGGCGGGAGCGGGCGGCGGGAAGCCTGTGCGGGAGAGGCGCGGAATCTTTTTTGTCTCTTCTGACGTCAGTTGAAAGACTTGCAGATCGTCGATGGCGTCGTCGGTGATATTGGCTCCAGAGGAATGGATCCATACGCGGGCGGTGGCGGCGTCATGGACGGGAATGAAATAGAGGGAATTTTTCGTCCATTGGAGGGAATCTTCCATCATGATGACGATTTCACCTCTGGTCTTTTCCTTTGGAAGCATCTTGCCGTCTTTGCCGTAAAGACGAATATAAACGCTTGTTCCTGCGGAATTTGCGTCCAATTTTCGGGCCCAGAAATCAAGTCTGTAGCCAACACCTGGCGTGACGGGAAAAGGAGATGAAAAGATGTCGGAACCGTGCCTGTCTGAATCGTCATGGACACGAAGGCCGAATTCGCCCGTGCGTGCGGCTTCTTTGACGACTGTCGCCATATTGTTGCGATTTTCCCATTTGGCGAGTTGTTGTTCGAAATCCAGATTGGATATGGCAATGGGCATCTCCGCATGGAGCAGGGCGACCAGGCAGATGAATGTCACGATATATTTGTTCATAATCGGTAGCTTATCGATTGGAATGCCAAACACTCTTTATACTATTATTAAAATATACATGAAAAATCAAAATCAAGTATTAATGTGAAAAAACTTTTGCTAAAAAGAAGAATGAAAAAATCCCCAAGGCTTAAGCCCTGAGGATTTAAATACGTGAATCAATCTTAACTAGATGCAAGATAGATTATTTCTTGAACAACGCCACCATAATCTGTCCTGCTTCGATTTTGGCGGGCAGTTTCATGGTCGTTTTGGCGATGGTGGAGGATTCTTTCAGCTTCCAAGATGAATTCGCTGCAAAGTTTTTGAGTTCGATGGCATCATTTGTATCGTTCCAAAGGACGGCCGCCATCGTGTCGCCGTTGACGAACGATGTGGCGGTGAGTCCGGCCGGAATGATTTCCAATTCATCCGTGTCTTTGAATTCGCCGCGCAGGAGCTGTTCGGCGTACTTTTTGCGCAATTCATTGACTTTCAATGCGTAAAGACGGCTGTTCTTGTATGTGTCGTTGAGAACATCGTCGCAATCGGCCTGATAGCGGAGTTCCATTTCGGGGCGGAAACCGTAGGTGAGGGCGTAATTCGCCATCCGATCACCGATATGCGGCGCGGGATTGCGGATGGTAATGATCGTTTCGGGGAAGCAATATCGGAAGAGGGCGGGATAGTTGAGAACGCGGACGGTGTCGGCATCCGTTACCGCGGCCGCCAAAGCGCCTTGCTGGCCAGGATAGGACATGATGCCGTGGACGGCGTCTAAATAGCATGAATAGAGGTCGTTAATGTGTTCGGAGAGGAAGGCGAAATTCTTTCCTATCTGCTTGGAATGAGTCTGCAAGGAATTGAGCATGCGGCGGCGCCCGTTCGTGTGGGCGAGAGCGGGATTGTCCTTCGCATGGTCATGTGTCTTGTCGAAGCACGGGCAGGGAGGCTGTCCGCCAAGCTGGTCATAGAGGCAACCATCCGGCCCAAACGTGGCGAGCCAGTCTTCGCGGCGGAGCATCAAATCACGCCATGGTGCGGCGGACGGACAGGCCAGCGCGAACATCTTGCGAGAAAAATGCATCAGGAAGGAGCTCTTGTGCGATTTGTTGTAGAATTCGACATATGGGCTGCCCCATATGTTCTTCATGCAGACGGACTTGCCTTCACCGTTGCGATAGTATTTGGATGTTTCGTCGATAAGATGGCCTTGGTAGTAAAGCGTTACATGGCCGCCCGCCTTCTGGACTTTTTTGATGTTTTCACGAAGCACATCCGCTCCGCCGAGCGTCGGACTGACTTCCAAGTCCGGATATTGGTTGTCATGGCCGGAATGATACCATCCGAAGAGGCCGACCGTGTCGCACCCATGCGCTTGGGCGAGTTCGTAAAGCTTTGGAAGAGAATCATATGGCCACATTTCATAGCCGAACTGCTGTTTATTGATGACGAGAAAATATCCTGTCATGTTTTTGATCCATTCTGGCCGTTCGTGCGGCGGGCGGAACTGCTGCATCCATGCGGCATAGTCCTTCGCGCCTTTATGCCAGTCGCCGCGATAGAAATCAAGCACGGTCTCCGCGACTGCCATCGTTTTTCCAGCCGCGAGGCAGAGCATTCGTGTAACTTCAAGAACGACGGTATTCTTACCTACTTCGCCCTGTTGGCGGAGTTCCATCGGGAAGAAATCCGGATCATGGCCTGTGAGGAACAATGTATTTTGGTCATCCGTCAAGGCCTGCCATTGCATGGAGGCCCCGCCGCCCGGATAGACGACGGAATGCGCGTTGAAGGCGTTTTCACGATGGCGCGACATGCGGCCAAGCCATGTGCCGACGTTCTGGATACGTTGTCCAGACTGTGCGGGAAGAAGCAATGCAGGGGCGTTGTTGCCAAGCGTAACAATCGGTCCGACAAGCGGATAGGTGAAATCGAGAATCTGTGCGTCCGATTGGTTGTCGATGTCCGCGTTGAAGACGATTTTGTCGTTTTTCAACGTGGCGGAAAGTGTCAGTTTGATCGGCAGGAGGTCATGATGGCGGCCGTCGAACATCTTGATGGAATCAAACGTGAATTTGACGGATGTTTTCGTTGAAGTGGCTTTGCATGACTGCGTGTCAAGTTCGGCGACGACTTCTTTGCAATCGCCTTGTTGACAGGTCATGCGGAAGGCGGATTTCGGCGGCGCAGTAATGATGTTTTCTTTTGTGCAAGCCGTATTCGTGAATGAAACGAGACGAGCCTGATTGTCAAAAACGGCGGTGATGGTCTTGCTTTTTAGGGTATGCATGATGAAACCTCCTGCTTCTTATGATAAAGGGGACATAAACGACATAAGCGACGTAAGCGACAAGGGTTAGAGCCTGACGAAGCTCCAGCCGATGGGCTTTTCGTTGTCGTAGGGAAGATAGGCGTGGAATGGCCGCGGGTCGTCATCGAAGACAAGCGGCATGAAATATCGATCTCCTTCGTAGAGATTTAGCGACATGACATCCTTAACGGGAATCCAAGAAAGCGGGCCTTCTTCGCTCTTCGGCGTCGGCGTGCCGTTGAAGGCGGTGATAAGGAAGATGAAGGCGATCCAATTTTCCGCATGAGGGCCGAAAGACGTCCAATTGACGGTGCCGCGAAGCGTCATTTGTGTGACGTCGATATTCGCTTCCTCCTTGATTTCGCGGATCATGCAGGTGGCGATGTCTTCATTGGAGAGCATGTGTCCGCCAAGCCCGTTGTATTTGCCGAACTGTTCGTCGGACTTGCGGGAGATGCGATGCGTCATCAAGACGTTTTGGCGGTCTGGCGAGAGCACGTAGCCGAGCGTGCTCATGATGGGACAGTAGTTTACAGACATGGTCGTGTATCCGTTGATTTATGTGAATGAAAGGCCGAGCGGGAGGGAGTCGCCGCGCAGATCCGTCATGAGCGAATTGGCGACTTTGTCCGTCTGGAGCGCTTGCAGCCAGTCTTCCGGAGCATGGTGCTGCTGAAGGACTTCCAGCGATTTTTTGCGGAAACTGTCGGAAATATCCAGCGTGCGGACGCTTGTGCGCGTGATGGCGGCGGCCAAAGCGAGCAGGGCGAGACGCGGCTGTTTTGCCGTTCTGAGATATTCGAGCAGCAGTTTGGTCTGTGGCTCAAGCTTGGAGGCGGGAATCATGGCGTCTTCCGTGCCATGCAGGGGGATGCGTTCCATGAATCGCGCAACTGGCCAGAAGGCGGCGTCTTCCAGCTTCGCGACGGCGATCATGAAGGCTTGCAGACATTTCAGTTTGAAGACTGGCGACATGCGTTCCATGGAGGCGATGCAACGCCATTGCTCTAACGCTGTTTGGTCTCCTTTCTTCAATGGTGATTTGCCGTCTTTGGGAATGAGTTCACGGGCGAGAGAGCCTGCGAGCTGTTCCTGCTGTCCGGCGGAAAGACCGCCCGCAAGACGACGCCAGAAGATGAACCAATTCTGCTGGACGGAGGCGTTTTTTGCCGCCAACGGACCAGGCTTCCACAGTTTCCATGCGTTGCGAATGCGCAGTTCGTCGCCAATCCGTCCCGTGCCTGGACGGAGGGCAAAGCCTGTGAGATTGAGCCAACGGGCCTCATGGGCGGGCGTGGCAGCACGCCATTCTGGATGTGCGAGAAGCAAATCCGCCATGCGACGAAGGATGGGAGCGCCCCATTCACCGCGCGGCGCGTCTATAATCTCTTCCAATTTCGTCATGAATGACGCATTCAGCGACTGTCCGTCTTGTGCAAATGCCTCTTCGACAAAAGATAGCGCTTTTTCCGCATGTGTTTCATCGACAATGTCTTCGCGC
The DNA here is from genome assembly GCA_017554445.1 of Victivallales bacterium. Taxonomy (GTDB): domain Bacteria; phylum Verrucomicrobiota; class Lentisphaeria; order Oligosphaerales; family Oligosphaeraceae; genus UBA1407. The sequence continues at coordinate 68,503 of JAFZIJ010000081.1, forward strand.
AATGGGCCGTTCGATTCATTCTGCACCAAGCCACGGAGGACGAACGACAGTGGGAAACGATGATTGCCGTCCACTGTCTCACACCAGACGTCCAACGTTCCAATTTCGTTAAGCTGTGCGGACAATTTAACCTTCAGTTCTGCACGATCCGTCTTGCGTCCAAAACGCAGAATCGTCTGCAAAGGCGGCAACGGCGTGATGTCATCGCTTGGTTCGACGATATCGCCAAGCTTGTCGTCAAGTCGTGTGGCTGAGGCGTGCAGGGGGAATGAAACAGGCGTGTTGGCCTGTAAAAGGAACGTATCCGGAAGCTGGCGGATGACACCTTCGTCTGTATCGCGCGGCATAACACAAAGAAGGCGTTTGCCGTCCTGCACGGCGATTTCAAGAAAATATGCATTCGCAATACCGCCTTTCACTCGGACTGCTTCGCCGCGTCTTGCAAGACCATAAAACGCAGCACCTTGTGAAACCGCCAACGAAAAATCAGCCGATTCCAATTCATCAGGAAGCGTTCCGCCGTTCCATCGCTCGACGGCTTCACGGATCCGCTGTCGCAGTATGGACGGGATGAGCGCGCCGCCATTGAAAAGGATCTTGTTCGGCAATGCGATGGGAACAGGCTGACGGAGCGTTTTTCCAGCGAATTTCAGAAACGAGAGAATGTGTTTCGTGATGGCCGCATCCGCCGCGTAGGGGAGCCCCATGGCCTGGATGCCGCGGCGGCGTTCAGGCGGTTGCGAATCGACATCGATTAATGGAAGGAAACCGTCGAGAATAGCGGATTGTATATCATCTCGTTTGAAATCAAAGGTTTTCAGTGACGCAAAAATGGAGCTTCCTTCACCTGAAACGGCAACTTGCATCGTTTCCGGAGCGTCTGCTGAAAGCAGTTTTTCCTTTGCACGGCGGCATTCCTGGCAGAGGCGTGACCACTGCCGTTGCGGAAGCTTCGTCTTCCAGGCGGATTCCGCGATGTGGGCAAGCGTCATGTCCATGTTGTCGCCGCCCAATAGCAGATGTTCGCCGACAGCCTTGCGACGGAGTGTGAAATTCTCTTCGATTTCTACAATCGTCAAGTCGGTCGTGCCGCCGCCGACATCTACGACGAGCACGACGTCACCGACGGAAACCTTTTGTTTCCAATCTCTTTGGTTGGCGGCCAGCCATGCATAGAATGCGGCCAGCGGCTCTTCGATCAACGTCAGTTTGGTAAGGCCAGCCTGTCGTGCGGCTTGGACCGTCAGTTCGCGGGCTGTTTCGTCGAACGATGCGGGAACGGTAAGAATGACTTGTTGATTTTCAAGAAGACATGGCGTTCCGTCATCGTCTTTTGTTTTTGCAAACTGTTTGTTCCAAGCATTTTTGAGATGTTCTAGATAGTGCGCGGAGGCATCGATGGGGGAAAGCATCTGATTGCCCAATTCGCCGCCCCACGGGAGAATCGGTTTCGTGCGGTCCACGCCTGCGTGGGCAAGCCATGATTTTGCGGAACCGACTAGCCGTTCGGGAATCCGCGCGCCTTGTTCACGGGCGAAATGTCCGACGGCTATTTTAGGCGATTTGTCCCACGGAAGCGATAATGCGTTTTCCGGTAAATCGTTCGTACCAGGCAAATAACAGAACGATGGCAACAACGTCTCCGCGGCCGTTTCACCGACGGCGACGGTCTGGACAATTGGAAAATCATGCAGAAGACGTTCGGGCTCCGCCATGTCGATGTAGCAGACGGAACAATTGGTGGTGCCGAGGTCGATACCGACGAGAAAACGGCTTGTAGCGATGGATTCAGTGGATTTCACGGATAATCAAATGGAAATAAAACGGTGAAATGTCAACGGAAAATATAATAGCGCAAAAGCCGCTGAAGGCAAGAAGCGATCAGCGGCTTTCGGGCTAATTGGTTATGGTGTAGATGAGTGCCGTCCTCCAGACGGGATAGCTTCATTTACTTATACTCAAGCATGACGCCGTCGCGGACGTGTGCTTCGAAAAGATCGTCGCACATGGATTTGATTTCGTCAAGCGTCAGTTCGGAACGTGTGTGCGGGTCGAGCATGGCCGCCTGATAGACGAGCGAGCGGGACTTCGCCATGGCCGCTTCGATGACGAGATTATGGACGTTGATATGCGTCATGTTGAGGGCGGCGCATTGCGGTGGCAGTTCGCCGACGGCGCAGCCCTGCACGCCGTTGCGGTTGACGAGGCAGGGGACTTCTACGCAGGCTTCCGGCGGAAGGTTGGAGATGAGTCCGTTGTTGAGGACGTTGCCGCCGATTTCAATCGGTTTGTCTGTGATCATGGCTTCCATGATGTAGGAGCCGTATTCAAGCGTGCGTGTGTGAGTAAGTTGCTTGTTGTGAACGATTTCATCACGCTGACGATGCCATCCTGCGATCTGGTTCTGGCAACGGCGGAGATATTCGTCCAGCGGGATGTTGAACTCTTCGATGAGTTCGGGATAGAGTTTCTTGATGAAATACGGATGGTATTCGGCGGTATGCTCGGAGGATTCCGTGTTGTAGTAGCCGAAATGCTTCATGATTTCGAAGCGAACCATATCGTTGTGCTTTTCAGCTTCCTTCTTGCGGGCGGCGCGATTGAGTTTTTCAGCGGCCTTGCGGACTTCCGGATAGATGCTCCGGCCGTCTTTCGCGATTTCGAGAAGCCATGCCATGTGGTTGATACCGGCGATCTTCCACGTGACGGGATTGTATTTTTCCCAAAGGCCGAGCTCGCGGAGAAGATGCTCCGCGCAAACCTGCACGGAATGGCAGAGGCCGACGGCCTTGATGCCGCATTTGCGGATCAGGAAGCCCGTGAGAATGGACATCGGATTCGTGTAGTTGAGGAACCATGCGCGCGGGCAGACGGCCTTCATGTCGTTCGCAAAACCTTCGAGCACGGGAATCGTGCGCAAGGCGCGGAAGATGCCGCCGATGCCGATCGTGTCGCCGATGGTCTGGCGGAGGCCGTATTTCTTGGGAATTTCGAAGTCCGCGACGGTGGAGGGCTCATAGCCGCCGACCTGGATGGCGTTGATCACGAAGTCCGCGTCCTTCAAAGCGGCCTTCCGCTGCTTGATGCCCAGGTGGGTGGTGATGACGGCGCGTTCGTCATTGATGTTCTTGTTGAGGTTTTCTAGCATGAGTTTGGACTCATGGAGACGCTCGGCATCAATGTCATAGAGGGCGATGTTGCTGTCCCTCAGGCAGTCCGTAAGCATGGCATCGCCGATGATGTTTTTGGCGAAGATGGTGCTGCCTGCGCCCATGAAGGTGATTTTCGTCATGATGTGAATCTCCTTTGTTTATACCGCATTTGCACGGTATAATGGCTGCTGGAAGTTCTCGAGTGGCTCATCCTTTTGGAAGGAATGACAAATCTCCATAATATAATACATAAACATGATTTTGATAACCACGACGACGATAATTCACGTCTTCAGGCAAAGAAAGTGTGACAAAACTGCATGACGTGTGACAAAATGGCACAGGTGGCATGGAATATTGTCTGGATCGCTCCACTGTTATCACTTGGCATGAAAACTGCTTAACCATAAGTAATCTGTTAAAACATTCGACAGAAGAAAGGAGGATTAAAATATGAACTATGACAAATTCACAGAAAAGAGCCGCGAAGCGTTGGGCGAAGCCCAGCAGATGGCGGCGAAGATGAACCATCAGGAACTGACTGGCCTGCATCTACTTGCGGCGTTGCTGAAACAGACGGAAGGTCCGGTCTGCTCCATGCTGTCCCGCATGAACATCGATTTGAAGGCATTGAACCAAGAAATCGACGAAGAGTTGAACCGCATCAATCAAGTGACCGGCGACGCGGGGCAGGTCTATCTTGGACAGGAAGGCACGCAGATCCTGCAGGAGGCGGAGGAATTCGCCAAACAGCTGAAGGATGATTACATCAGCGTAGACCATCTACTTATCGGCATGACGGTCAAAGGCCATGCCGTGAAACGTCTGCTGGAACGCCACAACGTGACGAAAGACAGCTTGCTGCCTGTTTTGAAAGACATCCGTGGCAATCAGCGTGTGACGACGCCGACGCCGGAAGCGACGTTCGAAGCGCTGTCAAAATATGGTAAAGATTTGACTGAACTTGCCCATCACGGCAAACTGGATCCTGTCATCGGCCGTGATGAAGAGATTCGCCGTGTCGTGCAGATTCTGAGTCGCCGTACGAAAAACAATCCTGTGTTGATCGGCGAGCCTGGTGTCGGTAAGACTGCAATTGTCGAAGGACTTGCCTTGCGTATCACGCAAGGTGATGTGCCGGAAGGACTTAAGAACCGCCGTCTGATTTCGTTGGACATGGGTGCCTTGGTCGCCGGCGCGAAATATCGTGGTGAATTCGAAGAGCGTCTGAAAGCAGTTTTGAAGGAAGTCACGAGCTCCGACGGCGAAATCATCCTGTTCATTGATGAACTGCACACGGTCGTCGGTGCGGGCGCGACGGAAGGCTCCATGGATGCGGGCAATTTGCTGAAGCCTATGCTGGCCCGTGGTGAACTGCATTGCATCGGTGCGACAACGCTGAACGAATACCGTAAATACATTGAAAAGGACGCGGCATTGGAACGTCGTTTCCAGACGGTTCTCGTTGCGCCGCCGAGCGTTGAAGACACGATTTCCATCCTGCGTGGTTTGCGTGAACGGTATGAAATCCATCACGGCGTCAGCATCCGTGATGCCGCATTGGTCGCTGCCGCAACGCTTTCCGACCGTTACATCACGGATCGTTTCCTGCCCGACAAGGCAATCGACCTAATCGATGAAGCCGCCGCAAAACTGCGTACGGAAATCGACAGCCGTCCTGTCGAACTGGACGAAGCGATCCGCCGCCAGATGCAGATTGAAATCGAACTGGCCGGTCTCCGCAAGGAGAAGGACGATGCGTCCAAAGAGCGTGCGGAAAAGCTTGAAAAAGAACTGGTTGAAGTCAAAGCGAAGACGGACGCCCTGCAGGCCCGTTGGCAGGCTGAAAAGGACGCCATCAAGAAGGTCAGCGACTACAAGGAAGCCCTTGAATTGGCGAAAGTCAATTTGGAGAAGGCGCGTCGTGCCTATGATATGGGCAAGGCGGCCGAACTGGCCAACGGTGTCATTCCCGGCCTTGAGATGAAGATCAAAGAGGCTGAAGCGAAAGTTCAACAGGTTGAAGGCGAACGACTTCTGAAGGAAGAGGTCGATGAGGAGGACGTGGCGGAAATCATCAGCCGCTGGACGCACATCCCCGTCAGCAAACTGCTTCAGGGCGAACGTGAAAAACTGCTCCATCTGGACGACAAACTGCATGAGCGTGTTGTCGGCCAGAATGAAGCGGTCGAAGCCGTTTCCGAAGCGATCCTGCGGGCTCGTGCGGGATTGAAGGACCCGCGCCGTCCTATCGGTAGTTTCATTTTCCTAGGCCCGACTGGCGTTGGTAAGACGGAACTTGCCAAGACGTTGGCGGCCAACTTGTTCGATGACGAACGCGCGATGGTTCGTATCGATATGTCCGAATACATGGAGAAGTACTCCGTGGCTCGTCTGATCGGCGCGCCTCCTGGATATGTCGGTTATGATGAAGGCGGCCAACTGACGGAAGCCGTCCGCCGCCGTCCGTACTGCGTGCTGCTGTTCGACGAAATCGAAAAGGCGCATCCGGATGTTTTCAACATCCTGTTGCAAGTTCTCGACGACGGCCGTCTGACGGATTCGCAAGGCCGTGTGGTCGATTTCAAGAATACGATCATCATCATGACGTCCAACATCGGCAGCAAGGACATTGTCGAATACGACGGCAAGGATTTCGGTGCGATGCGTGAACGTGTGATGGCGCAGTTGCGTGCTTCGTTCAGGCCTGAGTTCCTGAACCGTCTGGATGACATCGTCGTGTTCCAACGCCTTGGCAAGGAACACATTCTGTCGATTGTCGATCTGCAACTGGCCGAATTCGCGAAACGTCTTTCGGCTCAGCGGATGGGCTTGGAAGTCACGGATGACGCGAAGAAACAACTGGCGGAAGAGGGCTACGATCCTGTCTATGGCGCGCGTCCTCTGAAGCGTGCCGTGACGCGTCGTCTGGAAAATCCTGTCTCCAAACTCGTCATTTCCGGCGAGTTGTGCGAAGACAAGACGGTGGTCGTGGACTACGACCGCACGAAGGCGCAGTTTACATATACATGCAAGTAAGGATGTGGCGCGGGCAAAAGCCCGTGCCCGACGGCGGGACGCCGTCGTTACCTTGCAAAAGGCAGGTTTGCTATTATTGTATTGTTCGGAGAGTTGGACAAACTATTCTATCGGACAACCAATGAAATACGCAATCCTGCCTTTGTTTTTTGCCATGATGCTGTGTGCACAGGTCACGCCAAAGCAATTCGATACGGCCATGGGGCTTCGTGTGTTCGGAGACGGCGACATTTGGAGCGAAAGCGCGCAGTCGCTTGCGACACGATTGAACTGCCATATGGCGAGCGACGGTGCCGAAGGCATCGTCCGTTATTCCGCCTATGTCAACAAATTGCCGTGCTTCGGTTCAAAAGTCGGCCAGATTCGCGCCAGCGAACGGGACGGTAAGCTTCTGCAAGTCGCCTTGACACTTGGAAACAAAGGCGATATCGCGAAAGGGACGAAAGCCGCCGCTGTTAAGAACGCCTTGGTGAAAGAGGCGAAAGAACTGCGTAAGGCGATTAATGACATTCTCGGCAAGTCTGAAAAAGGGCAATTGTCGTTGAGCGGGAAGAACGTGCGCGTCGATTGGTGGAAATGCGGCGATTCGGCGGTTGTATTGGACGCGGAATCGGGCGAATTCATCTTCCTGCGGTTCATGTCCATTGCGACATTCGAGGCGGGCGTCAGCCGAAAGGAGGCCCGCCAGAAAGTGCAGGCGGCGAATTTGATGAGGAACATCGACCGGAAGGATAACGGCGACGTCTATCTGATGAACGTCCCGATGGTCGATCAGGGGCCGAAAGGCTATTGCGCTCCTGCTTCATTGGAGCGTGTTTTCCTGTATTTAGGAATACAAGGAGTTGACATGCACCGCATTGCGGATGACGCCAAGACAGGCGTCGGCGGCGGGACAAGTTCGGAAGAATTGGAAAAAATCGCCCAGAAGTGGGGCCGTCGCTATGGTGTTTCGACGCATACCGCGCCGTTTAAGTTCCGTGCCATCCAGAAGGCCATCGACGAAGGGCTGCCGATGATCTGGACGATGTGGTCCACGAATGTGTATGGTGAACGCGCCAACCAGAATACACATGCACGGCAGACGATGACGACCGAGCAGTGGATCAAGACGTTGAAGAAGCAGAAGAAAATCAAAGACGTCCATGAAGGGCCGCACATCTGCCTCGTCATCGGCTATAATGCGACGACGAATGAGATCGCCGTGTCGAACAGTTGGGGCAACAGCGCGGCGGCGTTGTGGTGGGTTCGCATGGACGACGCGGAAGTCGTCGCACGCGGCAAGCTTGTCTATCTGAAGCCGTAGCGTTCATGCCAGACCGAATTCGTTCTGGCATGAACGCTAATGCTTAATGCTTAATGCTTAATGCTTAATGCTTAATGCTTAATGCTTAATGCTTAATGCTTAATGCTTAATGCTTAATGCTTAAGCCATAAGCCATTGGCCATAAGCAGCCACGCAAAGCGTAACTTAAGGCGCAGGTGGGACGCTTTCCTTCCGCCTGCGGCGGTGCTGATGGCTCATGGCTAATGGCTTAAGGCTGTTGCTTTCTGGAACTACCAGAGTTTCCAAAGCTTCCAGAAGACCATAAGCCTTAGACTTTAAGCCATAAGCCTTTGGCCATAAGCATTTAAGCCGCAAAGCGGCTTAAATCTCCTGCCATTGTTTCGTTTTATAGGAGTCGTAGATGGCCTGCTGGATTTGGAGGCCGCGGCGGGCGTCTTCCGCCGTGCAGGTCACAAGACGGTTGCCATTGACGCATTCCGCGAAATCGGCCATCTGGGCCGTGAAACGGTCGCGGGACGTCATGAATTCGAACACTTCCTTGCCGACGGGATTGCCACCGACGGTGAAAAGCTCCACAATCTGCGGATCATTTCGAACCCACGGATTCATGAGATTGCCGATGATCGTGCCGACTGTGCCGTTGATTTCCACGTTTTCGTTGCAGTTGGGCCAACGGACGTTACGCCAGCCGTTGCGCAGGCAGCCGATGGCTCCGGACTGGAAGCGGAACAACGTCAGCGACGAATCTTCGATGTGCGGCATCGGTGAATCCGGCGATGGCGTGCCGACGCCGAAAACGCCTGTGATCTCGCCCATGAGATTGCGCATCATGTCGATCCAATGGATGCATGAATCCGCGACGATGCCACCGCCGGAAATTTCCGCCGATGTCCGCCAGTTGTTATAGACATACGGATCGTCCCAGAACTGCGTGATCGTGATTGTGTGCGGCGTGCCGATGCGGCCGCCGCGAATCAGTTCGCGAATCTTCTTCCATGCGTCGCAATGGCGGGATTGGACGGCGATCTGCAGGATTCTGTCGTTCTTCTTGGCGGCGTCGATCATGGCGTCGGCCTCTTCGATGGTCATGGAGATAGGCTTTTCGCAGATGACGTGCAGGCCCGCGTTGAGGCAGTCAATCGTCGTGACGGCGTGGCTGGAGGTCGGCGTTGCGTTGACGACGGCGTCGAGATTGGCTTTGGCGATCATTTCGCGATAGTCTTCATATGTCTGCGAGACGTGGAATCTCTCGGCGTCCTTCGCGAGCTTCTCCGTGTTGAGATCACAGAGGGCGACGAGTTCGAATTTGTCCGGATTATTGAGAATGCCATCACCGTGGACGTTGCAGAAAATGGCGGAGCAAGCTCCGATGGCTCCAATACGAATCTTTTTCATGTTTGTTCTCCTGTAAAGTTATTTCTGAATCACTTTGACTTCATAGCGTTTGAATGACAGTTCGGCCGGACCGTCCGGAAGCGGAACTGTCGCCGTGACAGGATCTTCCGACGTGTTGATGGCAATGAATGTCGTCTTGCCGTCAACCGTCTTGGACCACCATTCGATGTTGGACTTATCGACCGTGACCGTGCCGGATTTCGTGGGCGCGACGGCGTTCAGAACAGGGCGGAGAGCCGCTATTTCCGCGACGACTTTCTGGAGGTTCTTCCAGCCGACATCGACGGAGCCGACGGCGAGATAGCTGTTGCCCGCGCGGCGTGCGAACCACCACCACCACAGGCCGTTGACGTCTTTCGCGATGCCGACGAAGGCCGCGGCGCGCATCCAGTCGTAGTCCGGCTTGAAGTTGTTGGGATCATATTTTTCGATTCTGTGCGAGCGGAGGGCGGTGGATTGCTCTTTGTCGTAAGAATGGATGAGCAAGGTGATGGGGGAGTCGTTGTTCAGGAAGCGGCGGTGTTCGGCGATTTGTCTGACGACGCCGTCAGGCTTCTGGTAGGCCTGCGTCCAGTGGGTGTCCCATGTGCGGCGGTAGCGGTTCATGCCGCTGCCCCACGTGGTCATTACGACGGGATGGTACGGATCAAGCTGGCGGACGAGTTCCGCGAATTCCGTCAACAGCTTCGGCGCGACGTATTGGCCGGGAACTTCCGGTTCGTCGAAGAGATACCAGCAGAAGAGGGCGGGATGGTCGGCCAAAGCGCCGACGCGTTCGGCGACATGGCGGAGGTTGCCTTGCACGATGCCGTTGCCGGAGCCGTTGCCGCGGTCGAAGCCGATGAAGGCGCGGAGGTGGTCGGCAGCCCAGCAGTCGTCAAGATACTTGCGGCATTCGACATCATCCTGATCTCCTTCCCAACGGTAGGTGTGAATGACATCGAATCCGGCCTGACGGACTTCCAGCATGTCCGGCTTGACGACTTCATAAATGCCGAACGGGAAGATTCGATGACCGTTCTGCGAATAGCATCCGTCTTTGTCGATGACGACGGCGTTTTCGGGGATGGGCGCGCAGATGAGCCAGATGTCCTTTGTGCCTTTGTTGCCGGAATTGTCCACGGCAGTCACGGCTATGGAGCTGAAGCCGCGCTTCCAGCCGCCTTCCGGCAGCAGTGAGGCAAAGAATTTGCCGTCCTTCGGCGGAAGATTGGTCACGGCGATGGCGGCGTTGCCTTTTGACACGGCGGTCACAGTAGGCTGGATGCCACTGTTTTCCGTCATTTCGACGACAAGCGGCGTATTGGCGTCCAGAATACGCTGGGCTTGGTTGTGGATGACAGGCGGGAGGCAGTCACGATCAATTGCGGCGGTCAGTTTGACCGTCCACGGCTGGATGTCCGGGCAACCTGGAGCGTTGACGCGCCAATGCCATGTTCCGGGAGGCAGGGCGTCCGGAATCTGGAATGCCGTTTCCGCCTCCAACGTGTAGGAACGGACGGTGCCTTCCGCAAAGTCTTCGGACTGAGAAAGTTCAAGCGTGTAGTTGGTGGCTCCGATCAGATTGAACCATGAGAAATGCGGGGCGTTCGTGTCGAGAACAGCTCCGAGTTCGGGGACGAGTTTATCGACGGAGCGTTCGACAAGCGTCATGGCGAAATCGTCGAACCAAGCGGTCCCTTTGCCGCGAAGGGCGAGGAAGACAGCGGCGTAGCCTGCATCGTCCGGAGCGCGGAGATTCTGGCAGAAGCATTTTGTCCAGTCCTTCGTGCCGTATTTGTCACAGTCGTAAACGCCGGCGGCGATCCATTTGTGGTTTTTATCAGCCCATTCGACGATGAGTCCCGCGCCGACGGACGGCATACGGCCTTGTGCGTCAATGACATCCAACGTCTTCACGAAGCATTCCGCCGTGTAGTTGGCGCCGCCGATGACGGGCACGTGGCGGGTGATATAGACATTGTCCGTCATTGGATCATTGACGGTGATTTTCGCGGAGGCCTTGCCGGAATGCGAAACGGTTTCGTCAATCACGGTATTGGCCTGCTTGTCCCATCCGCCGAATCCGTCATCAAAACCGTTGTTCTTGATTTCCACTGGTTTGTAGCGGACGATAGGCTGCGCAAGCTTGCGGCGACGATATTTGATGAGATCTTCGTCAAAGTTGTCTTCAATGGTCCATTCGAGCTGGGCATGGATGGTTGTCTGCGTGTTCACCTGATAGACGGCGATGAAGCGAATGTTGCCGTCCATCCGCTTGCGGAAATCCTGAAGCGTGTAGTTGCCGCTGCCGATATTGTTGAGCGTGTGGATGACTTCAGGCTGTTCGAAGGTGATGGATTTGCCACCGCGGTTCGCGAATTCGGTACCTTCCTGGATTGGGAAGAAATTCCTGCCGAGACGTGGATAGAGGACTTCACCATCGTTGACGAAATTCTTGACGGGAATGTGGAATCCGAATTCGAAGGGGCCGTCCGGCTGCGCATCGATCAATAGGTCGATGGAGACTTTCTTCGGCTTGCAGACGAGGGTAAGCGTCGCATCCGCCTGATCGGTCTTCTTCTTCCAGACAAACGTCTCGTCGTCATGCGTTAGGACGGCGTCATTCAGATTGAAGCGGGCGCCTTTGTAGCCGGTCTTGTAACCTCCCAAGGCGATGGCGGAGATGACGGTTTTCCCCTTGTAATCCAATGAGATGACGTTGTTTTGGTAGTTGACCTGCCAGTCGTGGACTTTCTGAGTGAGACCGACCAACGGGAGGCAACAGAGAAGCGGGAGGATGGTTTTTCTCATGATGTTCCTTTTTTGAACCATGGATTTTATTGAAAAATATAAACGGAAAAATAACGGACTTGCTGTTTTTTTAATGTAGTTCAACATGTGAATATTTGAAAATGGAAGAAAGCGATTCATTTTTTGAAAGTGACGATTTTTTTTATTTTTAATTAAAGGAACAAGAATTGATGATGAAACGGATTTTAATCTGCGCGATGGCGCTGGCGGTGACAACGATGGCTGTTGACATGAAAGGAATGGATGCTCCGACGAAGCATGTGACGCCCCCAAAACTGGTCTTGAAGGGGGATATGATCGAACTGACGATTCCGAAAGCGTTTCGCGATGTGACGGTGCGCGTTGTGACGCATTCTCTGGCGGATGCTCCGAATGAAAAGCGTTTTCTCGTTTGGGAAGGCAAAGGCCAGAAGACCATCTCCGTGAAGCGTTTCGAAGGGCCGCAGGACCGTCTGTTCAAGTCATGGGAAATTCTGGATCTGGAAAACCGCCCTGTGACGAAGCCGTTCCATGTTGTGAAGGTTGAAGCGCGTCACCAAGGCTATGAGAAGCCGCTGTTCCGCCCGAAGGAGATCAAAGGCGTCAGCTGCGTCGTCGATATGCAGGACGCTTCGGACTTGGGCGCGAAGCACATCCATACAAATCTGTCGTTGGGGCATTTGTGGACAGATGATCCGAAAAACGCCATCATGCACAAGTTCGACGGACGGACGTACATGATCAACAAAGGCACGGTTGAAGGTTTCGACCGGCAGTTGCAGGAATTCTACCGTCGCGGAATCTCCGTATTCGTCGTGTTCACGAACACGTATTCGGAGAATCCGATCATCCGTCATCCGGGCACGAAGAAAGTGGCGCACATGAACTTGGCGGGTTTCAATACGGCGACGCCTGAAGGCATCGATTATTACGCGGCGGTCTGCGATTTTTTGGCAAAACGCTATACGCGTGACGATGCAAAATACGGGCAGATGTCCGCATTGATCGTCGGCAACGAAGTGCAGATGCATGGCATTTGGTATAACATCGGTGAAATGCCGGTCGATCAGTTCGCCATTGAATACGCGAAGGCAGTTCGCGTGGCGCAGTTGGCGGCATGGAACAATAATCCGGATCTGCGGATCTACGTCTCGATGGAGCACCATTGGACGATGGGCGATCCGAAATCGGGCCGCATGGTTCCGGGCCGTCTGTTTTTGGAGCATTTCAACCATGTCGTGAAGGAAGGTGGCGACATTCCGTGGAATCTCGCCCACCATCCGTATCCGGAAAACCTCTTCAACCCGCGCTTCTGGAACGATCGCACGGCGAAACCGAATTTCGACACGCCGCGAATCACCTTCCGCAATATCGACCAGCTCGTCAAGTTCTTCAAACAGAAGGAATGGCGTTATCATGACAAGATGCGCGACATTGCGTTGACGGAGCAGGGCGTGAACTACGAAGACAATGTAAAAGACGCGGAACTCGCACAGGCGGCCGCCTATGCCTACGCCTACAAGAAGATCAAGGCGCTGCCGGAGATTTCGGCGTTCATTCTGCACCGCCACGTCGATCATGCGCAGGAAGGCGGCCTCCATCTTGGCCTGCGTTTCAACAAGGAGGGCACGATTGCCAGCGCAGGCAAGAAACGCATGGTGTGGGATGTCTTCAAAGCGGCCGGAACGCCGGACGAAGACAAGGCTTTCCAATTCGCGCTCAAATACATCGGCATCAAGAGTTGGAAGGACAAGCCTGCCGAACCAGACGAACCGAAATCGATTTTCGCCTTCGACAAGAAGGATTTGGTGTATGATTTCCGCGACAATATGAGTGAAGCGGTCGCAAACCGCAATAGTCTGGACACACGGCAGAACGAAGTGATCCGCGCGGCCGGTTGGCTTGTGAAGACGATTTTCCAGCATCCGCCACATGATCCAAAAGGCTGGAGTGAACTGACTTATAAAGTTCAACTGCCGGAAGTCAAGAAGAAGAAACTGATTCTTGCATGGGAGTCGATGGTCGGCAACGACGTGTCGAGCGGCGTTGCGTTCCATGTGTTGGTGAACGGCAAGGAGGAGTGGAAAGCCATTTGCAAGCCGCGGCAGCAGCCGACGGCAGGCGAAATCGATCTGACGGCGTATGCCGGAAAGGAAATTGTCGTGACGTTCGGCACGAACGCCGCCGGCGATATCGCAGGCGACTGGGCCAACTGGATTCAGCCCACGATTTACAAGCGGTAACATTTTGTTCTAAAAGGACATAAGGGACATAAAGGACTAAAGGGACGTTATGATGCGTGGTCTGCAATATGTCACTTATGTCGCTTTTATCCTTTATGTCGTTTTTATCCCTTGAGTCTCTTTATTATAAAAAGGAAAGTTGTTTATGAGCATCGTTACAATTATCGGTTCCGGCATGATGGGTTCGGCATTGGCGTTTCCCGCACGGGAGAATGGACATGAAGTCCGTCTCGTTGGAACACCGTTGGACCGCGACATCATCGATCATGCGCGGAAAACAGACCAGCATCTGAAATTCGACCGTCCGTTCCCGAAGGGAATCAAATACTATCAAGTCGAAGAAATGGACGAAGCCATCAAAGGCTCGACGTTCATCATCGGCGGCGTCAGTTCGTTCGGAGTCGATTGGTTTGCGGAAAACGTGCTGCCGCGCGTTCCAAACGAAATTCCGATTATCTCCGTGACGAAAGGACTTATGAACACGCCGGACGGCAAGTTGCTGTGCTATCCCGAACTGTGGCGTGCCGCATTGAATAAACTAGGAAAAACCAACGAGTTGTGCGCAATCGGCGGGCCCTGCACAAGCTATGAGCTTGTCGCCCATGACCAGAGTCTCGTGGCCTATTGCGGTGCGAACATGGCGACGCTTGAAATGATGAAAGCCACCATGACGACGGATTACTACCATATTATGACGACGACGGATCTGATCGGCATCGAATCGGCCGTCGCGTTGAAAAATGGTTACGCTCTCGGTATTGCGCTGACCATCGGCGAAAACATCAAGAAGAGCGGCAATGAAGACGAAATCCACTACAATTCGCAGGCGGCGGTCTTCCTGCAGGCGTCTCGTGAGATGAGCGTGCTGATGAATATGCAGGGGGGCACGCTGAACAGCTATTTCGTCGGCGTCGGTGACTTGTATGTAACGGTTTACGGCGGTCGCACGCGGAAAGTCGGCATTCTGCTGGGCAAAGGATTGAACATCGACGAAGCGTTGGACGCGCTGAAAGGCGTGACACTGGAATCATTGGTGGTTGCGTCGCGCGTTGCGAAGGCGTTGAAGGTGAAGGCCGCGAAGGGCGAAATCAATCTGGCGGATTTCCCGTTGTTGATGCACGTCGATGAAATCATCACGGACAAGAAGCCCGTCAACATTCCTTGGGAGAAGTTTACGCGGCTTTATTAAGCCGCGGCTTATGGCCTATGGCTTATGGCTTATGGCCAATGGCTTATGGCTTATGGCTTATGGCCAATGGCTTATGGCTTAATGCTTTAGTCCCTTTAGTCTCTTTAGTCTCTTTAGTCCCTTTAATAGAGGATTTATACCATGTATAAAGTCACGCATTTTTTTGGTTGCCGTGGTGCGAACGATGATTTGTTCCCCTATATGCTCTGTGAATTGGCGGAAAACGGCATTGAAAACGTCGTTTTGGCGCATATTTGGTGTCAGCGATATATCGCAGAGCCTGAATACAAGGAACTTGTGGCGAAAGCCATCGCTGAGGCAAAACTGACGGTTTGGGGCTCCCATGCGCCGTTCGGAAAGATTTGGGATCTTGACACGCCGGATTTGGAACGCCGCCCGCAGATGTTCGAAGAACAGGCCCGTGCAATGGCTTTTTCCGCCGAACTCGGTTCGAAGACAATCACGTTCCACATCGGTGTGAACCATGAAGGCTACACGCTGGACCAATTGCGCGATTTCGTCCGTGAATCATTGGAGAAACTGTTGCCGTATGCGGAAAAATACGGAATCGTCATGGGCATTGAAAACGGCATCCGCCCGACGGATCAGCCAGACGAAATTCTGCGTTATCTGGCCGAATTCAAGTCGCCGTGGCTGGGCTGCACATTTGATACGGGCCATGCGAACGTCATGAGCAACTATGACGGCAAGAAGGACTTAAGCCTGTTCATGCAAAAAGTGAAAGACGCATGGGGCGGCCAGCCGGTCTTCGAAAACCAGGCGTTGGAAAAACTTGCGCCGCACATCGTCATCACGCATGTCCATGACAACCACGGCTATCGTGACGAACACAAATTGGCTGGCTGCGGCGATGGCACAATCGATTGGGAGAAAACGATTAAGATGCTCAAATACAACTGCCCGCGGCTCATCAGCTTCGAAAACGAAAACAGCTGCATTCCGAACAGGATCCCCGTGGCGCGTTTCGCGAAAGTCTTTCCCGCGCTTGTTGATAAATATTAATGTAGGAGAATCGCATGCGGACAGTCAATGATTTTGCAGGAAAAACGGATAACGACCGTATCGATGAAGCCATTCGCAACCGCAACGGCGACATCGTCGTCATTCCGCCGCGTGTTTCGGACATCGAGCCCGAGCGCAACTGGTGGTTGTTGGATCGCGCCATCCTGTTGCCTGAAAATACGACCATCCTGCTGCAAAACTGCCGCATCAAGCTGTCGGACAAATGTCGCGACAATTTCTTCCGCAGCGCGAACTGCGGCCTGGGCATCGAGAATCCGGAGATGATCGGCAACATCCATATCCGCGGCATCGGCGACTGCGTTTTGGAAGGCGCCGACCATCCGCGTTCGACGGGCGACAGTAGCAAATTCCTTGCCTGCCCATGCCCGAAGAATTTCAGCGGTTCGCCGAATCCGACGTTCAACGACTTGCACCGCCATTCCTACGGAACGGACGCAGGCAAGGAAGGCGAATCAGGAAATGGGGACTGGCGGAACATCGGCATTCTCATGGCGAACGTCCATCATCTGTCGATTGAAAACATCCGCATCGTCGAACAGCACGCATGGGCTATCTCGCTGGAAAATTGCTCGTTCGCGAATATCAACCATATTGAATTCACGGCGTGCATGACGCGCGTCATCGACGGTGAGGAGCATAACGTCGAGAATCAAGACGGCGTCAATCTGCGAAACGGCTGCCATGACGTCATCATTTCCGATATCACGGGGACGACTGGCGACGATGTCGTCGCCTTGACGTGCATCTCCTCACAGTTTCGCGTGCGGAAGGACGGCGAGATGCATTCCACGCAAGTCTTGGGCAATGACTACACGAAACGCGAGAAGGGCATCTACAACGTCATCGTCCGCAACATCTTGGCGTCGCCTGCGGGTGGCTGCTGCATGTTGCGGCTGCTGCCGACGGATGGCGCTGAAATCCGCAACGTCGTCATCGACGGACTTGTCGATACATCGCCGGCGGATTTCCATTCATGGTGCAGCGTATTGGTCGGTGAACAGATTGGCTTGGTCGGCGAACCAGGCTATCCGTATGGCACGGTGAGCGAAGAATGTCTCTTTGACATTTCCATTTCGAACATCATCTCCAACGCGAGAAGTGCCGTGTTCATACCGGGCGGCCTGTTGAATTCCAGCATCAGCAACGTCAGCAACCGCTATGCGAAAGGCAAGACGTTGGACTGCCGTGCGCCGCAGTTGATGAAAGGTGTTTTGACGACCAATATCCATGAGAGGAATTGATATGCCTTCCAATAAACTTATTGAAAAAGAGATTCCCGTCAAGGCGGTGACGCCGGATGACCAATACCAGTATTTCTTTGGTTATTTCGACAAATTCCAGTTCGATCCGTCTGACAAATTGTTGTTGGGCAACCGAATTGATTTCGCCGCGCGTCAGCCGCGTTTCGGCGAGAAGAACACCATCGGTGTCATCGATCCGGAAAAAGCGTCGTTCGAACCACTTGCGGAGACGTTGGCGTGGAACTGGCAGCAAGGCTCCATGCTGCAGTGGTTTTCGCAAGAAGAAGTCATCTACAACGATGTGGAGGACGGACAGTACGTCGCGCGGATTCTTAATATAAATAATGGTAAGAAACGTACGTTGTGCCGCCCGATCTACTGCCTGACGAACGACCGCAAATATGCCATCAGCGTCAATTTCGCACGGCTTGGCCGCGAGCGGCCAGGCTATGGCTACGACGGGCTTGAGGATCCCACCATCGACTATGCGCATCCGGAAAACGACGGTATTTTCATCGTTGATATCGAAAAGAATGCAGCGGAATTGATCATTTCACTGGATCAGATCGTTAAAGCCTATCCGCGCGATTCGATGTGGAACACGCCGAGCTGGTTCAACCATCTGCTGTTCAGTCCTTCTGGCAGGCGTTTTGCGTTCTTCCACCGTTGGCGCACATGGAATAACAACGTCCGCCGCCACATCACCCACATGTTCACGGCAAATATCGATGGATCAGAGATTTATCCGCTGAATCTTGAGGACATGAGCAGTCATTACGCGTGGATCAACGAGAAAGAGATTATCAATTACTCAAACCGCTTCAAACGCGTCAACGGCAATCGTACAGATCAGCGCAACTGGCAGTACTATCGCTATTTAGATCAGACGGACAAGGTGGAAGTCGTTGCGGAAAACATGTTCCCCGGCGACGGCCATTGTATCGCGTCGCCAGACGAAAAATGGATGGTGACGGATTCCTATCCGTATGGTGCGGCAGACAGCTCTCGACGGCTGTTCCTCTACAACTTCGCGACGCAACAAGGCTACCATATCGGCACGTTCTGGGCAGATCCTGTCTATCCAATTCCGACGCGTTGCGATTTGCATTCCCGCTGGTCTCATGATGGCAAACGGCTGACGTTCGATTCCATCCATGAAAAGGATGCAGATGGCCATGGCCGCCGCCGCATCTATTTGGCTGATGTGTCGGAAATCGTTGATTAAGAACCACGAATCAACATGAATCGACACGATTGTGCCTCGCCGTCGAAGCCGATAACCGCCAAAGGCGTCGCTTATGGCTGATGACCAATGGCTTATGGATTAGTGCCTTAAGCTTTAAGCCTTAAGCTTTTAGCTCCGCGAATGCGGCTTGGCTCCGGCGGCTCGGCGGTTTGTCACGCTTCGAGCGGAATTTACAATGGAGGTTCCATCGGCGTCCCGCCGTTGGAAGGCGCAGGCGGGACGCCCGCGCCACCCCCGTTTCAAAATTGCAGTTTGGCAGTTAGCGGGAAGTGGTCCGTATCTAGACCGTAGTCCTTCAACACCTTGAATTCCAGAACCTTGATCCATGGTGAGACGATGATGTTATCCGCCGGAATGTCGCGCAACGTGGCGGTGGTACCATATGTTTCGGAGCAGTTGGACAGCGTGTAACCGTTTTGTTTGAAAACATCGTATTCCGCTGGAATCTGGGCGTTGAAATCGCCGGTGAAAACGGCGCCGTCGAACTGTTTCGCATCTTGAATCAGTTCTTTGAATTGGATTTGGCGGAGCTTCTGCGAAAGCGACCACTGTTCGCCGTCGGCTTTCTTGATTTTGATATGGCCTTCCGCGACAAGATGCATGCCGTAGAAGGCCACTGACTTTCCGTTGATATCATAAACAAGACGGAAAGCACGGTAACGGGGTGACTTGTGTCCGTCAATTTCACGCGTCAATTTCACAATGGAAGCGGAAATTGGTGTGCGGGAGGTAGTTGCGCGAATGTCGAACTTCGGGAAACGGATGCCGTTGAATGGAAAATCGGAGGAATTATCCTCCATGAAAAAGATGTCTGCATCTACGTCCGCAAAGAGCTTCTGCCAGCGGCGGCGATAGTCTTCTGGTGCGGTCTTCTTGTCGCCGTAATGAAATTGGCCGCAGTTCACGCAGGCGACGGTCCAGATCGTCGCTTCCTGTGCATGGGAGATGACCGGCAGGAGTAGACAGGCGGCGACAATGAATGGACGGACGGTTGACATGGATTATATCTCCTTCTCAATCAACGGCTTTGAGTCTTCTGGAACGGTTGGTTCGGTTGAGTCTTTCTGCTGTGTCGGAACAGCCATGAACAAAATGGCCATGAGAGCAAAACAGAGTGTCAGATACCAGCTGCGGGTGCGTTTTTCATGGAAAAATGTCGTGGAAACGATGCATGTCAAGAGGATGGAAGCGGAGCAGGATAGGGCGAAGAGCAAAGAGGCGGGTAGATGGAGGACGGCTTTCTGCAATGTGAACTGCAGGATGGTTCCGAACGCGAGCATGAAGTTCCCGATCCAGCCTTTCCTGCTGAAATGCCACGTTTTACGTACGATGACATCCGCCGTGCAAAAAATGAAAATCGCGGCATAGAGAAGACAGAAAAAGACGTTGCCGTTGTTCTGCATGAGGCTTTCTTCCGAGCCTGGCACGTGATAGTACCAGCCGAATTTCATGCCGATTGCGCAACTGCTGAACAGCGTTAGCATGGCCAATAGGGCGAGTCCGAACAGCCACGCGGGGCTGCGCAATTTGTCGCCTTCCGGCTTCTCCTGTCCGAAAGACGCGGAGACGATAGCCGCGAAAAGCGCCAGCAACGCAAGAAAATAAAACACAGTAAATGGTTCGTTATAAGCGAAATAGGAGAAAATAATGGCGGGCATGAACTGCAATGCGGCGGCGCACCATACGAGCGACAACGGCCCCATGTCCAACGTGACTTTCAACATGATCTGCCCAAAATATTGTGCGACGCCTGTCACGATGGTCAAGACGACCATCTGCCATGTCAGCAGTTGCCATTCGCCAAACATGGCCGCGCGGATCCCGAAGAAGATTACGCCGAAAAACGCGAGAACGGACGCGCTTTGCAAGGCGTTGACCTTGCCCGCTCCGGAGATTTTGTAGCCGATGCCGCCAAGGCCTCCCAAGAGACCGCTGAGGATTGCGATGAAGAATGACATGATGATGAGTCGATGGATGGATAAATCGTGGTGTGGTTTTTTACAGACATTATAATATATTATGGAAAAGGATTTGAACCAGAATACATAGAGTAGCCAGATGAAAAAAGAGCAAAATCCACTGATTCCAATGAGCGCTGTCACGGGGCGCCCGACTAGAGAGTTCATCCGTTGGTTCATGGGCGAGTTCCGCCGCGTCGGCATCACGCAGTTTCTTGTGTATCCGCGGGCGGGCTGTGAGATTCCGTATTTATCCGAAGAATGGTTCTCAACCGTCGGATGGATTCTGGAAACTGCTGAGGATCAAGGGTTTGAATCAATCTGGCTGTATGACGAATTCAACTGGCCAAGCGGACAATGCGGCGGCCGAGTTATGGCGGAGAAGCCGGAATACGGTTCGCAATTCCTTACAGCTGAACGGATTGAAGATGGTACCGTACGGTTCAATTTTGGTCTTGACAGCAAATATCCGAATCTGCTCAATCCAGACGCGGTGGATTTTTTCATCAAGACGACACATGAAGAGTACTACCGCCGTTTCGGCGACCGTTTCGGCAAGATTATAAAAGGCATTTTCAGCGATGAGCCGTCGTTTGGCTATCCAACCACTCTTTTGACATCGAATGCTTCGTCGAAGATCCAAATAGCCTGGTATCCGAAGCTGGAAGAAGATTACAAATCTTTGACAGGACGTGATTTGAAGGATGACATGAAACGTCAGCTGGAAGGCACCGCCAATTTGGATTTCATCAACGGCTACCATGAAGTGGTCGGAAAACGCTTCCGCGAAACGTTCTTTGATAAAATTCGCACTTGGTGTGACGCACACGGAATTTTGCTGACAGGACATCTGATGGCCGAACACAACATCCATGCGTTGCGATTCAATGGCGATCCGCTGTTGGCGATTGATGGTTTCTCCATGCCCGGCATGGACGAAATCAATACGTCCACGACGTTGGATCGAATTGAATGGCAGACACTTGGAACGGCACGCTACGGCGTTGAAAAACGTGGCAACGGCGGATTGGCGGAACTGTTCGCGTTGGGGCCGGCTGATCTGCCAGCCATGAAATATCGCCAGATGATCTGGCTCGTCGCCATGTTTGGCATCGATCATTATCTGATGGCCGTCGCTCAGTTCCAGGCGCAGGGAAACATCTACAAAAAAGGATGGTACAATCCAACCACGCCTGCGCAGACATGGTTTGACCACTATGCGGAGCTTGGCGAAGACGCGGCGAAAGCGGCATCGTTCGCAAGTCGGAAAGTCTTGCCGGAAATAGAGATACGCTATGCGGAATATGAGCCGAATCAGAATGACATGCTGAAAAAACTGGTCGCCGCGCAACGGTCGTGGAAGTTCATCCATCGTCATGATACGGCTTCGCAAGACGCACCCGCCGTGCTGCGGATTGATCATGACGGCATCGTTGAAGAGAAATCCGGCAAGCATTTTACAAACATTGATGCCTTCATTGACTGGGCCGAAGGCAACATTCCACGAATCGCGACAGTCACCGACGTGGAGGGAAAACGCGTTCGCGATGTATTGACAAGATGTTATGAAGACGGCAATGCCGTTATACTTGATTTGCGTGAGCGGAAAAACGAACCGCGAGTGTTGGCATTGGATTTCAATGGCTTCAAGACGGTATTTGCCTTGTGGGCAGGTGGTTGCGTTGTCGTCGGTCCAGACGGCATCACACCTGGAGCCGTTGTTTCGGCGTTTCCGAAATCCATTGGCATCGGTTGCGATGATTGGCAGCTTTCGTTGGAACGTCCGAATATCCTATGCCCGGAATACAATGATGAGAAGACGCTCATTCTGACGGTGAAGGAGGGTGTCGGAGATGTCATTATCATGTTGCGCCGTTATGGTAAGGATGCCTCCGCAATGTTGGACAGCGAGAAAATACCAGTTTTAAACTCCCCCAACGCATTGCCGCAGGGCTTGAACGAACTGTATCTTCAGACAGTGCCCATGAGTCTGTGCGTCGGCGATCATGTCATTCAGCTGACGGGAGATGCGGAGGAATATCCGTACCTGCCAGGCATTTTCATGGCGGGCGGTTTTGCTGTGGAGGCAACGGATGTCGCGAATGGCAAAATGACGATTTGCAGATTGCCTGAAAATGTATCGTATGGCGATTTGACAGTGAAGGGACTCCGTAACTACGCGGGGCGGGTCATTCTGTGCAAGACCGTTCACGTTCCAGAGAATGCCGCATTCATTCGCTTGGATACGAATGACTTATGTGCGGATGTCATGCTGGATGACACGATCCTTGGCGCGAAAGTGTCGGTACCGTTCATCCATCCAAAGAGCCTTGGCGCAAAGGCATGGGCACCGTTCATCTGGCCGGTGCCGACGGAAAAGCGCGGCAAAAAAGTGAAGCTGTCGGTCATATTGGACGCACCTGTTTCCGCCATTTTCGGCCGTGAACGTTTCCGCAAAATGAACGCAGGATTGTTCACGCCGCCGGCTACCGACGGCGCAATCGGAATCTTTGCCGCTGATTGGCTTTTAGAAGAACCAACTCATTGAAATAGAATAGCAAAGGAGCAACATGAAACTTGCGATTTCGACATTGGGATGCCCGAATTGGACGTTTCAGCAGGTCTTGGAAAACTTCCATGCCTATGGCGTGCAGGGCATCGAAGTCCGCGGCATCGATGGCAAGATGGAAGCGGATGAAATCACGTGGTTTGCGCCAGATAAACAGTCGGAAACGAAAGCCCTGCTCAAACAGTATGGCCTGGCTATCATCGGTTTCGGTTCTTCCTTCAGTTTCCATGACGCGGCCAAAGTCGCGACGGTCATCGAAAAAGCGAAAAAGACCATCGACATTCTGGAACGGATGGAGATTCCCGCCATGCGCGTTTTCGGCAACAACATTCCAGATCCGACGAAAAAAGAAGAGACCGTAAAACGCGTGGCGGACGGCATCTGCGAAGTCGCCGCATATGGCCATCAGCATGGCGTCGATGTCAATCTGGAAGTCCATGGCGATTTCAATACGGCGGACACGCTCGGCCCAATCGTCGAAGCGTTCAAACAGACGCCCGGAGCGGGCATTCTGTGGGACATCGAACACAGCGATAAAACCTACGGCGACAACTACATGGAATTCTACACGATGATCAAGCCGCTCTTGAAGCACATGCACATCAAAGACTATCTGCGCAAGAAGGCCGATGGCGCAAAAGACTGGACGTTGGTGAAGGTCGGCGACGGCGAGATTCCAATCGTTCCCATATTAAAACAGGTGATCGCAGATGGATACGATGGCTATTTCTCCTTTGAATGGGAGAAGAAATGGCATCCGGAAATCGACGAGCCCGAAATCGCCTTCCCGCATTTTGTGCAAAAAATGCATGAATGGCTAAAGAATTGAAGCTCTGGAAGTTCTGGATGTTCTGGATACACACAAACCACTAACCACTAACCACTAACCACTAACCACTAACCACTAACCACTAACCACTAACCACTAACCACTAACCACTAAAAATGCGTAACTTACTTATTGGCATATTATTGTGCGGTGTCGGAATATCGTCGGCGTTGGAGCCTATCAAGAATCCCGTGTATGGCGGCAACGCGCCCGATCCAACCATCTGGCAGGCGGACGACGGCATGTACTACTGTTGCGCGACACCTGGTGGCGGTCGCGGCCTGATTCTGCAGAGCAAGAATCTCGTCAAATGGGAAAGCTCCGGAAAACGACCTTTCTCGGAAGAGATGATTCAAGTTATCCATAAGGAATTCAAGAACATATGGGCACCCGACATGATCCGCCTCAACGGCAAATGGATGTTCTATGTGACGCTCTACAATTCCGCGCGCGATTCCGCTATCGCCGTTTTCAGTAGCGACAATGCCACTGGCCCGTTCGAAGACATGCATGTCATTACGCGCAGCAAAGATACGAACATCAAAGACACGATCGATCCGGAAGTCGTGAAGGATCCGGACACCGGCAAATTATGGCTCTTCTTCGGTAGCATCGGCAAGATGCATCGCGTCGAGCTGAAGCCAGATGGCCTGTCGGTAGTCGATAATGCGCAGTATGTCCATGTCGCGGGGCTGGATTCAGACCAGAATCGTTCGCGTTCAAAAGTTTACGAAGGCTGCTATCTGTATCGCCGCGACGGCTGGTGGTATCTTTTCGCCAGTTGCGGATGGTACAACAATCATACCTATTCGCTCGTTGTCGGCCGTAGCAAGACGCTCGACGGCGAATTCGTCGACAAGGAAGGCAAGCCGATGAAGGAAGGCAACGCGACGAAAATCTTGCGTTCGGATGCGGGCGACGAATTCTACGGGCCTGGACACAACGGCGAAATCATCACGGATGGCGACGGCAAGACGTACATGTTCTACCATTGCCATCAAGCCTCCTTGAACAAAGGATGGCTGCGCAACCTCCACCTGCAGGAAATCCTGTGGGGCGAAGACGGCTGGCCGTATTTCGAAACCGGCAAGCCTAAATAACCGCCTTTGGCGGTGCTTATGGCCTATGGCTTATGGCCTATGGGCTTGGTATTCTGGAAGTTCTGGAAGTTCTGGATGTTCTGGATGTTCTGGATATTCTGGATATTCTGGATATTCTGGATATTCTGGAAGTTCTGGAGAGAGTGATTGTGGAAATGTTTTTTCCAGCTAATCCAGAATATCCAGAGTATCCAGCCATTTTATCGGCGAAAGATGGCAACGCGCTGCATTTGCTTTCAGCTTTAAGCTTTAAGCTTTAGGCTGTTTGCTTGAATATGACAATTATACCATTATATTAAATGTTTCAACGTCGTGTTTTTAATGGAGAAAAAATTCTCTAATTGCGCGTAAAAAGAACCAAGGAGTAAAAAAATGGCTGTGTACAATTTCAACGCCGGTCCGGCTGTGTTGCCGAAGTCAGTGATGTTGAAGGCTCAAGAAGAGTTTGTTGACTATCGTGGCTGTGGTTACGGCATCATCGAGGAAAGCCATCGCGCGAAAGCCTTTGACGAAATCATCCAGGCCGCCGAAGCGAATTTCCGCAGTCTGCTGAACATCAGTGACGACTATGCGGTCCTGTTCCTCCAGGGCGGTGCGAGCCTCCAGTTCGCGATGGTTCCGATGAACATCGCCGTCCCCGGCAAGAAGATCGGCGTCTGCGACACAGGCGAATGGTCCCACAAGGCCATGAAGGAAATGAAGATCCTCGGCAACGAAGTCGATTTGATCTACAACGGCGAGCCCTGCAAATTCTCGAAGATCGAAGGCATCAAAGACTGGAAGATCGACCAGAATCTGGCCTATGTCCATATCTGCAGCAACAACACGATCTACGGTTCCGAATATCCGTTCTTCCCCGAAACGGGCAATGTCCCGCTCGTCGCGGATATGTCCAGCGATTTCATGTCCCGTCCGTTCGACATCAATAAATTTGGTATCGTTTTCGCCGGTGCCCAGAAGAACGTCGGCCCGTCCGGAACGGCCGTCGTCATCATCCGCAAAGACTTGGCGGCCCGTTGCCCCGCGACGGTTCCGACCATGCTGCGCTACACGACGCATATCGACAAAGGCTCTTTGTTCAACACGCCGTGCACGTTCGGCATCTATATGATCCGCCTCGTCACCGACTGGCTGATCGCCAACGGCGGTCTCGTCGCCATGCAGAAGAAGAACCAAGAGAAGGCCGCGAAACTGTACGCCGCCATCGACGCCTGCCCGTTCTACACGGGTACGGTCGATCCCGCCTCCCGCTCTCTGATGAATGTCACGTTCCGCATCAAAGGCGGCAACGAAGAGCTTGAAGCGAAATTCGTGAAAGAAGCGAAGGAAGCCGGCCTGATCGGTATCAAGGGCCATCGCGCTGTCGGCGGTCTCCGCGCCAGCATCTACAACGCCATGCCGCTGGAAGGCGTTGAAGCCCTGATCGCCTTCATGAACAACTTCGCGAAGGTCAACGGCTGACACTAAAACGTCATGAATTGAAACGGCGGGGCGAAATCCATCCGTCCCGCCGTCATTTATTTTGGGATGCCGTTTCCTTTGGACTAGTTCTAAAAGCCACGAAATTTTACCAACTATTATGAATTTAAAGAAGAAAGTTTCCAATTGGCTGAATAATCTGACCGCTTTCCGTGGCAAGTCGGGAAAATGGAAAATTGTCCGAAGGTCAAATGCGCATTACAAGGAGTTGTTCGCTGAAAACGGCACGGAATACCGACAGCTGACATCATCGCAGAAACAAGAAATCGATCATGTATGGAAACGGTATTGTGAAGGAAGCAGTCTGTTCAAATACAATCGATATTCCTATGCCACCCATGAATTGTATTATTCCGTGACCGGCGAATTCCAGCCGCTGATCGTGCCGGAGGAACTTTGGTGGCCGACGCTTTTCAACAAAATCAATGTTCCTGACATGTTGCCCGCCTGGGCGGACAAAAATTATTTTGAATTACTGCTTCCTTTCGGCAGTTTTCCAAAAGTCATCGTCCGAAATATCAATGGATGTTTGGAAGATGCGAATTATCAGGCGATTGATGAAACAAAGGCGAATCAGTTGCTGAACGACCAAGGGGATGTTTTTGTCAAGCCTGCCTTGGATTCAGGAGCCGGCATGAACGTGCATTTATACAAAAAAGAGGACAAGATCACCATTCAGGGAATCAACAACGCCTTTCAGAAGAACTATGTCGTCCAAGCCTTGTTCCATCAGCATGAAGACATGTCACGGCTCAATCAATCAAGCGTGAATATCGTCCGATTGATCACAGTCATGATTAACGGAAAAGTGGAATTGCTGATGTCGGCCGTCCGTGTGGGGAATAAAGGAGCCATCAACGATTACAGCCCGACCTCGAAAGGCACTGGCACAGTGATCATCGGCATGGATGAGTCAGGCGCCTTGAAATCTTTTGGATATGAGCCTTGTGGCCGTCGTGTGACATGCTGTTCCAATGGCTATGTCTTTGCAGGACATAAAATTCCGCAATATCATCAAATGGTCGAGAATGCATTGGCCTTCCATCTGAGAATGCCATATTTCAAAATGATCGGCTGGGACATGGTCGTTGATTCTGAAGGAAAGCCAGCCATTATGGAATACAATCTCAAATGGCCGGGCATCCTGTATTACCAATGGTGCAATGGCCCGTTGTTCGGGACTGATGAAGCCCGCGTCCATCAATACGTCAACGCGTTGATTTCGTAGTATTTCTATCTATAAATCCAGCCTTTTTATGGTATTGGTCATGTTGCATGTCTCTTGTTTTGAAGAGCTGGAATACCATAAATGATATATACTTGCTAGGGCGCTCATGGATTCGCGCCGTAGAAATACATGGCGCCATAGGTCCAGTTGGGCGTCGGCATGCCAGCGAAATTCTCCCTGTCCATCGTCAGAAGAATGTAGCGGTACGGACTGCCTGGCGGCGTTTCCGCGAAGGCCATGAAAATCCGCCCGTTGGGGCATTCGTGGTTGAACGGTTTGAAATCGAGATTGAGTTCACCGCAATAGCGGAGCGTTGGATATTCGTAGATGGGCAGTTGCCGTTTCACATTGGCCGTCATGACATAACGCGAACCACCGAAATCCATGATCTGGCAGCCGGTGGAATTGTAGGGAACGGGGCCTGCAATCCGTTCGTATGGACCATCCCATGCGTCGGCTTCCCAAAGGCAGGCTCGCAGCCCGTCTGGCGTGAAGGAGGATGTTGATAACCGCCATTTGCCAACGGCTTCATCGTATGTAAAGTACGGATCTTCGCTTTTTTCCGTTCCGACGACGAGTTGACGCGCCTGCAGGACATGGATGCCGTGCAGTGGATTGTCTTCAGCTTCGCAGACGATGAGTCCACTGCCGCGACGTGTAGAAGGATCAAGATTGTGCGCCGTGGTGGACCATCCGCAGCCGACTCCTTTCCATGTGCCGTCGGCATCGCGGAAAAGATGGTTTACGGCATCGTTTCGCAGAAGATCGTCACCGTCGCCATAATTTGTCAGAAGGATTCCCTCCATTTTGAAATCAAACGTCGCTGGATTGAAGCTTGCGACGGATTTTGTGTATTTCAGGTCTGCGCGAGCCGAAAATGTGCAGAACATGCGGCCATTTTCCATGTACGGACGGCAGCCCGGCCCGTCGGTGACAATGCGAAAATCCGCTTGCCCGACGCCTGCCGTCAGAGCGGTGGAGGCCCGTCCGACAACTGCCTGTCCGTTTGGCGGCACCGTCGCGCCGACCGCGCATTTCAAATATCCGGCGAACTGTTTCTGACGGATATCCGGCTCGTCGGCAAGAGCCACGGAGGCCAGAAAACGAACCGTGTCGTTTTTGCGAACGGCCAGAAGGACGGTTGGGCCGGCGACGACGGCGGACAGTCTAAATGGTGGCGTCGGAATGACTTGCGGATTGTCGATTTTCACATCCAGCCGTTGACCGTTCGATGTTTCTTCGAATTCCACGGGATGGTCGGGCTGTGCGCGAACGCGCAAACGGAAAGAGCCATCGTAGGGCGCGATGTCCAACAGGGCGGCGGAACCGTCTGAAAGCGATTGGACATCCGCCGAAAAATGGATGCCCGGAAAAAACGCACCGACGAACAAGACGCCTTCCGCTGGCTGTCCATTGCCTTCCGAGAAAACAACGGTTCCGTTTTCAAAGGAGATGGATGGTGGCGTCGTGCAATACGGCATCAACGCATTCTGCAGGCTTGGACGGGCCACGGCTCCAGGAACGAGTTCCGACAGCGTCAGTTCGTTGTCCAGCATATACCGCCGCGTGGCGAGAAGCCTGAATTGAAGCGCGCATGGATCCACGACGCATGAGCTGCATTTGCCGGACATTCTTTTCTCCTGTTGTACATGGGTATTCTATGACTTATAAATCCATAAAATATACAGGGAGTGCCGATAAAAGCAATGTTGGTATTCATGCCATTTTGACATCATGGGAGGGGCGCACGCCTGTGCGATGTAGTGGGAGGGGCGCACTACAGTTCGACTGATAAGGTAAAGTATTTGTGTCCATTATCATTCAATGATGCACTGACAAGATAGGGTGACTTGTCGTCAATACTCTCTAGGGCAGTTAATTTCATTATATTTTTCAATATTATTCTATATTATGACTTTTTATGATTCTTTGGTAATCACGATGACTTTTAGGTATTTTAGTATGTAAAAGTTATAATATGATTTATTATGACTTCTTATGACTCAATATGACACTCAATAAAAATTCATTAATATGGCTTGAATTTCCTTTTTCAGCATGCTATAGTAATTAAAATCGGTAAACCCCCAGCTCTGCTGGGGGACTCCTGAAGTTTGACTTTTGCGACAGTGTCCCGTGCGGGCATGGTGTTGAAAGTTGAACAATGCAGGAATGGCGCCATATTGTGAGCGGCCCGCTCAAAGCCAA
>JAFZIJ010000082.1 GCA_017554445.1 Victivallales bacterium
AGCCTGTGGAAGCGAGCGTGGCGGCCATTTTCTGGCCGATATGACCGCTTTTGCCGATGCCGGTGACGACGAGCTTGCCGCCGCGCGAGACGGTCTCGAAGCATCGTCTGACGCAATCGACGAACGGCTGGCCGAGGTTCGCACGGATGGTCTGTAGCCCTTCTATCTCAATATCAAGGACTTCTGTTGCTTTTTTCAAAATTTCGTCGTTGCTGAAAGAATTGGAAGCCATGTTTTTTTGCGAGAATAGGATGTTGAATGGATGTTGAAAGATGAAAAAACGAGTAGATATTATATAATATAATGTAATAAGTTTCGTTTTTTACAAATCACAGTCGGAAATAAGTGTTTGTTTTTGCGTTATGAGCAAGGAGAAAATCATGGTTGAGCGGCTTTCGGAACCATGGGGGGCGATGTCACGGCGTCATCGCGCAGGCGATGTGGCGGGTGGCTGCCGTCTGGAGAAGTTGCTTCATGACGACGGTGTCTGCGAAGTATTCCGTGCGACAGATGAGCAGGACGGCCATTCCTGTTTGGTCAAATGCTTTGGCCGACGCGTGACGGAATATGATGAAGAGGTGGTCGCGCAGGCGATGGAGCATGAACAAAAATTGGCCGCCAATGTCAATCTAGGGATGGTCTTGAGCGCGGTGCAGGAGGAGAACATACTGGATTCAGTTGTCGTATGTGCCTGGCATGACGGAAGTTCGTTGGCGAACATCCTGCGGAATGAAGGTGTTTTTGATGAAAAACGCTGTCTGGATATTGCAAAAGCCATTGCATCGGAGCTGGAACATTTTGAATTGGCGGGTCTTGCGCATGGCAGCCTGACCTTGGAAGGCGTTCGGCTGGATTATGATGGTCAAGTCTGGCTGGGCAGTTGCGGTTTTCCGGGCATGACAGGCCGTTATGCATGTCAGGATGCGCGGAACGGCGATTTTGACGTGGTGTCCGATTTTTACAGCGTCGGCGTGATGATCTATGAAATGCTGAGCGGCGAATCGCCTTTTGGCGGTGGTGGGCAGGTGATTCCATTATGGGAACGCCGTCCGGATGTTTCATCGGATATTTGCCTTCTTGTCCATCGGCTGCTCAGTGAAAAACGCGATGTCCGTCCGCCGTCGGTACAGGAATTGATGGATGGTTTGTCTGCAATCGATTTGTCTAGCCGTTTGTCCGGTGAGTCATTGGCGGCGCGGGTGAAGAAAATGGAGGAAAATGTTCCGTCCAAGTCAGTTAAGATGATCAAAGGCGTGTCTGCGGCATTGCGTTCACGGCCCGAAAAGACGGGCAGTTCATGGTTCTTGAAGATTGTAGCGGCAGTATTGATACTGCTTTCGTTCGGCGTTGGCTATGGTTGGGCGAATTCCAGCCAGGGGAGCTTGCGGATGCCGAAATCGCTTGCGTTTCTGGAACCTGCGTTGAAGAAGATCGTCCATGGCCGCGAAGACGTGGTGGAATCACAGGAAGCTATTGAGACCGTGGAATCGCAACCATCGGAGGTGGTGGACAATGTGGACATCGCTGCCGATGAAAAAGGAAAAGAAGAGGAAGAGCTTCAGGAAGAAGAAGTTGCGCCACAGGATGTCGAAAATGGAAAAGTGGTTGTGGTGTCTTCGCAGCGGGAGAAAGAGGCCCTTGTTGAAGAGGAGCCAATGGCGCGTTGGACGCAGATGGAAGACGGCAATCCCGCGGCGGATGAAAACGATAATGTCGTAGCAGGTGGCAAAGATCCGGAAAAAGAACTGAACGCGGAGGACGCCACGACTCTCCAGAAGCAGCTGGAGACTGCGTTGAAAAAACGCAACGCGAAGGAAATCAAGGATTTGATGAATGCAGGTGCAAAGCTGGACTGGGTTTCGGAAGATGGTACGTCGCTGTTGCAGCAGGCCTGCGCGAGAGGCCATTGGGACGCCGTCGAATTCATGCTGAAGCAGGGGGCCAATCCGAACTGGCGGCCGAAATCCCCTGGTGAAAAGTTCAAACTGCCGTTGCAGATTGCGTTGGACAATGGCAAGAAGACGTATCCGGCCTTGCTGATGTTGTTGAAATACAAGGCGGATCCACAGATACTGTTTGATACGGCGCTGTATTTTACAGGATCGGGAGATGAAATAGGCAAGACACCTGTCGGAAGAAATATCGCGGGCATTGTGGCGTTGAGCCAATATGGTTATATCCGTGAAAATCGCGCATTTCAAATAGAGGCGCTGACCACATGGCTGTCTGCCCAGAAGGGCTCGCTGTCCGATGAAGTAGTGGCAAATGTACTGAAAAGCGCCATTGAGCAAAAAATGTCCAAGGGATTCATAAGG
The DNA here is from genome assembly GCA_017554445.1 of Victivallales bacterium. Taxonomy (GTDB): domain Bacteria; phylum Verrucomicrobiota; class Lentisphaeria; order Oligosphaerales; family Oligosphaeraceae; genus UBA1407. Next base: position 2,316 of record JAFZIJ010000082.1, read on the forward strand.
GAAATCATGCAGCGGATCAAGACGATGAAATCGCCCGAATATGGTCCGGTTCTTCTCGCTGCCATGAAGCATAAGAACCGCATCGAACTGCTTGGCATGCTGAAAGATCGCGGCATCCAAGTTAACAACGTATGCGAACTTGAAAAAGACGGCGTGTTGATTGAGGAAACGCCATTGTATTATGCGGTTAGAACGAAATGCGAAGAACCGGTCATCCGTTGGCTGCTGGCCAATGGTGCAAGCGTGAAATGGACGGATGCCGACGGGAAGACCGTCATGGATTTGGATACCGATCCGAAAATCAAACAGTTGCTTCTGAACGTCAAGCAGGGCAAGAAAATCACGCAGGAATGGAGCGGAAGCCTTTATACGACTGGAACGACGACTATCAAGACGAATATGCCATGGGAGGCGGATTTAAACGGTCGGACGGTGAAAGGCGAACATGAAGACTGGGTCACGACACAGCCTTCCCCCACCGATAAGCAATTCGAAGGCGATATCGATTTCTTCTGGCGGTATGAGATGGAGCAGAAGATGTTGACGCTGGAGCCGCGGAACGGTTGTGAAGTGCTTGTGATGACCGGCAATCTGACGCCGTTCGACCAGATTGAAGTCAGCTACATCGCGAAGCAGAAATTCTCGGAGAAGACATTGTCGTATTCGAAGGAGGAGGGCAGTCCTCTGAGGGCCGGATCGATCATCCTGTTCCGCACATCCCGTGGAAATTTCGGCAAGTTCCGTGTCGTTCGCTATGAAGATGAAATCATCGACAAGAAAAAACGCCGGAATGTGTCATTGATGATCCACTGGGTCGTGTATCATTTGCAGGAGGAGGAGGTTCGTCAGAGCCATTCGAAACGGACCATCTGGTAGAATCAGTCTTCTGGAAGCATTTCGGACGATTTAAAACATAAGGAGTTAGCATGTTGAAATTCAGTAAGTTGTTTGTCTTGATAAATGTGTGCGCGGTTGGCTTGATGGCGCAGAACCAAGTGGTGGACATGCCAGCGGGAAAACTGACGCGCCGTAATTTTTTATCCCGCGATCCTTTTATTTTAGCTTGGGAGAAGAACCAGACGTACTATCTGTACAAAAGCTCAAGCTACAAGGATGCCGAAGGCAAGAGCCATCCATGCTTCGCCTATTTGAAGAGCAAGGATTTGGAAAATTGGGAAGGCCCGTTCCCGGCGTTCATCCCGCCGCAAGGCTTCTGGGCGACAAAAGATTTCTGGGCGCCGGAAGTCCATGAATACAAAGGAAAATTCTATCTGTTCGGCAGCATGTATTCGGACAAGCACAAACGCGGCACGCAGATCATGCGGGCCGACACGCCGGAAGGGCCTTTCGTGCCGATTTCCGAATTCCCGCAGACGCCTGCTGAATGGATGTGTCTCGACGGCACGCTGTGGGTGGAAGACGGCAAGCCGTATATGGTCTTCTGCCATGAATGGCTGGACTTTAGAACAGGACCGAAAGGCCTCGGCGGAACCATTGACGCGATCCCGCTGACGGATGATCTGTCAGCCGCCGCTGGCGAATCCTTCATGCTGTTCCGCGGTTCGGACGCCCCATGGAATACGGCGCGCACCAACCAGACGTATGTGACGGACGGCCCGTTCCTCTTCAAGGAGAACGGCGAATTGTACATGCTGTGGAGCACAGGCGGCTGGGCTGGTTACACGACGCTTATCGCCCATTCGACAAGCGGCAAACTGGCTGGCCCATGGGAACAGCTCAACGAAACCATAAACGCTAGCGACGGCGGTCATGCCATGCGTTTTAAAACGTTCGACGGCAAGGTGATGACGGCTTATCACGGCCCGAACAGCGGCGCGACGCGAGTCGTTCTCATCGAAGGGCCGATCATGGGCAATGACATCATTCGCGTGAAGAAAGTCCGTTGAGTTAAATGCCGCTTCGCGGCGCTTATGGCTTATGGCCTATGGCTTATGGTAAAGGATTGATATTCTGGAAGTTCTGGAGGTTCTGGAAGTTCTGGAAAATGGTTCTTGTTTCCAATGACTCATTACCCACTACCCACTAGCTACTACCCACTAATCACTAATCACTAATCACTAATCACTAGCCACTACCCACTACCCATGTTCAAGCAATTATTTTTTGATGATCAACGGCTTTTCGTGCGGGAAAATCTGGAACGCGCCTATGGCGAGACGGAGCTCGTCGGCACATATCGCGATCATAAAATCTGCACAAGTTACTGCTGGGCATGGCTTATCAAAGGCCCCGACGGCAAGACGCATCTGCTCTATCAAGGGACGGTTTCTGGCAGCGGAAAGATGCTGATGGCCGCCGCCATCAGTGACGACGGTATCCATTTCACGCCGCGAAACACAGCGGAAGAGGCTGGTATCAAGGAACCTATGGTGCCGAATCAGTTGTTTCCTTCCGATACCGACGGCGAAATGGCGGGCGTCATCGAAGACAAAACGGCTCCCGCGGATGAACGTTACAAGATTCTCTTTACCGACAATTCGCAGATTCCGTCGTTGCTGTACATTCAGGATTATATACTTACATCGCCTGATCTGATTCATTGGAAGAAAATGCAGGCCAGCTGCTGGAATCCCGCCGGGACGGAACCGTTGCTCGGCGTGTTCTTCAATAAAGTTTCCAACAAATTCACGATTCTGTCGCGGCCCGACTGGGGGCAGCGTCGCGTCGGCATCACGGAGACGAACGACTGGCATTATTACACGCCGCTGGAAATGTGCCTCCAAGTCGATTCATTGGATCCCGCGTTGGCGGAAATCTATGGCATGCCGGCACTTGCGTATGATGACATCTTCATCGGCTTCCCACATATTTATTCAAATTTCCGACAAGTGCTCAACACGAAATATTTCGAAGGAACAATGCATGCGGAACTGTCGTATTCGCTGAATGGTCGTCATTGGCAGCGGTCGTTGCGCACGCCGTTCCTTTGCGGCTCCCATCCGCAACTTGTTGAAAGGGATGGCGTAGCGTCGAAAATGCTGTTCCTTATGTCGGCCATGAAACAAGACAACGGCGAGATTTTGCTTTGCGCGACGACGAATCAGCATGAGCATGGTTGCCCGCCCACGCAAATCAAGGCCGACGACACATCCGTCAGTTTCTTCAAACTGCGTGAGGACGGCTTCATCTGCCTGCGCACAAACGGGCCGACGGAAGGTCGTGTCGCCACGCGTGAAATCATTTGGCAGGCCGGCGAACTCTCCGTGAATCTGAAAGCACAAAAAGCGACCTGCGCGATTTACGGTCAGGCTGGCAATGATGTCAAGCCGCTGGCTGGCTACGCCCATGAAGACTGCGTCCCGTTTAGCGGTGATTCAACACATTGGACGCCAACATGGAAGAGCGGTTCGACGTTGAACGCCATGGCTGGCAAGACGGTCATCATCGAAATCAAATTGACGGACGGCGTCATCTACAGCTTCAGCGGCGACGGCATTCCCGTCATGAATCAGGAAGCCGCCCGTTACCGCCGCTTCGGCAACCTCCCGCAGCGAAAAGGGTTCTGAGTTATCAGTTTTGGTCACGCTTTTTTGACAAAAGACTGCATGATTCGGTATCGTGCTAATCTGTCTCTAAAAAAGAGACAGAATCATATAAATCTGTCTCCTAAAAAGAGACAGAATAATGATAATCTGTCTCCTAAAAAGAGACAGAATTATACGAATCTGTCTCCTAAAAAGAGACAGATTGATTTGAAACTTTCCTTTGTTGCGTTATTTTAATGCTTTAACGACAATACAAGGAGACCGACATATGCTTGAGAAACTGAAGAGAATACTGCTGGAGTTTCAGGAACGCCCGTTGCCTGCCATCACTCGTCGTGATGCCGTCCTGCCCATTCTTGAGGGCAAGGCGACCGTCGTCACGGGAATGCGTCGCGTTGGAAAGACCACTCTCTGCCGCCAGAAGATGCAACAGCTTCTGGAAAGTGGTTTTGACAAGACATGTCTGCTCTATGTAAATTTCGAGGACGACCGTCTTTCCGGATTCCGTCTTGAGGACTGCCAATTCATCTTGGATGCCTATTACGGCCTTTGGCCAGACAACCGTAACAAAGAGTGCTACTTCTTCTTTGACGAGATACAGAACGTGGAGAATTGGGAGCGTTTTGTGCGACGTCTGCTGGACACCACGGATGTCCATGTCATCCTCACTGGTTCATCATCGAAGCTGCTCGCATTGGAGATATCCACTGCGATGCGTGGGCGCTCCGTTAGTGTGGAACTGCTGCCATACTCCTTTGCTGAATACCTGCGCTATCGGAATGTATTTGATGAACTGCCTGAAAATCTCTCCGACAGCATCATCGCAAGATTGCGTCATGGAATGGAGGAATATTTCAATTTGGGCGGTTTCCCGGAAGTCTATCAGGTTGAAGATATGGTGACACGGTGGGAAATCCTGCAGGAATACAATGACATGGTCGTGTTGAAGGATGTTGTGGAGCGCCATGAAGTCAGCAACATCACGGCGTTGCGCCGCCTCCTTTCATTCCTATATAATAATGATTCTCAGAAGTTCAGCGTGACTGCCTTCTGGAAGACGTTGAATCAGGGGATGCAGGTGAAATGTGCCAAAAATGATCTATTTACATTCATGAATTATTTGGAAGAGGCTTATATTCTGTACCGCACGGAATTGCATACGACTTCCGAGAAGGCGAAGATGGTGAATCCCGACAAAGTGTATTTCGTGGATGTCGGTCTTGTTCGCGCGATGGCCGATGATCCAACTGCCGACAGAGGCTGGTTGTTGGAGAATATCGTCTATCTTCATCTGCGTCGCTGCAAATGCCAGATAGAATACTACAACACATCAGACGGCAAAGAGGTTGATTTTTATGTCACAAACAAGATGAGCCGCCAACATTGCCTTATACAAGTTTGCTGGAATTTGAACTCTCCCGATACCATGAAACGTGAGATCATTCCGCTTCTTGATGCTGGACACGAGCTCGGCATCAAACGGCTGCTGTTGGTCACATGGGACGAAGAGAAGGAATTGGAAGGTGGCATAAAGGTCGTGCCAGTCTGGAAACTGCTGGCAGGATATGAACCGGTGTTCAAATAAAATGGTTCTACACCATGAGTCATGAAAAAGGAAAAAAAGTCATGCTTGCTTCATGACTCTTTTCAAGTATGAAGTGGATGGGCATAAGCATCAAAAAGTCATAAACGACAGTCATGAAAAGTGCCAAAGATTTGATTGATTTTTCAGTTTTTTCCGTATATTATTAATTGGGATGTTGTGTTTTCTGTTAGAAACGAGACACGATGCAAACCATTCTATTGAATGGACATCAGGCGAGAAAAAAACAGAACCAGCAGAAAATGTGTTACGGATGACGAAAAGGTCATGAATCATGACAGATAATGAACTGAAAACATTGAAGGACAACCTTTGGCATGCTGCAGATGTACTGCGTAGTGGCGCGCATCTGGCGGCGAATAAATATGGTCAGCCAATCCTCGGACTGATTTTCCTGCGCTATGCGGACATTCTGTTCAAACAGCACAAGGCTGAGATCGATGCGGAATTCGTCCGCCTTGCAGGAAGCCGTCTGGAAAAAACGAAAAAGGATATCGCGATTCAGAAATGCGGATTCTTCCTGCCGGAATGCGCCTACTATGATTTCATCAACGACGCCCCGGATACCGCTGAAAAGGCGAATCTCGTGAGAAATGCGATGGAAGCCATTGAGCGGGAAAATCCGAAAATGGAGGGCGTGCTGCCAAAAGATGTTTATTCACAACTCGTACCAGAGGAAGAACCGGAACTGCTTTCCAGCATCGTACGTATTTTCAAAGACATTCCGGAAAACTGTACGGTCGATATCTTTGGTGAGATTTACGAATACTTCCTTGGTAATTTCGCATTGGCGGAAGGCAAAGACGGCGGCACATTCTACACGCCCGCCACGGTCGTTCGCTACATGGTTGAAGTGTTGGATCCACAGCCGGGCGACAAAAAGTTTCTTGATCCCGCCTGTGGTTCAGGCGGCATGTTCGTGCAGGCGGCGCGATATATGCATCGGCATAATGCAAACGAAACCGCGCAGATGAAATTCCGCTGCTACGGCGTGGAGAAGGAGCCGGACACGGTCAAACTCGCCAAAATGAATCTGCTGTTGAACAACATACGTGGTGAGATCGCTGAAGCCAATACTTTCTACTCCGATCCTCATAACGAATTTAGGGCATTCGATTATGTCATGGCCAATCCGCCTTTCAACGTCGATGAAGTGTCCTATGATCGTGTGAGTGCCGATCCACGTTTCAACACCTACGGTATTCCGCGCAATGCGACGAAAACTGGCAAGAAGACCGCCGACAAAAAGGAGACTGTTCCCAACGCCAACTATCTGTGGATTGGTCTTTTTGCCTCGTCGCTGAACGAGCATGGCAAGGCGGCACTCGTCATGGCGAACTCCGCTTCCGATGCGGGCAAGAGCGAATATGAAATCCGCAGGAAGATGATAGAAGAGGGCATCATCAGCCAGATGGTGACGTTGCCCGCCAACATGTTCACGTCTGTCACACTGCCCGCCACGCTGTGGTTTTTCGACAAAAACAAGCCGCGGACGGACAAGAAAAATGAAATCCTTTTCATCGACGCCCGCAACACGTTTACGCAGGTGGATCGTGCGCATCGGAAGTTCAGTGACGAGCAAATCAAGAATCTCGGCGTCATCACCCGCCTGTATCATGGTGATACCGAAGCGTTTGTAACGCTTTTGAAAGAATATACGGACCACTGCCGTGAGGCGGCGGAAACGCTGGCCGCAAAATATGCAATCCTGCCAGGAAGCGAGTTTACGTTTGAGCGTGATGTCACGGATGCGAAGGGAAAGCGAAGCACGGAAAAGTTTACCGAAACGGTCAATTTCGATTATGAGGAGAAAAATATCCGCGCACTTTCATACGAAACAGAAGCGAAACTTCACGAAAGTATTGCGCTTATGAACCATGTTATTGGAGATTTGTCAACCGCCGACCAATGGTTGAATAAAGACCACAAGACAGCCAAGGGTGAGGAAAAGAAACGGGCGGAGTTCAATGGGCATCTCACAGAAGCCCGTGAATCGGCTGCTGCCATTAAGTATTTCGCGGAAAATGCCTTGTGGCTTCTTGAACGTTTCCCAGAGGGGAAGTATCAAGATGTCATCGGTCTTTGCAAAATAGCGAAAATGGAAGGTGATGACGGCATCATCGATCAGGACTATTCCCTCAACGCGGGCCGCTATGTCGGCGTGGTCATCGAAGACGACGGCATGACCGAAGATGATTTCAAGGAGACCATGCTTGGTTTGGACGAAGAGTTCACCACGCTTAACGATGAAGCGAAAAAACTGGAAGCAGAGATTTCAGGTAATATCAAAGCGATGTTTGGGGAGTGAGAATGATATTGAGTGATATTACAACTATATTTGATTGTCCACATTCGACTGCTCCAGATGAAGGTGAAGGATATCCTTTGATTAGAACACCTAACATTGGGAAAGGGCGTTTGATTCTTGATGATGTCCATAGAGTTTGTGAAGAGGTTTATAATATTAGAAATAGAAGAGCAATACCGCAGACAAACGATATCATATTTGCCAGAGAGGCTCCTGCTGGCAATGCAGCTGTGATTACAGAAGGACAAAAGGTTTGTTTGGGACAACGCACCGTTTTAATACGCCCAAAACCATCTTTGGTTGATGCACATTATCTTGTGTACTTTCTTCTTGCGCCTAAGCAGCAGATAAAACTTCTTGGTTATTCTCATGGCGCTACTGTTGGGCATGTCAATATTCCTGACATAGCTAATTTGCCAATAGAATTACCATTGCTTCATGAGCAGAGAAAAATTGCAAGTATAATCGAAAATTACGATAATCTGATTGAAGTTAACAACAAGCGGATCAAGGTGTTGGAGCAGATTGCGGAGAATCTGTATAAGGAGTGGTTTGTCCGCTTTCGCTTCCCAGGACATGAAACCGCAGAGTTTGAAAATGGAATACCGAAAGGGTGGGAGTATAGAAAACTTGATAAATTACTTAATGTCAAATATGGGAAAGACCATAAAGATATTGGTGAGGGGGAAATCCCTGTGATTGGTTCTGGGGGAATAATGAGATTTGGGGATAGAGCATTATATGATGGCGAAACTGTACTCATTCCCCGTAAGGGCTCACTTAATAATATTATGTATTTTAATGCTCCATTTTGGACAGTTGACACAATGTTTTATTCTATTCCGCTTATTCCAAACTTTGCAAAATACGCTTATTACATGCTTTCCAAGGTGGATATGGAATCATATAATTCAGGTGCAGCATTGCCAAGTATGACAACTGAAATTTTATGCCACTTCAAAATTTTAGTACCTGATGCTAAAGTCTTGTTGGCTTTTGACAAGTATGTATCCGATATTTTTAATCAAAAGCAAATCATACAAAATGTCAACGCCAACCTTATTCGACAGCGTGATTTGCTTCTGCCACGCCTGATGAGCGGAAAACTGGAACTTCGTCAACCATAGGACTTTGCATAATGCACAACTTCATCTCCGAAGACGATATTGAGCAGGCGATCCTCCAAAAGTTGGAGGATGAGCCGTTTCGCTATGACGTTCTCCGTTGTGATCCATCGCCGGACAAACGGGAGTCGCTGGCGGATGGCACAGGGCGTGACAACAAGAAGCAGTGCGTGCTTCCGCAAGTGCTGCGAGAGGCATTGACGCGTCTGAATCCTGCTATCCCGAAGGATAAGTTGGAGGATATCGCTCATAATCTATGCCGCGATTTTTCCGCTTTGGATATGATTGCCACCAACTGCGATCACTATCATCTGATACGCGATGGAAAGCTGTTTACGATACGCCTAAACGGAAAAGATGAATCCAAATTTCTCAGATTGGTGGATTATGACTATCCGGAAAACAACACCTTCACCGCCGTCTCCCAGATGTGGATACAGGGGCATGTGTATTGGCGGCGTCCGGACATACTGATTTTCGTCAACGGTCTGCCGATGGTCTTCATCGAACTGAAAAACAGCATCGTCAAAGTAGAAGAGGCCTACAACGACAATCTGAAAAACTATCTGAAAGACATTCCGAATCTGTTTGCCTTCAACCAAATCTGCGTTCTCTCCAATGGACTAGAAACACGTCTCGGCGCATTCAACGCCACCTACAGCCATTTCTTTGAATGGCTGAGAGTGGATTCCGAAAAAGAACGCCCCGACAGAGAAGCCATTAAGTCCGCCGCGACTGTGGGCGAAAGTTCCGTGCGGTATTTCATCGATGGTTTGTTGCGGAAAGACCGTCTGCTCGACTACATCGAGAATTTCGTCATGTTCCGCGATAAGAAAATAAAAATCATCGCCAAAAACCACCAGTATTTCGGCGTGAACAATCTGATGGAATCCATGGAGAACAGGGAGGAACTGGAGGGCAAGTTGGGCGTGTTTGGGCATACGCAGGGCTCAGGTAAGTCCTATTCCATGGTGTTCTTTGTCCGAAAAGTGCGGAAAAAGATTCCCGGTAATTTCACATTCCTGATTATCACCGACCGTGAGGATTTGGATGATCAAATCCACAAGAATTTTGTGAAAACCGGCGTTATCCTATCAACGGAAGAGTGTCAGCCAAAAGACGCCAAACAACTGCGCGAATACTTGCAGAGCAACAAGACGTTCATCTTCACGCTGATCCATAAGTTCCGCTATGACAAGGGGAAGGCATATCCTGTGCTCTCCACGCGAGACGACATCATCGTGTTGGTGGACGAGGCGCATCGTACTCAGTACAAGGATCTTGCGGCGAATATGCGCACTGCTCTTCCCAATGCCAACTATATCGCCTTTACCGGCACGCCGCTCTTGGGCAGCAAACGGTTGACCAATCAGTGGTTCGGAAATTATGTCTCCGAATACACATTCGCGCAGTCGGTGGAGGATGGTTCCACGGTGCCGCTCTTCTATTCACGCCGCGTGCCGGAGGTTGGCCTTGAAAACGACTTCCTTGATGACGATGTGGTGGATATCATCGAAGAGGAGAATCTGAACGATGACGAAGCGCGGGTGTTGGAAAATTCGTCATCACGGATTTTGGAAGTCATCAAGCGGGACGACCGCCTCGACAAGATCGCGCAGGATATTGCGTATCATTTTCCGCGTCGTGGTTTTCTCGGCAAGGGGATGGTTGTCTCTGTTGACAAATTCACAACCGTAAAAATGTTCAATAAAGTACAACTTTACTGGATGACCGAAAAACATAAGATCATGCATGAACGCAATGCCGCCAAAACGAAAGAAGAACGCGATGAACTGACGCGGATTCTGAATTACATGGATCGCGTGAAAATGGCGGTGATCGTCTCCGAAGAGGCGGACGAGAATGAAAAGTTTCAGAAGCAAGGGCTGGATATTTCTGTTCATCGGAAGATAATGAACGAGATCACGCCGGAGGGGGCGGATATAGAGGATCGCTTCAAGGATCCAGACGATCCGTTGCAGCTTGTGTTTGTCTGCGCCATGTGGCTGACTGGTTTCGATGTTGAAAATCTTTCCACGCTTTATCTTGACAAGCCCATGAAAGGGCACACGCTGATGCAGGCTATCGCCCGCGCCAATCGTGTTTATCCTGGCAAGCCTTGTGGCTTCATCATCGATTATGTCAATGTCTTCAAATATATGCAAAAAGCTCTGACAGATTATGCTGAAGGAGACGATGGAACGGAATATCCCGCGAAGGATATGCCCAAACTGATTGCGTTGATTGACAACGCCGTGGACGAGGCGGATAAATTCCTTCTGGAAATCGGCATCGACATTGGCAAGATCGTGGCGGAAACTTCTACATTTGATCAACTTGACAAACTGCGGGATGCCTACAACAGCATTATTGCGAATGATGAAAACAAGGAAAAGTTCAAGGTGATTCTGAATACGCTGATCAATCTTTATGAGGCGTCTCGTCCGGAAATCTTTGCAATGAACTGGAACAATGTGAAGTTTGGTTCACTGTCATATCTGTACGGATTGTTCTACCATACAATCGACGATGAAAAGATCGACCGTGCGCGGTTGCGCATGGCGCAGGTGTTGGATACCAGTGTTACGTCTCAGCAGGCGGTGGATAATGACAATGGATTTGCAATTCATCAAGGCAAAGTCATTGATCTTTCTAAAATCGATGTGGAGGAACTGAAAAAAGAGATAAAAGTCACGCCGTACAAGGCTATTGAAATCGATGATCTAAAGGCGTTTATCGAGCAAGCATTGAAGCAAATGCTGAACCGCAACTGCATGCGGCAGAAGTTTTCTCTACGATTCCGCAACATCATTGATTGTTATAATGCAGGGGGAACGGAAAACGAGGCTTACTATGAGCAGTTGTTGATTCTCATTGAAGAACTTAAGGCGGAGGAGAAACGTCCAGAGGCCGAAGGCCTTTCCGAGGAGGAACTGGAGATATTCGATATGCTGATTGCAGGGAAGAAGCTGACACAAGATGAAGAGCAGAAGGTCAAGCTTTCCGCCAAGAATCTGTTCCAGAAGCTTTCCGAGAAGAAGTCGGAATTGATGGTTGTGGACTGGTATCGTGACGAACAGCCGCGAGCAAAGTTGAAATCGGCGATTGAAGAATCTCTGAACGCCGATTTGCCAATGTCATACGACAAGGAGACTTTTGCTGCGAAAACGGCTCTTCTGCTGGATCATTTTGTCGATATGGCTGTTCAAGGCTATGGCTGGGTGGCGGCATAAGTATGTGGATAAAGGAAAAAATCATCAAAGGGCAACGTCGCATCCTGCTCCGACCGGAGAAGGTTGAATTCATTCGATTGATGGATTTGCCTCTTGGGCAAGGAGATGGATGTCGCTTTGCCATTGGCATCGATGGTGTTGAATATATTTCATGCCAGAAGCTGAACTTTCCAGTTGCCACAGGCATTTGTTTTCTCAAATCACCGGACGGCGAGAATTATTGGTGCGACGATTCCATCATTATCGCGGCACTCAGCCGATTTCTTTTCACATATGAATTCAAACTTGACGGGAAATGGCCTGAACGAGGCTTCGAACTGCCTTTGTTGTCAAGGGAAGAGTCGCGAAAATATTTGCAATGGCATAAAATCCCGCATCCTGGAGAATGGTGAAAAAGTACTTGTGGGAGAGATGAAACAGGCTGGTGTTTTTTATAATTGTGTATCCAATAAAGAAATGATATCTCATATTTGAATACGTTGATTTTGGTTAGAAACTATCAGAATTATCACTTGGTAAGTAGTCTTTTAGGTCATTTGGGGTAAAATAACCTTCTATGACATCCTTGATGCGTTGCCCAGGCAAAGTCAGAACTGTGGAATATTCTTCCAAAGAAACAACGCCATAATCAAAATCCGCCTCAAACGTCAGTTTTCTCCATGTGCTGTTAATATCATTTTCTTCCCCATTAAGGTAGCAGAATGAAACAGTTTGTAAATATGACGGTTGTTCGTCCAATTCCAAGCCATGCGATGCAGTGAAATGTGGTTCAATCAAAGATGAGGTGACAACAATATCGTCAATTCTTTTTCCGAGAATATCATTGAACATCCGGTTCGCGTGGAAATTCCTTTCGTCCATAGCTGAAAGAATATCCCATGACAACGTATTCATATCCATGCGGATAGAACTTCCTTCGGAGAAATCAATCCCCAACACATCACCGTCTTCAAATTGTATCAGCAGAGGTTCGTCGATTTCAACGGAACATTCGAACTCCAATGCGGACAAAGCCTTGTCATCATTTCTTTGAATTGCCTCGAAGATTTCATGGTAGCTGTCGTCTAACCAAAAACTATAATTTTGACTAATTGACCGAATATCCTTGATGACACGTCCGACGATTTTCAGTTCATGAATTTTTGCAAAGACCTCCTCCGCCGTTTGCAATATGGGGGCAGACCATGTCCAGTAATTGAACCGATTGTTTCTGAAATAATTATCGCCTTGTGAATAGATCATGGTCTTTCCTCCTTTGAAATCGTTACCGCCTCAATCGTCTCCAGAACCTTGGCATATCCTTTCTGTTTACAAATCTGCTTGTCAACCGTTTCATGCTCAGCTATTTACCAAAAAGTCCAGATAGAAGTTGGATGATTTCATCTGGTTTTCTGCGAATGCCCAGTTGATCAAGATCGTTACGGGTAACCGTAAGACGATGTAAAAAAACAGCCATTTCATTCATGACTACCTCAGGGAGTTTCATCTGCATGTCAGGGGATATCATGGCACTTAGCCGAAGGACATCGTTTCGATGTTTCTTCACATCCTTCGAATCAACGTGTTCTCCTCGCTCCTTTCTGTCTGACAAATCCATCCATGCCTTGGCTTTCAGGACAATCAACGCTTCGGGAGTCAACAATGAAATGCCTTCCCATGTCACTTTGTTTGCAAGCATCATGGAATAATAGTCATCGTTCAGGAGAATGGCCGAAAGACTTGAGATATCATCAGGAAGCGGAATCGGTGTGAGCCCCTGAAGTTCCTTTTCTCCAAATACATCTGGCTTTCTTGCAAATAGTTCGATCATATCTGGATAAGCCATGGATGATGGATTTCTGAAACGGTAGAATTTGCGTGTGCCATCAGATTTTTCCTGCATCTGATAACCGCCAAGATGGATAAATTCCCAGAATTTCTTTCCAAATTCTGCTGTAAGTGATTCAACACAAAGAACTATATCTAGATCGTGTGTGGCACGGAACGGAAGAGGCGTATTGGACATCTTAACACAGAGACACAGAGACGCAGAGTAATTGTGTGGCACGGAACGGAAGAGGCGTATTGGACATCTGGATGTCGCATGCCGCTCCTCCGATGAGAATATATTGGTCATCCATTCCAGCAAAATGCTCACGAAACACATCAAGTCCTTTTATCATAAAGCCTCCTTCATCATTTCCTCTAGGCAGATTTGAACACGGTCATCTTGGTTGTCTTTCAATGTCAGCCAAAGGGAGAATGGATCGACTGCTCCGTCGGGCATGGCAATTGGTTGATAATTCCATAGTTCCAGCCGGATTGGGGCATCGGCCACGGAAATTTCCTGTTGGCGAAGACGTGAATAGTCAGTATGGAATACCGCTAATTCACGCTGTTCGGACGGATTCAGCATGCTGCGCATCGCAAGAGCTTCTGTTCCGCATGGTACAACAGAAAGACCGGCAGGGAGGTTTTCAAGACCAATGACACGTCTGCAAGGATTGGTCAATTTCCCTTGGAGTTCTTCCCATTGTCGTGCATGTTCTCCAAGAAAGGATAGGCGGCGTTCCTTTCCCTGACGTCTGGCCGCTCCGAAAAATTCCAGTTCGTCAAAAGCACGGATGATGCTCGGTTTTGAATAATGGATGGCAGTCATCGCATCGGAAATACTGAAGTCTTCATCCAGGCCATTCAGCCATCTCAAAAGCAGCAACTGTCCTGCAGTTCCGATAGTTTCGAACGTCCGTTGCTTCTTGGTTCCATATTCGGAAAGTGCGACTGCAAGGAATGGAAGGTACAATTGGCGGCCTGGAATGATGAATGGCGTTCCAGTTTTCATGAGTCGCTGACGTTCATAGGCTGGCATGGCAACACTTCCGAATATGACGGTCTTTCCTGTCTCTGCGTTGAGAAGACTGATGTTTTTGGCGATGGACATAGGTGTCAACTGCGAATCAGTCTTCTGCATTGCCAACAGGCAGGAATGACCATAAATGGTAAAAAGATAGAAATCGTAGTTCCATCCAAGGAAGGCGTGAAAGTGATTGTTTGTGTATGCAGATGCCTTAATTTCAACGCCTAAAGCAAGTTTCAGGTAATTTTTGATTTGCTGTATCATGATCTCACCTTCATAAATCTTTTAACATTTGCATGGGTAAAACTATAATTTAACTCGTGCAAAAGTCAAATAAAAAGCAATACTTCTGCTTTTATTTTGGTGAATGAACAACTGTTATCAGTGGCGCGCTCCGCGCGCTATGTCAGGGGGGCTCTTCACTCCATGCTGCGTGCCGCTACGGGCACTGGCGCGGGGTTACGATTATGTCGCGCTCCGTGCGATGTCGCTACACGATGGAAGTTATTGCTTGATAAAAGCTTGCTGTCTTTTGATAAAAACGTGTGGCCAGAATAAATGGCACCCTTCAGGAGAGGCTAAAGTAAAGAGAATCTGCCCACATTCAGCATTCCATAGGACTTAATTGCGGTATTCTTCTTTTAGCCAGTCGGTGATATTGCCTGAATTGAAATCGAAATTGACACCGACCATCATAATACGTTTACCATCTTTGAGGAATTTTAGCGCATAGTCTTTGTGCTCTATCTGTTTCATCGCAGTTTCTGCAGTCTTATTGAGTTTGAACTCTATCACGTATATCCACTCACCGGCGGCGACCATCATGTCGATCCGTCCGTCGCTGGTGCAGACTTCCGCTTGGACAAGCAGTTTCAGCAAATCACAGACGACATAGACGACGGTCTGGTAGTAATGTTCGTCCTTTACATGGATTGCATAGGGAATTCCCGCGAAAATGGACTTGAACAATTTCATGAAGCCGTCCACGTTGCCAGTTCCGACCGCCGTGACGAGATTCAGCATCAATTCCTGCGCATCCTGCTTTCGGACGGTGGTGCAATACGTCAGCAGGGATCCGTTGAAGGATTCCTCCACCTCCATGTTGGGGAAACGCAGAAAATATTTGGTGACGAATTTATCGGTAAAAGGAACTTGCTGACGTTCCGCGCGGTCGATGGTCAGATATCCTGTCTGGAAC
Source organism: Victivallales bacterium (assembly GCA_017554445.1). Classification (GTDB taxonomy): domain Bacteria; phylum Verrucomicrobiota; class Lentisphaeria; order Oligosphaerales; family Oligosphaeraceae; genus UBA1407. The sequence goes on from JAFZIJ010000082.1 coordinate 18,124, forward strand.
AGCATCACCATCGGATCCAGATCGGTGACTTCGAAAGCGTCGAAAAACGCTTCGGAGACGGGTTTGTTCAACGACAGGGAAAAATCGAATTTGGATTTCATGATCAAATCCAGCAGGAATGTCGGCGTTCCAGTCTTGAACCAGTAGTTTTTGAATTCGCCGCCGGATTGGAAGAATTTCGCCAAAGAGACTGGATTGTAAACCGTTTGGGCGTTTTCTTCAAAGCGATACCCGTTGTACCATTTTTTGATTTCCTGCAAGAATTCGTCTTTTGGACGGTCGCTGGCAAGCGTTGCAAGACGGTCGGCGAAGGCTGTTTCAAGCTCTTCCTGCGTATAGCCTAGCATCGTGGCATAGCGGGCGTCCATCGTGATGTCCGTCAAGTTGTTCAGGTCAGAGAAGATGGATACATGGCTGAATTTGCTGACGCCTGTGACAAAGAGCAGGCGCTCCAAGCTGTTGCGATCCTTCAGAACGCTGTAGAATCCCTTTAGACAACGCTGGATTTCTTTGATGTTCGGACTCAGGATGTTATCCAGGATTGGCTTGTCATATTCATCAACGAGAATAACGACTTCCCCTTTCTTGGATAAAACATCTATGAGATTTCCAAAACAAAGCCCTGGCGTATCGCCTGTAATTTGAATTGCATGTTCTTGGGCGATTTTTTTAATTTTGCTTGTCAAGTAATTTGGCAATTCCTGTAGGGCATCTGATACAACATTGTAGTCCCCGAAACTCAGATGAATGATCGGATACTGCTTCCAATCATAGGGCTTGTCGTAAATGGCCAGTCCTTTGAAAAGTTCCTTTTTTCCTTCGAAGACAGCTTTCAACGTGGATATAGTCAAAGACTTGCCAAAGCGGCGCGGACGGGACAGAAAGTACATCTCCTTGGCAGGTTTTATCAACTGCCAGATATACTCTGTCTTATCGACATACAGAAAATCACCCTTTATTAGGGCTTCAAAACTGTAAACGCTAGTGGTCAGTTCTTTCATGGCAATACCCATTAATGGTTTTCTAACGACAACGTAATACAATACGTCCTGAAACGGCGGTTGTCAATTGGAGAACCACAAGAAAATCTTATATTGGGCGGCTGGCGGATAACGGTTTGCCATCACGCGATATTGATCGCGCTGGAGAGGGGCCGTCATAGGCTACTGTTTTTGATCTTCTCCAGTTCGTCCCAGCGGGCGTAGAGGCGTTCGACTTCCGCTTTGGCATCATTTAACTTCTGAGTCAGTTCGGCTGTTTGTTTGCCATATTTGACATGGAAGTCCGGTTGGGAGAAGATGGCTTCAATTTCCGCGACGCGTTCCTCTGCGGCGGCAATCGTGTCCTCTATGGAATCCAACTCCTTCTGTTCCGCATATTTAAGCTTTCTAACCGTTGGCTTTTTCGTGGCTTCCACGGCGGCCTTCTCCTTCTGGATGGCGGCCTGTTCGACGGAGCGGCGGGCGGCTTCGCGTTCGGCAAGTTTCTGGGCGTAATAGGTCCAGCCGCCAGGCTGGAAGAACGTCTTGCCGTCGCCTTCAAACGCGAGAATGTGGGTGCAGACGCGGTCGAGAAAATATCGGTCATGGGAGACGATGACGACGCAGCCTTGAAAATCGATAATTGCTTCTTCCAGAATGCGTAGCGTCGGAAGATCAAGATCGTTCGTCGGTTCGTCGAGCAGAAGGAAATTGCCGCCTTCCTTGAGCTTTTTGGCCAATACGAGGCGGTTGCGTTCACCGCCGGAAAGCTGTCCGACGAGCGTGTTGATTTCGTCGTCTTGGAAGAGATAACCTTTCAGATACGACCAGATATTGAGTTTCCGGCCGTCGAAAAGGACGAAATCGTTGCCTTCGCCGATCTCCTCATAGACCGTCTTGTCGTTGTGGAGCGAGACGCGATGCTGATCCGTGTAATTGAAAACCGTCCGTTCGCCGATGCGGACGCTTCCTTCCGTTGGTTGCAACTGTCCGATCATCATGCGCAACAACGATGTCTTGCCGAGGCCGTTACGGCCGACGATGCCAAGCTTCATGCCTGTTTCGAAGGCCAGATTGAGATGGGAGAAGAGCTGTTTGCCGCCGAGCGACAGCGCCGTGTCGTGCAATTCGAGAATGATATTGCCAGTTTTGGGCGGCGGCGGAAGGATGAGATTGACATCTTGGTCTCGTTTAAGGGCCTCCTGATTGTAGGCCGCTTCGAAGCGTTGGATACGGGCCTGTTGCTTCGTGCCGCGTGCGCAGGGGGCGCGGCGGATCCATTCGATTTCACGACGGATGAATGCAAGACGTTTGGCTTCATTGATTTCCGCTTCGTTTTCACGTTCCGCCTTCTTGATGAGAAAGTCCGAATAATTCCCTTCATAGGTATAAAGCAGACCATGGAAAAGTTCGATGACTTTCGTAGAGGTGTTGTCGAGAAACGCGCGGTCATGCGTGACGTAAAGGACGGTCCCATTGGACTTTAGGATATAGTTTTCAAGCCAAGCGATTGTTTCGGCGTCCAGATGGTTTGTCGGTTCGTCCAACAGTAGCAAATCTGGATAATCGACGAGTGCGCGGCAGAGGCCGACACGGCGTTTTTCACCGCCGGAGAGGTCGTCGATAATGCGGTTGGCGTCCGGAGCGGCCAGATTGGACAGCAACTGGTCGATTCGCGAATCGAGATTCCATCCGTCCCGCGCGGTGATTTTCCGTTCGAGTTCATGGATATCGACGCCCGCTTTCGGATGTTCATACAGTTCAAGCAGATGCAGAATATCCTGTGCGCCTTCCAGAATGTTTTCGCGGACGGTCTTGCCATGCGTCAAATCGACTTCCTGCGGCAAATAGGCGGCGCGAACGCCACGCGTCAGCGTGACGTCGCCTGTATAGAAATGCTCTTTTCCCGCGAGGATTTTCAGAAGGGTTGACTTGCCGGAGCCGTTTCGGCCGATGAGACCGACGCGTTCGCCTTCATGGAGGAGCAGGTCCTGATTGTCAACCAGCACATTGCCGGCGATTTGGACATGCAGTTGTGTTGCTGTCAGAATGACTTGGGGCATATATAATGAGTAATGAGTAATGAGTAAT
>JAFZIJ010000083.1 GCA_017554445.1 Victivallales bacterium
ATTACTCATTACTCATTACTCATTACTCATTATGAAGACTTCATTGGATTGTTTGCCTTGCCTGTTGAACAATGCGTTGAATGTGGCGCGGTTCAGCACGACGGATGAAACGGCACAAAAAAATATCATGATGGATGTGATGGCGATGATGTCGCAGTTGGACATGCGACAGGCTCCACCATATACGGCATGGCGCACGAATGAAATCGCATGGCGGCATTCGGGCGGCGTCGATGCGTATATCCAGCAGAAGGAGCGTTCGACGGAAATGGCTTGGAAACTGTTGGAATCACTGAAGGAAACGCCAAACTACAATCCAGACTCGTTTGAATGGCGTGTGCGGCTGGCCGTCGCAGGCAACATCTTGGATTTCAGTATCTTCTGGGATTTAGACATCCGTGAGGCAATGAAATCGGTCGCGGAAGCCTTTGAAAAACCGATAGACATTGCGGCCATTCATCGGCTGGAAACGTTGATGGGCAAAGCGACGAAAATTTTGTATTTATTGGACAACGCAGGCGAAGCAGTGTTCGACCGCATGCTGATGGAACCGTATCACGACAAAATAACCGTCGGTGTGCGCGGGCTGCCGGCGTCCAATGACATGACACGTCGCGAACTCGCCGCCTCTGGGCTAGACGGCTATCCAGTCATCGACAACGGGACATGCCTGCCTGGGGTCATTCCTGAATTCATTGGCGATGAGATGAAAAGGGCGTTGGACGAGGCGGATTTGGTAATCGCGAAAGGGCAGGGCAATTTCGAATGTTTGAACGAAACGCCGTATCCACTGGCATTTTTGTTTATGGCGAAATGCCCTGTCGTCGTGAAGCTTCTGCAGACGGAAATGCGTTCACTGCAAGTGCGGCTGCAGAATGTGTGAGAAGGGACTAAAGGGACATAAAGGACTAAAAGGACGGTTCTGAGGCGATTCTAGCATTCCGGAATCTCCAGAATCTCAATTGGCCAGAGAGAATTGTATCAGCTTGTCGATGAGGCTGGAATAGGTGATGCCGGAAGCCTGCATCATGCGCGGATACATGCTGATGTTCGTGAAGCCTGGAATCGTGTTGATTTCGTTGAGAACCCACTGGCCATCGTTGCGAAGGAAGAAGTCGATACGAGACATGCCGCTGCATTCCAAGACTTTAAATGCTTTGACGGCGATGGCGCGGACAGCGTCCTGCTGGGAGACCGAGAGTTTGGCGGGAACACTGAGCTGTGCGCCGTCGCCCATGATGTATTTCGCGTCATACGAATAGAATTCGACTTGCGGGATGACTTCGCCCGGCAGTGCGGCGAATGGTTCATTCGTGCCGAGAACGGCGCATTCGATTTCGCGGCCGACGACGCATTCCTCTATCAACAGTTTGTTGTCGTATTTAAACGCGTCTGCCACGGCGGCTTCCAGTTCGGCGACGTTGTGCGCTTTGGTCACGCCGACGGATGATCCTGTGCGGGCGGGTTTTACGAATACAGGCATACCGAGTTTCATAGAGACCGCCGCTGTATTCAATTCATCGATTCCCTTGCGTAGGACGATGCCTTTCGCGACACGGATGCCGTTGGCCGCGAGAAGTTGTTTCGTGAGATCTTTGTCCATGCAGTTGGCGGAAGCGGAAAGGCCGCAACCGACGCATGGGCAATTCAACATCTGGCAAAGACCTTGGAAAGCACCGTCTTCGCCGTTGTGTCCGTGGAGGATAGGAAACATTACATCGAAGGGATGCTGGTTGCGGCCATTCAGTTCGACCAATACAGGGCCATTTTCGGTAAGCATTGGAAATGAAGGGCTTCCCTTGCCAGAAAGGGCGATTTTCGCAGGATCATCACCATTGACGACGAAATCTTTGTCAGCATAGAGATTCCAGACGCCTTTTTTGTCGATGCCGACGAGGAGGATTTCGTATTTATCCTTGTCAATGGCTTCGAGAACGTTACGTGCGGATTGGAGAGAGACTTCGTGTTCGGTGGACTGGCCACCGCAGGCAAGGCAGACGATTGTTTTGGACATGGAATGAGACCCGTAATAATATGGTTAAAATGTTTTGAAAATCAATAGGGGGTGGTTGGGTGGGAATGTGAGTGTGAAGGTAGTCGCAAGTGATTCGTTGAGAGTCGCTTGCCACCAGCGGTTCGGGGCGAGGCCGTTCAATGGATATTTGAGATTTTGGGATTCGATATGCGTGTCCGGCTCCATGGCGAAGATGGAAACCTGTTGGCCGACGTAGGATTCGGACGTGCCGGATTCGAGCATGACCTCGAAAACGCCGTCATCCGTAACCATCTTGATACCAGGGATTTTCTGAGCAAAATCAA
>JAFZIJ010000084.1 GCA_017554445.1 Victivallales bacterium
GGCGGTGTTGATGGTGATACCGCGTTCCTTTTCTTCAGGAGCGTTATCGATTTCATCGTACTTTTTAACATCGCCGCCATAACGCTTGGCCTGGCACATGGTGATAGCCGCGGTCAAAGTGGTTTTGCCGTGGTCAACGTGGCCAATCGTACCGATGTTAACATGGGGCTTCGTGCGTTGGAAAGTTTCTTTTGCCATTGTTATCCTTCCTTCTTTTTTCTCGCTGAGGAGCCCTGGCAGGCTCCATCAGTCTCGTCTATGGTTAAGTATTCTAAAAAATCTCTTTTTTGTTTTTATATGGAGCCCACGATCGGATTTGAACCGATGACCTCATCCTTACCAAGGATGCGCTCTACCGGCTGAGCTACGTGGGCATTTCATACCTGCCGAATGGGCTCGGCAACCGCTTCTGGCCGCAAAAGTCAAGAAGCGATATTTAAGATACACTCATTTTTAAAAAAGTCAAACCGCCCGAGAAGCATTTTTTCACTTTCTTTACGTTTTCACACATGAAACGGTGATTCATGCCTCACGAATCTGTTCCATTCCTTTATTCCAGCGGAACAAGAGTTCATCTGATTCCATTTTGCTAGAAAGACAGAGGGCGGCGCCGCTCACCGCGGTGCCGCCCTTCTCTTCATGCTACCGCGATATTATGCTTCAGGAGCTTTATCAGGCTCCGCCGCCGGAGTTTCCGCCGGTGCGTTTTCCGCCGGAGCATCCTCCTCCTTGCTGGCGCTGATGGCGTCGGACAAGGCACTACCGAAGTCACCGAGAGCCTCACCGGGCTCCGTGCGCGTGACGGCGCCAGAGGCATCGCCATCGACATCACGCAAGCTCAAGCCTATACGGCGTTCTTCCGTGCTGATGTTCTTCACACGTGCGCGGACTGTGTCACCGATGTTCACGGCATCCTTGACACGTGCGACATGGTCGTCGCTCAGTTCGCTGATATGGATCAGGCCGTCAATTCCGCCTTCGAGTTCGACGAACGCGCCGAAGGAGGCCAGTTTCGTGACTTTGCCTTCGACAATGTCGCCGACCTTGTATTTGTTCTGGATGGTCTGCCACGGATCATCCGTCAGCTTCTTCATGCTCAGGGAAATCCGTTGATTGACATCATCCACTTCCAGAATAACGGCTTCGACTTCCATGCCCTTATGCAGGATTTCGCTCGGATTGTTGACCTTGCGGATCCAGGACATGTCGGAAACATGGATCATGCCGTCAATGTCGTCCTGGATCTGGACGAACGCGCCATAACCGGTCATGTTGCGGACAACACCCTTGATGCGGGTGCCTTTCGGGAAGCGCTCTTTGATAACTTTCCACGGATTCTCCTGGCATTGGCGCAGGCCGAGGGAGATCTTGCGGTTTTCTTTGCTGACTTCCAGAACGACGGCTTCGACTTCATCGCCTTCCTTGAGGACATCGGAAGCCTTGTTGACTTTCTTGGTCCAAGACATTTCGGAGACATGGACCAAGCCTTCGATACCTTCTTCCAGTTCGACGAACGCGCCATACGGCATGACGTTCACGACGCGGCCTTTCACGCGGCTGCCTTTCGGATACTTGACGTCAACGGTATCCCACGGATTGCCATCTTTCTGCTTGAGGCCGAGGGAGACGCGCTGGCGTTCCTTGTCCACATCCAGAATCATGACTTCCAGTTCCTGGCCGACATGAACGACTTCGCTCGGATGCGAAATGCGCTTCCAGCTCATGTCCGTGATATGGAGCAAGCCATCCATACCATTCAAATCGACAAACGCACCGAACTCCGTGATATTCTTGACGACACCGCGGCGGATGGTCTTCGGAACCAGTTCGTCCAGAAGCGTCGCACGCTGCTTGGCGCGTTCGGCCTCCAGAAGTTCGCGGCGGCTCAAGACGATGTTGCGGCGTTCCGCACTGATCTTCAAAATTTTGAATTCTTCTTCTTTACCTAAGAAGTCGTCCAAGTTGCGGACAGCGCCCAAATCAACCTGCGACCCCGGCAGGAATGCTTCCACGCCGACATCGACGATCAAACCACCCTTCACGCGGCTCTTGATCGTACCTTTGATCAGATCGCCTTCCTTGTAATTCTGCTCAATGCTGTCCCAGGACTTCTGGAGTTCAGCCTTGTGCAGGCTGACGGACGGGACATTTTCTTCGTCTTCCATCTGTTCAAGATAGACTTCCAGCATGTCGCCGGTCTTGACAGTGTCCCATTTGTCGCCCAGCTCGGCTTTGTCAATGAAAGCCTCCGCCTTGAAGCCGATGTCCAGAAGAATGCCTTTGTCATTCTTCTCGGCCACGCGACCATTGACAATCTTGTCTTCATTGATGTCTGCGTTTTCGCTTTGCTTCAACAAATCCTCCATGGAGGACATGTTTTCTAAATCGATGTGATTAGCCATGTTGCTTTGTTTGTTGGTTGATTGGGTTGATACGTTTGGGATACGAAACGGCTAAAAAATATAAAAGATCTTTAATATAATTGTATCAGAGTCGCTGTCAAATGCTTTTGCACGTTCAAAACCATGATTTTGTCACTTTTTTTGCGTTCATTCTTCAAACGGACGCCTTGCGAATCTCTTGAAGCAAGGCTTCCAGCAGATCCGCCTCTGGCAACGTCATCACTTTTTCCCCATGCTTGAACAGAATGCCACGGCCATTGCCGCCTGCGATGCCGACATCCGCGTCCTTCGCCTCGCCTGGTCCGTTCACCTCACAGCCCATGACCGCCACTTTCTTCAACTGGATGACACGGCCCTCGGAACGAAGCCGTTCCACTTCCCGCTCCACCGCCTCCGCCATTGGAACGAGATTGATCTTCGTTCGGCCGCAGGTCGGGCAGGAGACGATTTCGGGACCGTCATCCAAAAGACCACAACTTTCCAATATTCCCCTGGCGGCACGGACTTCCGCCTCTGGTTCGCATGTCAGGCTGACGCGGATCGTCTCGCCGATTCCATCCAGCAACAGCGAACCGATGCCGACGGCAGACTTGATAATGCCGCGAGACGGAACCCCCGCTTCCGTCACACCCAGATGCAAGGGCACATCGCTCTTTTCCGCGAACAGACGGCAGGCAGCTACGGTCGTCAGAACGGAAGACGATTTCAGACTGACTTTCAATGCATGGCAACCTTCCTCTTCGAAAAGATCGACATATTTAAGAGCGCTTGCAACAAGTCCTTCGGGAGTCCGTCCGAATTCCTTTTCGACATCAGGATCCAGACTTCCGCCATTGACACCAATCCGCACAACACGGCCTAGCTTCGCCGCCGCCCGCGCCACTTCCCGTACATAATCGAGATTGCGCATGTTACCTGGATTCACCCGTACGCCGGCCGCCCCGCGCTCTAAAGCACCGAGCGCCAGATTATGGTCGAAGTGAATGTCCGCCACGACAGGCATCGGACTGCGGCGGCAGACTTCGCCGAAATTCTCCAGACTGGCGGCCGTCGGCACGGCGACGCGGATGATGTCGCACCCCAGCCGATGAACTCTATCTATCTGCGCCAAAGTGTCTTCCAGATCATCCAGATGCGTATTTGTCATTGTCTGGATCGACACAGGCGCGCCACCACCAATAAGCACTCCGCCCAATATGATTTGTCTTGTCTTTCTCATTGTTCTTCGTCTTCCAGCTATTTGAAATCAAAACCCAACCGTTCAACGATTGGCATACCTTTAGGATTAACTTTCAATGCCTTATGAATAAATGTGGTTGCTTCTTTTCGATAACCGTACCAGTCACAGGCCACGGCGCCTGTCAGATAATGTTCGAACACACTTGAACGGGCATGCTCATCCCCCATGTTCTCGCGCATTTTACCATAGTAATCCAGCATGCCCCATATTTCCTCCCACGCAAGTTCTTCCATTTCAAGCTTTGTCACAGTCAAACTCTGCCGTGCCCCGTCAAGAGGATGCACAGCCAGACCTTGCTCTTCGGTTCCCATTGGGATGAAACCGCGTACAAGACTGCCGTCGCGCAACCGAATTCCTTCGCTCTTCGGTGGATGATACGGCATCCGCAATGACGTGAAAAGGTATTCTCTCAGCCCCATCACTCTTTCTGCCCGTTCTGTTTCCGTCTCAACGTATTCGGGAGGCAGCTTGCCCAAATATTCACGCATACGTTCTTCGTCAAACTTCAGATTCTCCGGCCTTGGCCGAAGCCGTCTGAATTCCGACGGCAACCGTGCGTTTTTTGATTCGTCTGGCAAAGCTTTGTCTGCCGTCGTTTTCTGGGCATTACCATTATTTAAAGATAATGTCTCATCATCCACCATTTCTGTCGGGCTTTCCGTCACAACCGCATGATGTTGCAAACCAGTTTGTTGCGTATTCTCCCGCCATTTCCAGAAAGCCCAACCTCCAATGCCAGCCAGAAGCAACGCGAGCACGCACCACACCACGGCAAAGGCCATGCCGCTACTTTTTTGTTCAATGTGCCGCTCCTTTGATAAACTCGTCAATCCCTTCTTACTACGCTTGGCGGCAGCAACTTGCCTACCATTCGCAAGTTCCTCCAAAAGGGGAAGATAGCCATTCGGGCGTTGAAAGACCGAAGCGGAAGCCATTTGCCTTAGAACCATGAGCACGCCAGTGGGAATGTCCGCCGGATCATCAAGCATCACACCATTTGCGGCATCATGAGGTGAACAGCCTGTCAAAAGCCCCAATGCCCAAACGCCAAAACTGAACAAATCACTTGCGACGGAACATTCACCGCCCGCCTTGCGTTCAGGTGCCGCATATGGCTCGTCCGCCAAATGGCCCGTCAACAAGAGTCCTTCCCCGAAATCGCACACCTTTGGGATGCCTGCCGCATCCATGCGGAATGATTTTCCATTCAAAGCCCCATGGGGTACTCCAGCCTCGGCGGCTTTCTGCAATGCCTCCGCCAATGACAAAAGCAATGGTTTCGCTTCACGCCAATCCAGTCGCTCGGCGAGCACATTGTCACGAACAGGCTTCAAAAGCAACTGGGAAGCGACATAGACACCTGCCTCGTAACTTCCGCAGGAATAAACGGTCGCCAAGCCCGGATGGGAGACGGATGCGACTTTCCGCACCAATTCCAAATAACGCTCCAACTGTTCCCATGGATGGTCTTCCGACGCCTCGCAAATCACGACACATACCTCCCGATCCAGTTTTTCGTCAAGGGCACGATAAGAGTGAATCCCCCCATTTGACTCCAGATACTCCTCCAGAACGTATGCCTGGAATCTCATGGGAACCGTCACTTCATTGCCGCATCGCGGGCATAAAAAAACCGTAAATGGTTTTAAATCAGTCACATCAAGCTTAGAAGAGCAGGATGGGCATTGAATTTTCAGCTTTGTTTTTTCCCGCTCCGGCATCAAAAACTCCATTTTTTTACAAAAATGATTTGCATATTCTCATTTCCGCTGTATCTTATAGACGTTGACAACATCAAGTCTCCATCGTCTAGTGGTTAGGACATCAGGTTTTCATCCTGGTAACATGGGTTCAACTCCCGTTGGAGATGCCATCTTCCATAAAACGCCGATCGTTTTGATCGGCGTTTTTTTTTGTTTCGTTACCGACGCCTCGCCATTTGCAGAAGCAGAAACAAAAAAGACGCGCCGTGGAGAATCAATCCTTGACGCGTCTTTCCTAAATCCTTTTTTCAGGATATTCAGCGGGCGGCTCTCGCCTTCTCGACCAGTTGCTTGAAGGCTTCGGGATCCGAAATCGCCAAATCGGACAACCATTTGCGGTTGATTTCAATGCCGCTCTTGGTCAGACCGTCGATCAACCAGCTGTATTTGAAATCCAAGGCACGGCAAGCCGCATTGATACGGACGGTCCAGAGACGGCGGTAAACACGCTTCTTCTGCTTGCGGCCTTTGTACATGTTGGCCATTGCGCGATCGGTCGCGCCGTAAGCCATGCGGATAAGCTTGCTGCGGTTGCCGCGGAAACCGCGGGCCATGCGCAAAACTCTCTTGCGGCGCTTGCGCGACGCAACGGCTAAAGTACTTCTTGACATCTTTCAGTTTCTCCTCGGCCGGCTAGTAACGTCAACGGACTTACCGGTCGTGTTTTATAAAGGTGAATAATTTGACGAATGAACTTCTTCTCTCATCCAGACACGCTGAATGACTCTTACAGACCGTACGGCAGCGAAGCCTTCAAACGGCTCATTTCGCTGGCCTTCACGGCGGCGTCCTTGCCCAGGCGGCGTTTGCGCTTTGAGCTCTTCTTCGTCAAAATATGCCGTCCGTAAGCATGGTTATGACGGAACTTTCCAGTTCCGGTCTGCTTGAACCGCTTTGCGGCCGACTTTCTGGTCTTCATCTTCGGCATGTTCGTCAGTCCTTACAATTACTGTCCAGGGGGTTTCTTCGGCACCCCTCACGCGCCTACGCCTATGTCCTAGGCTTTAAAAAACAATCATCTGCCATCGTTTCAATGGCAATATAAAAAGGAACAGCCTATGCTGTTCCTTCATCATCCATTCAAGCCCGGCAGTCGGAAACTTACTCTTCCGCGCTCGTGGAAGAGGCCACTTTGGGTGCACCTCCGCTTGGCTTGCCGCCCTGGCCTTTGGGTGCCAGAACCGCGATGATGTTGCGCCCCATCAGTTTAGGCGGTGCATCGATTGCTCCACGCTCCGCCATGGCTTCCAAGACGCGTTTCATCAATTCATCGCCGATTTCCGTATGGGCCATTTCACGACCACGGAAAGCGACAATTATCTTTACTTTATCACCTTTTTCCAGAAATTCAATTCCGTGCTTGATTTTTATTGACAAGTCATTCTCGTCAATATTCGGGTGAAGCTTCACCTCTTTGACCTTCGCCTGCACCTGCTTCTTCTTCGCCTCACGCTGGCGGCGGCTCTCCTGATACAAATACTTCCCGAAGTCCATGATCTTGCAAACCGGCGGTTCGACCTTTGAGGCCATCTCCACCAAGTCCAGCCCCTGTGCGGCGGCACGGTTCAAGGCGTCCTCAAAGCTCATCAAGCCCAGCTGCTCGTTCGTTTCGGACAACAGACGCACCGTCTTTCCACGGAAAAAACGGTCTCCACTTTTTAACTGGCGTGCGATAGCGGTATCCTCCTATGCTAATTGGCTCATTTCTCCCTGAGAAACAGACAGCACGGCTGCGTTTCTCAAAGACACAAATATAAATTTACACACATTCTTCGCTTTTGCAACCCACTAGACATAAGGTTCAAGCGGATTTTTTGACTTTCATCGGCGTCGTGGCCGTCTCCGGCCACGACATCTTCCAGCCAAATCTTACTGCTTCTCTTCGATTTCCTTCACCAGACGCGCGAGAACATCATCGAACTTCATGGCACCCTCTTCACCCTTGTCACGGCTACGGACGGCGACTTCACCGGCGGCCGCTTCGCGTTCGCCGACGACCAGCAGATACGGGATGCGCATGTCGCGCCCACGGCGGATCTTGCCGCCGATTGGATCCGCTTCCACATCGACCGAGCAACGGATGTGCTTCGCCTGCAACTTCTTCTCAAGATCCCTGGCGTAATCCGTGAACTTCTCGCTGATCGGCAGGATGCGAACCTGTTCGGGAGCCAGCCAAAGCGGGAACTTGCCAGCGTAATGCTCGATGAGAATGCCGAAGAAACGCTCCAGCGAGCCGAGCAGGGCGCGATGGACCATGTACGGACGGTGCTTCTGACCGTCTGCACCAACATACGTCATATCAAAGCGTTCCGGCAGATTGAAGTCGAACTGGATCGTGCTGGTCTGCCATTCACGGCCAAGAGCGTCCTTAATCTTCAGGTCGATCTTCGGTCCGTAGAAAGCGCCGCCGCCTTCATCCACTTCGCAATCAACGCCTTCCGCCTTGACGGCGTTTTCCAGCGAATGCATGGCCTGCGCCCACATGTTGTCATCGCCGACGGCCTTCGCGGGACGTGTCGCCAAATAAGCTTTCACATCCTTGAAGCCGAAGCACTTCCACATGTACATGCTGAAGCGGAGGACTTCACGGATTTCATCTTCGATCTGTTCGGGCGTGCAGATGATGTGGGCATCATCCTGCGTGAAGCCGCGGACGCGCATCAAGCCGTGCAGCACACCGGCCTTCTCATAGCGGTAAACCGTTCCGAGTTCGGCCCAGCGGGCGGGCAGCTCGCGATAGGAACGCGGACGCGTCTTGTAGATCATGATGTGGAACGGGCAGTTCATCGGCTTCACATAGTAGGGGTCGCCGTCGATTTCCATGTTGGCATACATGCCTTCACGATAGAAATCCAGATGGCCGGACGTCTGCCACAGCAAAGCACGGCCGACATGCGGCGTGTACATCAGTTCATAGCCGTGTTCGTAATGCGCTTCTTTCCAGAAGGTTTCCAAGACGTGGCGGATGCGGGCGCCCATCGGATGCCAGCAGACCAAGCCAGGGCCGATTTCTTCATGCGTGCTGAACAGCTCCATTTCGGCGCCGATCTTACGATGATCACGCTTCTTGGCCTCTTCGATGCGCGTCAGATATTCCTGCAAGGCTTCCTTGCTCTCGAACGCGGTGCCGTAGATACGCTGCAGCATCGGATTCTTCTCGTTGCCGCGGAAATAGGAACCTGCCAGCGAAAGCAGTTTGACGGCACCGATCTGGCCCGTATGCTCCACATGCGGACCACGGCACAAATCGACATAGTCGTCGCCAGTATAGTAAAGGCTGACCGTCTCGCCTTCGGGAATGTCTTCCAAACGGGACAACTTGAACGTCTGGCCTTTGGATTCGAACAGCGCCTTCGCCTCTTCACGGCTCACTTCCTTGCGGGTGAACGGCAGGCGTTGGCCGAGCATCTTCTTCATCACCTTTTCGATTTCCTTCAAATCTTCAGGAACGAGACGCTTCGGCAGATCGACGTCGTAGTAAAAGCCTTCCTCCGTGCTCGGTCCGATATCGAACTTCGCCTCCGGATAAAGCTTCTGTATCGCGGCCGCCATGACATGCGCCGCGCTATGGCGCATCGTGCTCAAATCAAATTCCGACATGATATCAAAACTCCTTTCACTATGTTCGCCTTTCCGTTGAAAAGGCATACCTTATATAATATAATCTTCTATTCCAGAACGCCCTTCGTCGATGGGATGTCCGAACTGCCCGTTCGCGTCACCGCGACACGCAGGGCACGGCCGAACGATTTGAAAATCGACTCCAGACCATGATGCGACTCTTCGCAAGCCAACAGATCGATGTGCAGCGTCATGCCAGCTGTGTTCACCAACGCCTGAAAGAACTCGCGGTATAGCCGACAGCTCACACCGCCCGCCTCGGCCTCCGGAAACTCGGCACGCCATGACAGATGCGGACGCCCAGACAAATCAATAACTGTACGCGCCAATGATTCATCCAGAGGCACATACGCATGGCCGAACCGAGTTATCCCGCGCTTGTCACCAAGCGCTGTGCGCAACGCTTGTCCAAGCGCGAGACCTATATCCTCCATGCTGTGATGGGCATCTATCTCCAAATCACCGTCGCAATGTAACCGCAGGCCGAAACCGCCATGCTTCGCAAACGCATTCAGCATGTGGTCGAAGAACGGAATGCCGCTATGGATGTCCATGTACGGTTGCCCGTCCAAATCAAACGAAATCTCAATTTTCGTCTCTTGAGTATTCCGTTTGACATCACTTGTCCTGTTCGCTTCCATTGCTTGTCTCCTGTTTTGAATGATAAAACTACTAATATAATACTCTTTCACCATTTACCAAACAAAAAAAATGACATTTAACGTCAAGAGTTGACTTGTTTCTTTTTTGCTTTAAACTATATCTATAGTAGTTTATCTGTCTCTTCAGCCATGGAGAGAAAAAAACACCATCCAGAACCACGTTTTTTTCAATATGACGACAAGAAGCAAACGTTTTATCTTCTATCTGCTGGGCATCACCATCGTCGCACTTATAGTCCGCACTATCATCTGCGTCCAGCTTTTCAACGCCCCGGATGTCCAATCACCGAACGTTCAAACGGATATGGCGACGTATCTGACGATGGCCAAAGATATTATGAAAGGAAAATGGCCTGATCACTACGACTACCAGCCATTCTACTACACCGTTTTTCTGCCGTTTTGCCTGTCCATCGTCTCTAGTTCCACTGTATTGGTCATGATCATGCAGACGCTGTTAGGGGCGATGGCCGTCTGGCTCATCGGACTTGGAACGGCACAATTGTACGGCCGCAAGGCGGGTCTGATTGCGGCGGCATTGCTTGCATTGGCTCGTTTTCATGCATTCTACACACCGTTCTTGTTATTTGAAGTTCTAAACAGCTTCTGGCTCGCCCTGCTCTTCTGGCTACTAGTCCGCTCGTGGAAACGCAACACATGGCTGCTATGGATGTTATCGGCAGTCGTCCTATCCTGCGCCGCTTTGACGCGCGGCAACGCCCTGCTCTTCCTTCCGTTCATTTTGGCGTTTATCGTCTGGCGGAATCGCCGGATTATCGTGAAAGGCGTGGCCATCGCAGTCGTAACCGTCGCCATTTTCTATCTGCCGCAACTTCCATTCAGCATCGTCAACTACCACTACACGGGCCGTTGGTGCGGCCCTTCGACGGCGGGAGACAAAGTACTTGCGTTAGGCAACACACCGGAAGCACCTCCTGGAGGACTCGAATATCCAATGACCTACCATGAATGGTGCAACGATTCGGACAAACGGCCGGAGGAAGGCCGCGTGTCCGTCCCGTCGCATATTATCCAGTGGCTCAAGGAATCGCCGTTACAAGTCATTGAATTACAATTCCGTAAAGTTCTTCTCTTCTGGTATCGAAAGGAAATTCCAAACAACGTCAATATTGAAATCCATGGCAAAGGATGTCCGCTTCTCAAACTGCTTCTACCGTTTTGGCTGTTCGCCATTCCTGCGTTGGGGGCTCTGCTCTCCTGCTGGAATTTCCGTTCGCCGCGCCGTCTGCTTCTCTTCATGCTAGTTATCGTCTATTTCGCGGCGACGGCGATGTTCTACATTCTCGCACGATTCCGTATTGGCATCGTGCCATTGCTCTGCGTACTCGCGGCTGTTTTCTGCCAACGCCTTATGACGGCCTGGCAGATGAAAAATCTGCCAAATCCAGATAAAGGGCGCCAGCGGCTCGTCCTGTTCGGGCTCGCCGCCGCTTGCGCCGCCTTCATCGTCTGCTCCGCCTTCACGCTTTACCAAGATCTCTATGAAGCGGATATCATCCGCGCCTTGCGTCCAAACGGCATCGCTGTGCAAGGCAAAGAAGGCGTTCTTATCTACGATCATGGGCCGCTCTGCCTAGGCGGTTTCACAGGATTCAATCCATCTGAAGTCGGCTTGCTGGAAATTCGCAAAACGTTGGTCATACCACAAGAAAACCGTGAACTCTTCACCAGCCATCCTGTCACCGTCCGCATTCCGTTTATCAATCCAAGCCGCGCCATGTACACGGCTACATTTGAAAATGGTGGTCAAAAAGCCACGCCGCAAATCGCCACCCATCGATTCTACCCATGGCTTGAAGCCACGTTTAACAGTCTCAAACTCAACGATGACGGAACGACGGCCACGGTCGCTTTTCTGTTGAATGGCTCGCCAGAAACAAGCATCGGCATGGACAAACTACGTTGCTACGACAGAACGCAATACATCTTCAACGGGAATCCCCTGCCGATACCATTCGAAGCAAGTTTTGAAATATATGCCGAAAAATAGCTTACTCCAATCTATTTTCAAAACCTTTTCATCCATGCCGCTTCTAACGGCTTGGCTGGCCGTCTGTTGTGGCCTTTTACTGGTTGCCGTTTTCTTTCTGACACATCCGCAAGTCTTTCCCATGCATGGCTTTTCAGGTCCTGCGGAATGGCGTGCCGAAACGCCTGCCGGCATCCGTTTCACAGGCGACTCTTGGCGGTATATTGACGGAGGAGAGAAGATCATCGACGGACGGCCGTTCGACAGGACGCAAAAATCCTACATAGGATACATCGCCGTGACCGCCGCATCCCTCTCTTTCGGCCATACGCTTATTCCGCTCATCGCCTTGCAAATCATCGCAGCCTTCCTGGCCTGCGCCGCCATCATGAATGCAGGTTTTGAAGCCAATGCGTCCGGTCGATTCGCATTCCACGCAGCCGTCGCGACAGGGTTGCTTTTCGCCTTGAATCCGGAATTCGCCGCATGGCACACCGCTGTCATGACAGAATCGCTTTATACGTCTGCTGTCTGTGTCATCGCATGGCTCGCCGTTTGGGCAACGGAAAGGAAACAAGCCATACGTATTCCAGAAGTCTTTGCGTTGACTATTCTTACAGCGTTTATCCGGCCAACGGGATGGATTCTCCTTCCATCCGTCGCCATTTTCTGGGCCGTAAATCTCCTAAAATCCATCTGGAGTAAAGTTGTCGCCGTTGTCTGCGTCATCGCCATTTTCCTAACATTGGCCTTTACAGGGCGTTCCTTCAATGAAGGTATCCAGAAGGAGAGTCCCTCCGTGAAGCTCTATACGGGAGAAGTCGTCTGGCAGGAAGATCTTTGGCGGGTCAAAATGCCGTCGGCTGATCTATCGCGAACCGATTTAGCAAGCGGCCTGCTCTATGGCCTCCGCCACCCTGTCGCCTCCGCATGGCTCGTCGCCAAACGCCTTACCGTCATGTTCTTACGCATCCGCCCATCCTATTCATGGAAACACAATGTCTTCCTGCTGGCCTACCATGTGCCGCTGACCATTCTGGCATTCATCGGAGCGTGGCTTGGCTGGAAAAGCCGTCATGTCCGTATGGTGACCGCCTTAGTCATCGCCCATGCCATTGTGGTCGCGTTGACATTCAACGACAACGACGGCCGTTTTACGTTGTATTTCACGCCACTGCTTGGACTGCTGGCGGCCACGGCGGTCGCGGCCGCCAGCCACCGTTTCAAATCAACTATTACAATATATAATATAGACAACAAGGAAACACCATGAACCATCCCATCCTGTCATTCTTTCTCACCGTCGCAACCATCACCTCCCTTTTCGCCGCCGATCTCAAGCTCGGCCTCGACAACTGGTCCGGTAATCCACTCTCATGGCAGGAAATGCCCAAAGGCTTTCAAACCATAGCCAGCGGAGGAGGACTCCAATACACGCCTGCCCCATTGTCCGAAAACTGCGAAATTTCCGCCGTTGTCACAGTGAAATCGCGCACAGGCGACCAATATGCGACAGCGGGCGTCGGACTGTGGTGTGACAGCGACAACTACTACCATCTCGCTTTGGTCGAATCGCCACTCGCCAGCAAAGGCTATCATTTCATCGAATTGCATCAGAAATACAAAGGCGCGTGGCCCGGCAACGACAACCTGCAGCAAATTGACAATCGTATCATCACTGAGAACTGGAAGTACGACACGCCGTATCTTCTGAAAATCAGCAAGACCAAAGGCATCGTGACCGGTACTGTATCCACCTCTGATGGCGAAGTGATCTTCCTTCGCACATGGCAATTCAGAGATGACAGTCCTGTCAATTTCGTACGCCCGTTCCTCAGTACTGGTTCAATGATCGTCGATTACAAGTTCATACAAGGCAGTTGGTCTGGGCCTGTTCAGCAAGAAGCAACCGTCAAGGCATTCCCGCCATATGACTGCAAGAGCTTCATTCCGGATATGAATGACCAGGCGACTGGCTTCTTCCATGTCAAAAAGGACAATGACGGCCGCTGGTGGGCCTATGACCCGCTTGGCCGCGGCTTCGTCGTCTTCGGCATAGATCATGTCAGCTACGGAGGCCATTGGTGTGAATTCATCAACCGCCATCTTCACAAGGAGTTCAATGACAAACGTTTCAAGAATAAGGGCGAATGGGAGGAAGAGACATTGGACCGCCTTTCCTCATGGGGTTTCAACATGATAATGGGCGGCGACGGGGCACTTCGTCAACGCGGCTTGGCGCACGCCATCAATATCAACATTGGCGACATCATGGCGACTTTTGGAGACGAATTCGACATCACCCCCAACAAAAGCGCTCCCTGTACCGCCTTCCCGAACGTCTTCCATCCCAAATTCCGCAAATGGTGCGAATACCGCATCGATCTCATCTGCAAGCCGCAGGCTAACAATCCATGGCTGTTCGGTTATTTCATCGACAACGAACTCTGCTGGTGGGGCCACGGCTCCAACTATGGCGGACTGTTCGACACCGTCATGAGGAAAAACGCAACCCATACCGCCAAAACCGCCCTGCGCGACTTTCTTGCGAAAAAGGCGGACAACAACATTGAAACATTCAACAAGACATGGGAAACGTCCATCACCAAATTCGACGATATCCTTGCGCTTGAACAACTTCCAAACATCACGGACGAACAAAAGGCCATCAAGACGGATTTTCTCCGTCTGGTCGCCGAACTGTATTTCGGAACCGTCCATGAAGCCCTCCGCAAAGCCGATCCCAACCACATGCTGCTCGGTTGCCGCTTTGCGGGCATCGACGGAAGCCATCCCGTCGTCTGGGAAGTCGCCGGAAAGTATTCGGACGTATTGACTTGGAACTATTACGGCAGTGTCGATCTCGATGCGGAAGCCGCCTTCACGCCGAGAATTGACGCCAAACGCCTCCCGTTGATGGACGACTTCAAACGTGTCTATGAATGGACGGGCCGCCCATGCCTTATTACGGAATGGTCCTTCCCCGCCCTAGATTCCGGTCTGCCATGCACTAACGGTGCGGGACAGCGTTTCAAGACGCAAGCCGAACGTGCGAAAGCTACGGAAATCTTCGCCCGCACCATGCTGTCCATGCCGTTCTTGATCGGTTACGATTATTTCATGTGGGTCGATCAGCCGCCGCTCGGCATCTCCCATGCCTTCCCGGAAAATTCCAACTATGGTATCATTAATTTGGAAGGCAAACCATACGAAGGACTTGTGAAGCTCTTCACAGATATTCAGCATCATGCCAAAGAGGCTCGTCTCGCTCCGATTCCAGCCCCGAAATTCGACAAGCCCCAGACAGAACATAAACTCCATGACGAATATCTCGCCCCGCGCCACGTCAAATTTGCAGAAAAGAGCGCCGTCTCCTACAAGCAGCTTTCTGATAAGGCGATCACCGTTGACAACGGCCGCTACCACGTTTATACGCAAGACGACGATCCGTTCCTCCACATCGATTTCGACGGCAAACCACTCGGGACCTTCGGCGCCCTGCTCCATTACGACGACGCCAAAGGCAGTCGCCTGTGGAACGACATCAACCGTATCGTCAGCATTCGCCTCATCCCCGAAGAAGACCGCGTAACCATCGAATTAGTCGCCGATTACATACCCAAAGAAGATGCAGCGGACAAGAAGACGTTCAGAATCGACTACCGTCTCGTCATTCCCGCGAATACAGACTGGATGCTTGCGGACATCGTCAATATCAAGAACTTAGGCGAAGATTCAATCACCCTTCGCGGCATCTTTCTCCGCTTCTTCGCACGCTTCGATGGACAGAAAGAAGTCTCCACGGAAACCGCCCGTCAACTCGCCCCGCGGGTCTGGAAAGCTCCCAAAATCGACGGATGGCTCGCTCCGGACAATCAACGCTATTTTGCGTTCGCCGCAGGTTCTTTCGACGATATTACCCTCCATCCGTGGTACGATGAGAAACGCGGCTCATACCATCCAGATCTTGTGCGATTCTTACCAGACGGCATTACACTCGCTCCGAACGGCACTTACATTCCCGATGCGCCGTTCTATATCGCCGCCTTCGCCGGAAAGGGCAATCTCAGCGATGCGCAGAAGCACGCCTTGAAATTCTGGAAGTAAATATTAATCAACAATATACACCATGAAACACATATTATGCATTATGACCGTCATGGCACTTGTTGTCGCCGCACAGGATGCCCCCAAAATTCCAAAAGGGTGGTTCCCCTTCACGGTCGATGCACGCGTCTTATCATCGGAAAATCTTGCGTCCGTTGGGTTTCTGAATCCGTCCAAGGCGACGGAACGGATCATCGTCAAAGACGGTCATTTTACAACGGTGTCAGGCGATTCCGTCCGTTTCTTCGGTTCGAACTTGTGCTATGACAACGCGTTTCCGGACAAAGAACTCGCCCCACGTATCGCGGGGCGCATGAAGCAGTTGGGATTCAACGTCATCCGCTTCCATCATCTGGACAACCGTCACATCGTCAACAAAGACAGGACGGCGCTCAATCCTGTCATGCTGGACAAGTTGCATTGGCTGATGTTCCAACTCCGTGAAAACGGCATTTATTCCAATCTGAATCTGCATGTGTCACGTGTTTACAAAGGTCTTGGCGATTTGGGCAAGACGTTCAAATATGGCAAAGGGCTCGACCGCTTCTACCCGCCATTCGTCGAAAGCCAGAAGAAATACGCCAAAGAACTACTGACCACCGTCAATCCATACACGAATCTTGCGCCAATCGACGATCCGATGATCGCATTTGTCGAAATCAACAACGAAAATTCCATATCGCAGTTGGACAACATCGACAATCTGGATCTTCTCAGAAATCATGAAATCGGCGCGGAACTGCTTCGCCAATGGCGGTTGTGGCTAAGTCGCAAGTATCGTACTTTCGATGACTTGAAGACATCTTGGAGCAATGGTTTGCAACCATATTCGCCAGTCAATCTGATTGAAAACACCGCCATTGTCGCGGAAGGGAAGAAAGACGGCTTTTTCGAAATCACGAAAGTCGGCCCGCTCGACTATGACTGCAAACTGTTGCAGGACGGTTCCACCGCCTGGGCCTATCAAATCCATTTTCCGGATGTTCCCTTGAAGGAGAATCAAAACTATACCATAAAATTCAAGGCACGTGCGACCGTCAACCGCTCCATCAATGTCAATCTCGGTCTCCACGAGCCGCCATGGTTCGTCTATTCTCGCAGTCGCGTCAAACTCACGCCAGAATGGCAGGAATTCAAACTGATCGCGACGATCCAAAATTACATGCCGGACAAACGGACGCGTTTCACTTTTAATCTTGGCGGCCTCAATGCGGGTCTTGAACTTCAGTTGAAGGATATCGAACTGCACGAAGGCAACGAGCCTTACGACTACAAAGAACAGCAGAATTTTGACACGGTGGAACTACCGGAAGTCACCTCAACAGCATTCTGCCGCAGGGACTTCCGTGAATTTCTTATTGAAACGGAATACAACTTCACAAAGAACATGGTCGCCTATCTGAAAAACGAACTCGGCCTGAAAGCGTTGGTCATCGACACGCAGGCGACCTACACGGGAGCCTACGGCATGATCCGTGAAGGCGAACTCTGCGATTACGTCGATGCGCACGCTTATTGGGAGCATCCGCATTTCGCGGAAGGCCATTCGTGGAGCCCTCTCCATTGGACGATTCCAAACACGCCGATGGCCAGTTCCGCCAACGGAGGAACATTCCAAAATCTTATCCGTGCAAGGATTGCCGGCAAGCCGTTCACCGTTTCGGAATACGACCATCCCGCGCCCAACGAACACAACGCGGAGATGTTTCCTATGTTGGGTTCCTTCAGCGCTTTCCAAGATTGGGACGCCATCTATCAGTTCAGTTACGCAAGCCCTTGGAACGACGCGATGCCCAGCCGTCTGAACGGTTATTTCGCCATGGCCGTCAATCCAGGCAAAATGGTCATGGCGCCGTTCGCCGCCATGATGTTCCGCGGCCGTTTGGTTGATACAGCCACGACGACCACCACGATTTCCGTTCCGAAAGAACTTCTGTTCAGCGTGCTGCCGTCAAAAATTCCAGACATGTCCGCCGGCAGTCTGCCTGGTTATCCGCGGAATGCAATTGGCAACACCATCATCCAGACTTCCTTGACATCCAATGGGTTGCAGACAAGCTGCGACGCATCCGACCGCCTGTCCGGCCTCCCGTTGAAGACACAGCAAATCGAATGGACGATTGATGAAAATCAACACGGCGTCTATCTGGTCAACGCACCGTCTGTACGCGCCGCGACTGGTTTCATCGGCAATCGTGACATCGCCCTCGGAGACATGCGTTTCAACATGACGCTTCCCGAAAAAGACACGGCGGCCATCGCTATCACTGCTTTGGACGGACGACCGTTGGCAAAATCGAAAAAACTGCTTCTGGCCGTCGTCGGTAAAATCGCCAACGTCGGCATGCAGTGGAACGAAGAGCGCACAACGGTAAAAGACAAATGGGGCCAGCCGCCGTCCATCGCCCCATTCATTCCGTTCACCATCACGCTGCCCGGCGATGCCAAACCGACGGTTAAGGCGTTGGACGGCGCAGGCAAGCCCATGGGCGAACTGTCCGTCGAACACAAACCGGAAGGCTGGTCGTTTTCCGCCCGGAAAGACCGCCCTTCCCTATGGTTCGCCATCGAACGGTGACATAACGGGAAAGTCGTGCTCCCGAGCGATCTTTTCCACAAAGTGAAATATCGTCGGCATTTTAAGGCAGGCAGACAACGCGGAAGCCAGTGCTATTGCTGGTGTACCACGGCTCGCCACAGTTCCGGACAGCCGAACGGCAACCTCGCGAGCCATTGTCCCAATAACCACCGCGAAACGCTCGAGTCGTTCCCCGAGAATCTCCAACGGGATCCGTCACCGCCAGTGTGTCATAAGGATTATCGCTATCTATCCAGTCCAGACACCATTCCCACACATTACCATGCATGTCGTAAAGCCCCCATGCGTTTGGCTTGTAGCTACCGACCTTCGCTGTTCCATTGGCCGTGGTACAATCCTGTGAATGGTTCGAACCACCGTTGGACCAGTAACGTCCGACTTCGCTCATGCTGTCGTCCTCTCCAATCGAGACCAGGTTCTTTCCAGAATTCAGAGCAGATGTCGTTCCTGCACGACAAGCATATTCCCACTGAGCCTCCGTCGGCAGATCGAATATCAGTCCTGTCTTCATCTTCAGTTTGCCCATGAAGGATGTTCCATCGACGGTATGGCCAAACGCCGGCCAGCCTCCACCAGTCTCAGCTCCCGTACCTCGAATGGTATTGAAACAAACCTGTTCCACAGGGCGTGTAGCGTAATAAGCAGTGTTGTTGAAATAGCTTGGCTTATTTCCCATGACCAGCTCCCACTGCCGTTGTGTGCACTCAAACACACCGATGTAGAATCTTTTCGTAATGGTTACTTCATGCTGTTTTTCGTCATCAAAACGACCCACTTCATCCTTTGGTGATCCCATTTTAAATGTCCCCGCAGGAATCTGCCGCAACCACAACTCCGTCGTACGACAAACATCTTTATTCAGATCCGGTTCGTCGTTTGTGTAGCGGACTTTCCATTCCGTCTTGTCCAAATCATACACAACCAAATACATCGTAGAATCCGCGTAAAGCCCAATCAGGAACAAGAAAGCTATTCCGACCAAAATCAGCTGCAGTCTTTTCATCATGGTAATTCCTTTCTTAAATCGTTGAACATGGCCAGAAAATTCTCCGGAACAAATGAAGGAATTCTGGAATCCGTGTAGTCTTTTATGTTCCGTGTGACGATGGCTTCGGCTCCGCAAGACATTGCGCATGTGTATTGCATGACATCCTCAAGGTCGTCAAATGGCAATAACATCGCCTGCTTAAGCAAGATGCCGGTAAAATCCACAGGCATAACAATATTCGTCAACAGATTCAGTTTCTGCCTAACATATTCGGCCGTATGACCTTTACGCAAGACATAAGCAAGCGTCGGAAAAGCAATGGTGGATACATGCCCGTCCAGTTGCCCCTCCGCGCATAGTTCGAGAACGCGGGCCGAATGAATGCAGAATGGCTGCCGCGCCAGCAGGACATCCATGAGAATATTCGTATCCAGAAAAATTTTCATGGTTCAACTCCATGTTTTTCATGGATGGCCTGACGTATGATTTCATCATAGCTCATGTCCGCAGGCCAGCCGTCGGCGCTGCCAAGCAAATCTTCCACCGCATGGTTTACATGTGACGATGTAGCCAAATGCTCCAACTTGTGCAAATCACGGATGTATTTTGCAAATAACGCAGACACGCTTGTTTTGCGTTCAGAGGCCAGTTGCTTGGCCATTGCGATCGTCTCCGGCGTTGCGCTGAGCGTAAGTTTTGTAACGGCTTGCATAGGATGTCCTGAATGAGTTACGTATAAAAACTATTATAATATACGTATCATAATGTCCTGTGTCAACTCATTGGACGATTGAAGGATGAAAAATGAATTGTCTGATTCGCATGCCACACCGTCTCATCTCCAAGCATCCATCAGCCGCAACTGCCACCAATCATTGAAAAAAAGTACGTTTGTGCAAAAAAATTGCCTTTCACGCACTTGCCATTTTGCGCACGTCATACAAATTATAATTGTTTGAGTTTTTTCGCACGGAACATCAACCGCATTCAGGAACAGATTTATGAAATTGACTCCCTGCCTCGAACTATTCTTCACGGAACTGCCTTTCGCCGACCGTATCGCTGCTGTGGCGGATTGCGGCTACAACGCCGCCGAATTCTGGGGTCCCGGCAATAAAGATATCGATGCCATCGCGAAAGCCGCCGAAAAGAACAACGTCACCATCACGAGTTTCACCAGTTGCATTGGCAATCTCACGGACCCGTCGAAGCATGACGAAGTCGTCGCGAACTTCCCGAAAGACATCGAAATCGCCAAACGCCTCAACTGCAAGAACGTCATCGCCCTTTCCGGCAATTTCATCCCGCGCGTCACACGCTGCCAATTGTCCAAGAATGTCATCGAAGGCCTGAAGCGTGTCGCGCCGATCGCTGAAAAAGCGGGCATCACAATCGTTCTCGAACTGCTCAATTCCGCCGTCAACCATCCAAACTATTATGTTGACAATTCGGAAGATATGGCGGCCATTCTGTGGGGCGTCGATTCCCCCAACGTCAAAGGCCTCTATGACATTTATCACGCGGGTATCATGGAAGGCAATGTCACGGAGAAGATTCTTACGAATCTGGACATCATCGGCCATTTCCACGCGGCGGGCATCCCCGGCCGTCACGAAATGAAAAACGGCGAACAGAACTATCCGTTCCTCTGCCGCAAGATTGACGAAGCGGGTTTCAAAGGCTATCTCGGCCTCGAATACAGCCCGCTGAAACCGTCGCGTGAATCGCTCATCGAAACGCGCGAATGGCTTGCATATTGATGGGTGTGTGGCGGAAGCGTCTCGCCGCCGGATGGATGTAACGACGGCGTCCCGCCGTCGAAAACAAAAGCAAAATAACAACTTATAATTTTTCTATTGTTTTTAAGCGTCAGCATCAAGTCTGGCAAAACCAAGTTCAAATTGGAGAAACAAAATGGCTGAAAAGAAAGTGAAAATCGGTTTCGTCGGTTGCGGAGGCATTGCAAACTTCCACTTCGGGCACTACGACAACAACAAGATTCCGAACGCCCAGATCGTCGCTGTCTGCGACTTGCTGGACGACCGCGCCCAGAAGGCCGCCGAGCGTTTCAACGCCAAGCCCTACAAGTGCTGGAAAGAAATGCTGGACAAGGAAAAGCTTGACGCCCTGTACGTCTGCGTCGAACCCTGCGCCCATACGCGGAAAGACGGTGGCATGGAACTTGCCGCTGTTGAAAAAGGCATCAACCTCTTCGTTGAAAAGCCTGTCGCCCTCGACCTCGCCTTCGCGAAGAAAGTCGAAGCCGGCCTGCTGAAGAAAGGCCTCATCAACGCCGCTGGTTTCCAGGATCGCTACATTGATTTCATCCCGTTCATGAAGAACTGGGTTGCCAACGCGAAGGTTGGTTTCTTCAACGCCTACTGGGTTGGCGGAATGCCTGGCGTGTGGTGGTGGCGTCGTCGTGACACGTCCGGCGGCCAGGCCGTCGAACAGACCATCCATACGTTCGATATGTGCCGCAACCTCTTCGGCGAAGTCGTCGAAGTCTCCGCTTTCGGCCGTCGCGGCATCATTACCGACGTCGAAAACTATGACACGGAAGATGCTTCCGCCGTCAACCTCAAGTTCGCGAACGGCATCATCGGCACGGTTTACTCTGGCTGCTTCGTCCGTGGCGGCGGCGGCGAAAATGGTATCCGCGTCTATACGATGAACGGCAAGCTCGACTATGTCGAACGCTCCAGCCTCACCATCACCGAACCGCATCGCACCCTATCCTTCAAGGTCGGCAACGACTACGGACAGGACGAAGATGTCGCGTTCATCGACGCCATCCTCGAAAAAGACCAGTCCATCATCATCTCCTCCTACTCCGAAGCCGTCAAGAACCTCGAAGTCACGCTCGCGGCCAACGAGTCCATGGACAACAACGGCAAGGTCATCACGCTGAATCAAGGTTGCTGCTGCTGCGCCAAGAAAGCGGCTCCCGCCAAGAAGAAAGCCGCCAAGAAATAATCTCCGTCAAATTCCTTGAAAAACCACCAAAGGCACCGTCCAAACAGGGCGGTGCCTTTTTTATGATCACTTTTTTATAAAAAAAAATGATATAATGGCTTGCGAAATGGCGACGTTGGCTGTATTGTTATTTGTTTATCAAGTACATTACCATTAATATATAATAAACAAACCACCTGAGCAACTGGGGACAACCATGAGCGAAGAGCAATCAGACAAACTGAAACTGAATTTGAAGACGACAGACACGAACCGTTTCAAAATCGAAGCGGACCAGGCGACCGGTCAGCCTGCCGAACAGCTTCCTAAAACGGAGGCCAAGCCTGCGCAGATCGATGAACTGGAAGCGCAGCGTAAAGTCAACACGGGCAACTTCAAACGCGTTGATGTATCCGGCCAGTCTCCGGCTAGTACTACAGCCGTTCCGGGCATGGGTAACGGCGGCCTCAAGAAGTCCGAAACCGTTCGCCTGAAAGTCGTCCGCGCCACGCCAGCGGGCGCTCCCGCGGCTGGTTCTGCAGCGTCCACCGTCAAACTGAACCTGAAGAAACCGGATGAGCCCGTCGCAACTTCCACTCCTACTCCCTCCCCCGCTCAGACCAGTACGTTGAAGCTTCGTCCCACGACGCCTGCTCCGGCGGAGCAGTCGGCCGCCAATACGGCCACGGTGAAGGTTCCGATGACTAATGCGTCCGCTACCGTCGCCGTTGAGCCGCCGAAAGAAGACAAGCCTGCAGCGGCCACTGTCGCCGTCGAACCGCCAGCAGCAGCTCCCGCCGCAGAAGGCGCCAAACCTGCTCTGAAACTCAATAAGCCAAAACCGGCCGCCGCCACCGTCGCCGTCGAACCGCCGAAGGAAGAGAAGCCAGTCGAAGAAAAGAAGGAAGAGCCGCCGAAACCCGCCATGCGGATGAAAGGCGCTACCAAAGAAGACGATCTTGACAAGTATCTTCCGCAACAAGATGATGACGAACCGGGCGCCCTTGAAGGCATCGCCGCCTTGATCGCCTTCCTTGGCACGGGCTTCGCGACCTATCAGCTCGTCATGAACTTCCTCCAACAGATTCAATAAATTTAAAGCTCTCCAAATCGAAAAGGGAGAATCATGAAAAAACTGCCTTCCCTTCCGTTGCTTGCCGCACTCGTTGTTTCCGCAGCCGCGAACGCCGCCTCCATAACGGAAGTGAAGGCAGTTTGCCGTCATGGACAAGTCTTTTTGACATGGAACGAAAAGGAGCTTCCGCTAGATGCCGTTCTTTCCGTCTATGCATCATCCCGCCCGATTACCGCAGAAAACCTTGACATCGCGCGACTTCTGGCGAAGGATATCCTCCCCGGCAGCGCACGGGACTGGCTAAAGGATCCCGCGTCGTTCAAAAAGGATGTCTCACACGGCGAGCCTGTTGGCTTCGTCATCGAACCAGGCACCGAGCCGTTGAATCCATCTTCAGGCCTGCATGTCCACACGGTGACTGAACAAACGAGCGGCGACATCTATTTCGCCGTCGTTTGGAAGAGCCGTGACACAGCGATTTCGCCAATCATTGCAGGTGAAAACGCCACGACGATTGCCTGCCATGCAACGGTTGACCAACCGATTCCCATCTGGCAGGGCACGCCTGAAACGGAGCCGCAGGCTGGTTCATGCAAAGGCCGTCCACTCATTCTTGATCTCCATGGTCGCGGCGGCGGAGACACGTCCAATCCGCAGTCAACTTTCAACAGCCTATGGTTCGCCAATGCGCAACAAGGCTGGCGGGAAGGACTTGCATTCAAATTCCAGATGAATGTCCTACCGGACAGAGTTATCTTTTCCGTGCAGGATCGCGTATGGGTCAACCGCCCAGTCATCGAATCAAAAGATGCACGAGACTACTGTCCAGCTGTCAATACATTCTGGTTCGGATACAACGTCAACATCGCGCATACAACTGTTTCGCGCGGCGACGTCGTTGTCGATAATTTTACGGAAAAATATCTTCTCGGATTGATTGACTACGCGCAAAATTATCTTGGCACAGATCCGAACCGCACGTATGTCATGGGCGGTTCCATGGGCGGCTCAGCCGGCGTCGCCATGGCGATGCATTTTCCAGATCGCATCGCCGCCGTCTATTCGCAAGTACCTGTCTATTCGTACACTTGGGAGAAATGCTCCACGTCCAATGCCATCACCGCCTGCCGTCTGGAATGCGCCTGCGGACCGCTGAAAGGCAAGAAGGCCGTCCTGAAAAACGGCATGGATCTGTTTGAATACATGAACGGCGCGAAGAACATCGCCACCAACCGTGACATGCCGCCGATTTTCGCGACGAACGGCCGCAGCGATCCGTCCATCCCATGGGTCAACAACCCGCCGTTCTACACCGCCGCGAACCAAGCCCGGCAGCCCTTCGCCGTCTTTTGGAACAACGGCAACCACAGCATGAGTTCACAGGTTCCCGACGATGTCAAATTCTGGAGACAACTGTTCCTTAAATGCAGGTTAAATCTCAGTTATCCAGCGTTCTCCAATAATTCCGACAACAAAAACTACGGCAACGGCGCACCGGAGGACGGCGATCTCGTCGGCTGGATCAACCGCGGCCTCGACTGGAATGTCGTCGCCGACACGCCAAACCGTTACGAAATCACGATCTCCGCCAAACATCCGGAGATCGTCTATCCCGTCACGCTGGACATGACGATTCGGCGGCGGCAGCAGTTCAAACCTGCTCCTGGCGAACAACTTACCGTCACCATCAATGGTGCGGAACAGCCTGCATTCACGATGCCGAAAGACGGTCTCTTGACTGTTTCGCGCATTGTCATCCCGTCCGCTGAACCGCTGACCATCATTATCAGAAAATAAACGTTGTTTTCTGTTAGTTTCTCTGCCGCAATGCCCGATAATCCGTTGTCCATTTTTGCGCCGTTCATCGCCGAATGGTTCCAATCGGTTCATCCGCAGCCGACGGAAACGCAGACGCGGGCATGGCCGGTTATTGCGCACGGCGACAATCTTCTCGTCACGGCGCCGACTGGCAGCGGCAAAACGCTTACGGCTTTTCTTTGGGCCATCAACCAACTGTTGAGAGGACGATGGCCGTCAAAACAACTCGCCGCCATCTATGTTTCGCCTTTGAAGGCACTTAACAACGACATCCGCGAAAATCTGCTGACGCCGTTGGCGGAAATCCGCGAATTAGCCGCATCCGAAGGGCTCAATCTTCCATCCCCCAGAATCGCAGTCCGCAGCGGCGACTCCACGGCGGCTGAACGGCGCAATATCTGGACCAATCGTCCGGAAATTCTGATCACGACGCCTGAGAGCCTCTTTCTGATGCTCCAGTCCAAGCGGGAGGCCGTCGAAAATCTGTTCAGCAGCGTCAAGACGGTCATCATTGACGAAGTCCATGCGTTGCTCAACACGCGCCGTGGCATCCAGTTAGCCGCATCATTGGAATGGCTTGCGGAATTCGCAGGAGATTTCCAACGCATCGCTCTTTCAGCCACCGTCAAGCCAGCCGAAACAGCAGCGGCTTTCGTGGCTGGAGCTTCCGCGCGAACTCCCCCGCCCTCCCCACGTCCAATCACCATCATCGAATGCCCCAACACACGGCAACTTGATGTGAAAGTCCGTCTGCTTCCCGAACCGGACATGACTATCGCAGACGACCATGCATGGAAGCGCGTCGCGCAACTCGTCCTCCCGCATCTGCAGACCAATCATTCCACGCTGATTTTCTGCAATGCAAGAAACACATGCGAAAAAATTTCGCAGAACATCAATGACGGGCAGAGCAACCTTCTGGCCTTTTCTCATCACGGATCCCTCTCGAAGGAAATCCGCCAGACCGTCGAAAAGCGCATGAAAGCGGGAGAGCTGAAGGCCATTGTCGCGACGTCATCTCTCGAACTCGGCATCGACATCGGCGCCATTGACGAAGTCGTTCTCGTCAACGCACCATCCTCCATCGCGGCTGCGACACAACGGATCGGCCGCGCGGGCCATCGGGTCGGCGCGGCCAGCCACGCCCTCCTGCTCGCCACACATCCGCATGAACTTCTGCAGGCCATCGCCATTCGAGACGCCGTTGTCGAAAAGGACATCGAACTGTCGCAACCACCGCAAAATTGTCTTGACATTCTTGCCCAAATCATTCTCGCTGTTTCACTTCATACACCGCGAAAGCTTGACACGCTTTACAATTTCATCACCTCCATCTGGTCATACAGAAACCTGCCCAGACAGCATTTCGACGCCGTTATCCAGCTTCTGGCAGGACGTTACAGCAATCTTTCCGTTACGGCCCTTCGCCCGCGGCTTAATCTCAGCGATGACGGAACCGCTTGCCAGACACGAAATGACGCATCGACCGCCCTCAAACTCTCATCAGGAACTATTCCGGATCGCGGCTTGTACAAGCTTCGTCAGACGGCCGACAACGCCCTCATCGGCGAACTGGACGAAGAATTCGTCTGGGAGGCGCGCATCGGACAGCGTTTCACCCTCGGTACGCAGGCGTGGGGCATCGACCGCATCACCCATGACGACGTGTTCGTCTCGCCAGTCCCCTCAACGGCGGAAGTTCCTTTCTGGAAAGCGGAACCGCAAGACCGCCCCTACGGACTTTCGCACCGCATCGCGGACATGCTTGCGCAATGGGACGCCGTTTTGGAACAAAAAGGCACTCTGCTTCCATACCTTATTAATTATAATGGAATGGAACCGCAGGACGCCGTCCGTCTGGACGAATATCTCCGTGCCCAAAAGGCGGCGACCGACATCCTGCCCAATTCACGCCACATCATCATCGAACATGTCCAAAGCCACAATGAAGACGGCGAAGAGCTCTTCCAAACCGTCCTTCACACGTTTTGGGGAGGACGCCTCAACCGCCCACTCTCCATCGCCATCCGTACCACCTGTTGCTCTGACGAATCCATGCAGGACGCCGACATCATTGCAGGAAACGACGCCATCTGGATATCCGCTCCCAAACCAATCACCCAAGCGGAAATCTTCTCCACCATCACACCTGAAAACATCGAACAGCTTGTCCTGCAAGGACTTCAAGATTCAGCCTTTTTTGCCGCACACTTCCGGGAGGCCGCCGGACGCGCCATTTTGCTGCCCAAAGGACCGCCTGGAAAGCGGAAACCATTGTGGATGACGCGGCTCCGCGCACAGAAGCTTTGGAATGAAATCGCCCAATATCCAGATTTTCCAATAGCCGTCGAAGCATGGCGCTCCTGTCTTCAGGATGAATTCGACTTGCCGCAACTACGTCGCGTCTTGACGCAATTGCAGGAAGGCACCGTCCAAATCACGGAAATCAACTGCGAAACGGCCAGTCCATTTGCCGCTCAAGGCAATTGGACGCAGGTCAACACGCTCATGTACGCTAGTGACAGGACACCCAAGCCTGCCTCACCTAATTCGAATTGGATTTCCGATCTCATTGGAACAAAGGCATTAAGCATTTTCGTCAGTTTAGAAACCATCCAAACATTCGAAGCCAAACGGCAAGGCACGGCGGCTGGTTACACGCCATCGTCCGCAGATGAACTGCAAAACGCCATTCATGACCGTTGGTGCATGCTTTTGGCGGAATGGACGGAGCTTGCGAACGCCATTCGCCGAGACTCACCGGATACAGCGGACGAGATTCTTGCCGTGAAAACCACCACCTTCAAAGCAAATGGCGCGACGTTCATTACCGATTCTACTAATATCCGTGAAATCAAAGACTTCCCGCAGGATGACACCGTCCTGCTCGCCTCCCGTCTGAAGCAGGTCTTCCAATATTATGGCCCGATTCCATTATCGGATTTCACCTCACGGATTCCATTTCCAAAGGATAACGTCGAGGCGGCGATCCGCCATCTAGAGGAAACAGGCATCCTCCTAGAAGGGACGTTCACAGATGCCTTGCCGTCACCGCAAATCTGTCTGCGCGAAACACTTGAGCATCTTGCTCGTACGGAACGAAACGCCAGACGCCTGCTTGATTTCAAACCAATTCCATCGCTTCAATACCAGTCATGGCTTGCGTACAACCTATGTCCGCCACAGGATGATGGCTCCCAACATGAAGCCTTCAAACAACTTCTGCTGAAATTCACAGGCCTGCCGTTGAAATTAGACAGCCTTGAAACGACATTCTTCCCTGCGCGTTTTCCAAACTACGATCCGCTATGGCTTGATTCCATCGCCGCCGACGGCTTCCTCGCCGTCGGCTCGTCAGACAAAACCGTCCGTTTCGTGCAGGAATCCGATCTGCCCTACGTCCAATCACCATCCGCCATCAATCCGAATTGGCCTGACGCCCCGTTCACACTTGACGCCTTCCTCCGTGAAGATGATGATTCTTTTGACAAAATAGAGAAAATCCATTCGGATTTTCTCACTGCATTTCTGAACGGCGAAATCACCACGGATTCTTTCGCCCCAATCCGCCTGCTGTGCATGTCCGCTACGCAAAAGGAAGCCATACCACGCCAGCCGCGCTTTTCCACATCGCACCGCCGTCATCCCGCCACACGCGCCAATTCCAGATTCAACGCCATCGGCAGAATCCCGTGGAGAAAAATCCCGTGGACATACAAAACTGCCGATCCTATTGAAACCATCGAGCAGGAAAAAGAACGCGTCCGTATTTTGATTGACCGCTATGGCGTTCTGTTCAAGGCACTTATGGACAGAGAAGCGTCCGAATTCAGCTGGCGGTCGCTCTTTCCCGCGCTACGTCTTCTGGAACTTTCCGGCGAAATCGTTGCAGGTCATTTTCTAAACGACGTGGCGACCTTGCAATTCGCTGCATTCGACACACTGGAGGATCTCAAACGCCATAAGCCACACGGCGTCATTTGGTTTCAAGCCAATGATCCAGCCTCCCTCTGTGGTGTCGCCACCGTCTTCTCGACGCCGCCGTTTCCGTCCGCAAGACGCGAATCGTCATTCATCGTCATGCAAGACGGTCGCATCGTCCTCACGGCAACCACCTCCGGAAAGCATATCCTGCTTTCTGAAGACGACCTGCAAAACATATCGCCTGAATGGTTCATCCCTTGGCAATGCGCCCTTTCTAGAAGAATCGCCCCCAGACCATCCATGGAAATTCAGACAGTAAACGGACAGCCCGCCACCGCCGTCATCCCGCGACAGACTCTCGAAACAATCTTTCTCGTAGAAAAGAACATCAATAAATGGATCCTCTACCGCAAGTAACCGCCAAAGAAAAATGCCTTTCCATTCGGGCCACTTGATTTTTTTTCATTTTGTGCTACATTAAAGAAAATAATATTGCTATTTCATGCGATTGATACCTCAATCTTATACCTGAATACAAAAAACTGTCAATAAAACAAACAATCTTAACAATTTGGAGACACAACAATGTCAAAGAATGGTGAACGCGTCATTAAAATTATCGTCGAGCAGCTTCAGTGCCAGGAAGAACAGGTGAAACCGGAAGCCAAATTCATCGAAGACTTAGGCGCAGACTCCTTGGACATCGTCGAGCTCGTCATGGCTCTTGAAAACGCCTTTAACACCCAGATCCCCGATGACGACGCCGAAGGCCTTACCACCGTTGGCGACGCCATTAAATATGTAGAAGAAAAACTCGGCACCGGCGACGACGAAAAGTAATCCGCCAACCATCTTTTTTCCTATGCCGTTTCAAGATTTCTTGAAACGGCATTTTTATTTTCATGTCTTGATTTATATCATTTTGTCATATTTTGTCCATTTATGACAAGATTAAACGACCGCTTGATTTGCGTATTTGCAAAGTGATGTTATCTTAATAGGTGACTATTCATCATCTTTTTTAACTACATTACTTATATAAAGATTAAATATGTCCATGATGCAAAAACGAGTGGTTGTCACCGGTCTGGGAGCCGTCTCACCAGTCGGAAACGATGTTGAATCCTGTTGGAAGAGTCTTCTGGCCGGAAAATCTGGTATTGGTCCCGTAACCAAGTTCGATGCAACGGGTTACCGTTGCATGATCGCTGGCGAAGTCAAAGGCTTGGACACGGAGGCCATCATCGGCCCGAAAGAAGCCAAACGCCTTGACTTGTTCTGCCATTACGCCGTCGTCGCCAGTGACGAGGCTCTCGCTCAGGCCGGCCTGACGGAAGCCCAAGGCATTGACGAGACGCGAGCTGGCGTCATCGTATCATCTGGTATTGGCGGACTTACGACGATTGAAGAGCAGATTCGCTCGCTCGCGGAAAAAGGTCCGAGAGGCGTCTCCGCGATGTCCATCCCGATGATGATCTCCAACATGGCGTCCGGCTACGTCGCCATCCGCCATCATCTGAAAGGTCCAAATTTCTGTATTGTAACAGCTTGCGCATCTGGCCTGCATTCCATCGGCGAAGCCTATTGGATGATCGTTCGTGGCGATGCGGACGTCATGGTCTGCGGCGGCACGGAAGCCGTCGTCGAACCGTTCTCGCTGGCCGGATTCGGTTCGCTGAAAGCCCTTTCCGCGAACAACGATGATCCAGAACACGCCAGCCGCCCGTTTGACAAAGACCGCGACGGCTTCGTCCCCGCAGAAGGTGCAGGTGTGCTAGTCATTGAATCAGAAGAACATGCGAAGAAGCGCGGGGCCAACATCCTTGCGGAGATCGTCGGCTACGGCCTCAGCGCGGACGCTTATCACATCACGCATCCGGCGGAAAACGGCGAAGGCATCCAGCGTGCCATCAAGATGGCCTTCCAGCATGCCAATCTCCCGTATGACGCATTGGATTACGTCAACGCGCACGGCACATCGACCAAGCTAAACGACTTGACGGAAACAGCTTCCCTCAAAATGGTCTTTGGAGAGAAGGCCAAACAGACTCCCGTCAGCAGCACGAAATCCATGACGGGCCACATGCTCGGCGCGGCGGGCGGCTTCGAATCCGTCGTCTGCATCAAATCCATCATGCACGGCATCGTGCCGCCGACCATCAACTACACGACGCCTGATCCGGACTGCGATCTCGACTACGTCCCCAATGAAGCGCGTGAAGTGGACGTGCGCCTTGCGCTCAATAACAATCTTGGATTTGGCGGACACAATGCCTCCGTCCTGTTTGCCAGATACCAATAAGTCTTTCATTCATATATGGATGCAACAAAACAACCAGTGCGCGAAATGGGCTACCACCCTGAAGCCACACATCATTCGCACGGCATGACCATGTTCACATGCTTTGCGATCCTGTGGACGTCGTGCTGTCTGTGTCTCCTGTTGCAGACGGTCTTCCGAAATACCTATTCATATCTTCCCAAAGAAGTCATGGAAGCGACAACGGTGGAAGATCTTGTCAATGCAACAGCCTCCCAGACCGTCTATGCGGAGCACAGTTTCCCGTCAACTGTCGTCCAACCTCCTTCCGAAACGTTGTCCAACGACGGCAAAACGGACACGCAGCCCCCTTGGGCCAGAAAATACAATCCCATTGTGCCGCTTGACACTTGTCTCATACGCCAAAATGAAAAGTACACGGCAAGCAAAGCGACATTGATTTTAGCATACAAGTACTTGTATCTGAACGAACAACGATTTAATATCAGCGCTTTCATCCGTTCCGCGCTGATGTTCGCGGCCATCCTTTTCTGCTTCGGAGCCTGCCTGTTGGGTTTGCGGGAAAACTTTTTCGCCCGTCCAAGCCGAGTCATACTCAGCTCGCTTTTCATCTTCCTCCACATGCTGATGCTGGTCATCGCAGAACATGTATTCCATATCTATTCTCTTGGTAACTCCTTCCATCTGAGGATCTTCCTTCC
This sequence comes from Victivallales bacterium, assembly GCA_017554445.1. Lineage (GTDB taxonomy): Bacteria > Verrucomicrobiota > Lentisphaeria > Oligosphaerales > Oligosphaeraceae > UBA1407. The sequence goes on from JAFZIJ010000084.1 coordinate 32,127, forward strand.
AATGGCGCTTTTCCCGTCGCTAGGTGTTTATCTGCTTGGCGTCCGCTTCGGCATCTGCATCTCCATGCTACTTTCGCTGTTGACGCCGACTCTTCTGGGCGGCGAATGCCCCTATCCGCTGTTCGTCCACGCCATCCTCACATCGTTCAGCGGCATTGTCATCTTCCATAACGTCTCCAAACGCAACGGTTTTCTGATGGGAGGACTTTATCTGGTCGCCGTTCTCCTGCTCGTCTCACTCTTCTTCCTGTGGCAATCGCCAGTGAACAACGTCTGGGGCGAATGGAGCACGATGTTCCGCACAATTCTGCATACGGATGAACCAGTCCAATGGCCTTATTTCTGGATCAAACTCCTCCTGCTGGCCCTCGCCAATGGCTTTTTCGTCATGATCGCCTTGTTCTTCCTCCCACCGTTATGTGAACGTTTCTTTGACGTCGTCACGCCAATCGCACTTCATGAGCTTAGTTCCATGGATCATCCCCTATTGAACAGACTTAACGACGAAGCCAAAGGAACTTACAACCACAGCGTGCAGGTCGGCCAGTTCGCTTATGACGCCGCGCATGCCATCGGTGCCAACAAGTTGCTCGCCAAAGTCTGCGGCTCCTTCCACGATGTCGGCAAACTGCGCAATCCGGAATTCTTCGTCGAAAATCTCATCGAAGGCCAGCCGAATCCACATGATGGGCTCACTCCAATCAAAAGTTGCGCGAAAATCCGTGAACATGTCATTTACGGTGGTGAACTGGCCCGCAAATACAAGTTGCAACGTCCTATCATGGAAGCCATTGTGAGCCACCATGGCACGGATGTGATCAGCTATTTCTACCACAAGGCCTGTCAGGAGGCGGAAGCCAAAGGCGAACCGCAGCCAGAGAAGAAGGATTATTCATACGAAGGTCCGCTCCCAAGAAGGAAGGAAGCCGTAATCGTCGAAATCGCAGATATCTGCGAAGCCGCTTCACGTGCGGAACTCCAGAAGTGGGATCATATCGAATACGCCAAAGTCCGCGATTTCGTGGACAAGCTGATCATGAATAAAATGAAAAACCGCCAGTTCGATGAAGCGGATCTGACCATCGGCGAACTGACCATCGTCTGCGACGTCATCGCCTCCTCCATTTGCCGCCTCTATCATGGACGGCCGCAATACGCAAAGCCGAAAGATGAAGAGGATGATGAAACACAAAAGACCGCACATGTCCAAGAAAGCGGACCTCTGTCCAGCATCGACCTGACAAAAGACCTGAAGCCAGACCAGCCTGAACCAGAAAAGGAACAGAAGCCGCGGCAGGCAGAAGGTACTACCGCCCCGCCGGAGGAATCCCCTAAACCTCCGTCTGCGGATGAACATTAACCCCGCCAGCAAACTATATGCGACCGGTTCTCTACAAAACTCACGGCGGCCTCCCGCTCCAAAAACGAAACGCCTTTCTCACGTCTTTGAAACACGCCGTCGTCCATGCCGGACTTCATGAAGAGCCCGGCATCCTGCAAATCATCATTTTGGACGCCCAGCGGATGGCGGAACTCAACGAACGCCATCTGCAACATCACGGCTCGACGGATGTCTTGACATTCGACCTCCGTAGCCAAACCATCCCTTTTGACGACGACTCACAGGATGAAAATGTCACCGCAGAAATCTACATCTGCCCCGAAGTCGCCGTCCAATATGCAACAGAACACCAACTGGATCCGTCACGCGAACTCCTTCTCTACGCCGTCCACGGCATGCTCCATCTTGCTGGATACGACGATATTGAAGACAACGACCGTGCCAAAATGCGGCAGGCCGAAGCGCGGGTCATGAATAAACTGGAAGAGGACGGTGTCACGATAACAGGCTTTCTCAAATTCATATAGCAAAGCCTGACTGAAGCCGTACGCCGTTTTCACCGTCTTCCATTCCATAACCATAAACCAAAGAACCAAAGATGAAACCTCCTTTATGTCCGCTGATCGTCTCCTCAATCGCCACAATTATTGGCCTTGTCTGCTATTTCGGATATCTTGAACTAGAACGCTTTACAGGCGGAAAATTCAAAAAGCTAGAAGAACTGGACAAACAGCTCGCAGACAAATTGGACGAATGGCACCCCCTGCCGGAACGCCTCTTCACATCCGCCCGTTTCACAATCTTCCTCTGCCCCATGGTGGCCGTCATCGCCTTTGTCATCGCCTTGAAAGGCATCGACGAAAACACGCCGAAAGAACTCTTCATCATCGCGCCTGTGATTGTCGTCATCGGTTTCCTGCTGGCGGAAAACATCGCGGCTCGTACATCCATCGTCGCCAACGCGAAAATCCTCTGCTTTTACATTCCTGTATTCAACATCTTTAGTTATTTGATCTTCCCGTTCGTCTGGTTGCTGGAAAAACCAATCAAAACACGTGAAGCGCAAGGCGAAACACAGGACATCAACACCGCCGAAGACGAAATCATGAGTCTTATCGACAAGAAGGAGGAAGGCGAGAAGATAGACTATGTCGATGATATCGAAGAGGATGAACGACGTATCGTCGCCGGAGCCTTCGAACTCGACGACACCACCGTCCATGAAATCATGACGCCGCGTGTCGATATAGACGCCATCAGCGCTGACAGCAGTGTGGAAGATACCGTCAAGCTCATCCTCGAATCCGGCCACAGCCGCATTCCCGTCTATAACCAGTCCATCGACCAGATCATCGGCGTCATCTACGCCAAAGACCTTCTGGACAAGAACAAAGTCTATGCGGCCAAATCACTTACGGATCTTGTCCATCCGCCCTACTATACCCCTGAGACAAAGAAGATCGGTGACCTCCTCGCCGAATTCCAGAAGAAGAAGACGCATTTCGCCATCGTCATCGACGAATACGGCGGCACCTCCGGAATCGTCACATTTGAAGATATTCTCGAAGAGCTTGTCGGCGAAATCCAAGACGAATACGACGTCGAAGAAGTCCATGAACCGCAATGGACGCCAGACGCAGATGGATGGTACACGCTGGACGCCCGTACGCTGATTTCCGATATCCGCGACAATCTTGACATCGACCTTCCTGACAGCGACGACTATGACACCATCGGCGGCTATCTGGCCGACGTCGCCGGCTGCATCCTTCAGGCGAACGAATCGCAGACGACGGATCTCCTTGAAATCCAAGTTCTTGACGCTACTCCTCGCGTTGTGAAGAAAATCAAACTCCGCCCCATCAAAGAAGAGGAAAAGGAAAAATAAAGGCGGCCGCTTTTTCCAGCGACCGCCATTAACCGAAACAAGTTCGATGATTTGTCGTCACCCGCGTGCGAGCAGATTCTTCTGCTCGTAGAATCGGATGGTATCCAGATATTCGCCGCCGACGGGAACATTGTTCTTCTCGCAGAAGTAGTCCCAAACGGCACACCACGGCAGGCCTTTCGCCTCTTCCTGCAATGCGAGACGACCAGTGAAATCAAACGCATCCTCACAAGCCTGAATTTCTGCACGTGGTTCCAACAACGCAATTAGCAACGCTTTCTGCATGTTGCGCGCACCGATGACCCATGCTGCGACACGGTTGATGCTCGCGTCGAAATAGTCGAGACAGATGTGGATCTTGTCCAGATAGTCATACGCAACGGTTTCGCGGGCGATGCCCAGCAGTTCGTCGTTGACGAGAATCACATGGTCGCTGTCCCAATGGACACCGCGGCTCACATGCAGCAAGAGGCGGCCTTGCTGGCAGCAGATGGCGGAAATCTTGTCGCCGATGTTTTCCGTCGGATGGAAATGGCCGGAATCCAGACACACCAACACGTTTTTCCGTGCGGCATACGTCAGATAGAAGTCGGCGGAACCGACCGTGCAGCTTTCCGCGCCGATGCCGAACAATTTCGGTTCGACGGCATCCAATTCGTATTTATCACTGATTTTCTCCGCAAAGCATTCGTCCAATGATTCCAGAAGCCGTTTACGAGCGGCATAACGGTCAGACGGTGCATCTTTGTAACCATCTGGCGCCCAGAAGTTCACGACGCATGGTGTGCCCAACTCCTTACCGAACTTCGCACCGATCTTGCGGACGGCCTTGCCGTGATCGATCCAGAATTTGCGGATGGCAGGATCCGGATGGGACAATGACAGGCCATGATCCAGTTTCGGATGCGAATAGAACGCAGGCGCGATGTCAAAACCAATTTTATTCGCCTTTGTCCAATCGAGCCATCCGCGATAGTTGTCCAACGTGAAACGGTCGCGATCCACGCCGGGGAACATCTTGTCAACTTGATGGGACTGCAAGCAGACACGATGCTTTCCAGGAATCAAACGCAGAGCCACTTCCAAATCGGCCCGCAGTTCGTCTGAATTCCGTGCACAGCCTGGATAATTGCCCGTCACTTGGCAACCGCCCGTCAAGGCATGATTCGTCTCTTCAAATCCTTTGACGTCATCGCCTTGCCACGCGTGAATCGAAATCTGGATGGCCTTCAGCGCCGCCATCGCCGCTTCTGTATCGACTCCATGCGATGCATAGATTTCGCGCGCCAATTTGTACATTTTTTCAACAGTTTTCATATTTTTCCTCCTTTGTTTATGGACTCTATCACAATGCCAGGCTCCATTCTGACCAATGAGCGAACAGAAACATTTTTCACTGCGGCGATGGCCGCCAATACGCCGGCCGCCTCCCCCATCTTCAGGCAATCACCCGTCACGCGATATGCCGCATGCGCGACGAAACTGCCTGAAATGCAACGCCCCGCCGTCAGCAGATTATCCACTTTCAACGGGACGAGCGAACGAAGCGGAATATCGAATCCCTTGTGCCCAAAGCACGTCTGCGTCGATTTGGACGGTTCGTGGATATCGACGCCAAAACGCACCAGACAAATGCCGTCGTCATGGCGGTGTGCTTCTTTCACATCATTGTCCGTAATATAATACTCTCCCCGAATGCGCCGTGTCTCGCGGACTCCAATGACCATCGGAAGCTCCATCAGATAGACATCGCCCAAGACAGGACGGATCGCCTTGAAAAGCTCCATCGCGCGACGAATCTGCTGCCGCCCTTCAAGCGTGGCTTTGGACAATTCGTCGCCGTCCGTCCCCAGCCGATGGCGGATATGTGTCCACTGGATCAACGCCTCGCCTTCCCGCGGAAGCTTGATGATGGCGGGATTGTTGAACGGCACTCCTTCCAAAACATCCGTTTCCGCAACGACTTGCGTCAGCGCCTTGTAGAAACCGTTCGTGTCGTCTCGCCCGTATTCCGTTTTGACGCCGCCGATTTTGAACATCATCGTCATCGGCTGGCATGCACCGTCCGCAGGTCCTCCGATTTCGAACGGCGCACCCGCACGGGCGGCAATATCGCCGTCCCCCGTGCAGTCGATGACCGTCTTCGCCAAAATCGCCTGCGGGCCTGATTTGTTTTCCACAATCACGCCCTTCAGTACGCCGTCTTCCATGATCGGCTCCGTGGCCATCGTATAGAAAAGGATGTCGATGCCCGCGTCCAGCGCCAGTTCATCAAGAAGCATGGCCATTTCCGTCGGATCGAAGGAGATGTCCCACAAGCCGCCCCAACAGCCGCGAGCCTGCAACGCCTCCCGCAGCTCACGGTTCAGCCCGTCATGGTGGCGATTGTCGAAAAACGGACTCAGCAGCCCCAACGTCCACATGCCGCCAAGCTTCCCGCCATATTCGACAAGCGTCGTCCGCGCACCAGCCCGCGCGGCGGAAATCGCCGCGCCACAGCCAGCCGGTCCTGCACCGACTACCAATACATCGCATTCATTGCGGACTGGAATATCCTTTGCTTTTCGTATGATGTTCATCATCAATGTCATAGGAATACGCCGTTTACATTACTGCACTGAAAGGAATTTTTTGTAGGCGGCTTCCCACTTGTCCTTATCCTGCGGCAGATAGACGTTTGTCTCCGTACTCGCGCGGATGATGTCGCGGCCTTCCTGCAGCGACTTGATGTCGCCCAACGCCAACGCCTGACCGATGATGTTGCCCAACGCCGTCGCTTCGACTGGCCCAGTCTGGACAGGACGGCCAATGGCGTTCGCCGTGAACTGATTCAGAATGATGTTCTTGCAACCGCCGCCAACGAGATGCAGCATGTCGATCTTCTTGCCAGTGACGGCTTCGATTTCGTCCAGCGACTGGCGGTAGCGCATCGCCAATGATTCAAGAGCCGTGCGGAGAATCTGCCCGGGCGTTTCGGGAACGGGCTGGCCGGTCTTCTTGCAGTAGGCAGCGATGCGAGCAGGCATGTCGCCTGGCGCGACAAACGACTGGTCATTCGGATTGATGAATGAACGGAACGGCTCCGCTTCGTTGGCGAATTCATCCAATTCGTCAAACGTGTACTTCTTGCCGCGGCGCTTCCATTCCGTGCGGCATTCTTGTATCAGCCACAAGCCCATGATGTTCTTCAGGAAACGGATGGTCCCGCCGACGCCGCCTTCATTCGTGTAGTTTGCCGCCATCGCTGCATCCGTCACCAACGGCTTGTCCAATTCAACGCCCAACAGGCTCCATGTGCCACTGCTCAGATACGCCCACGACTTGCCGCTTTGCGCGGGAACGGCCGCCACGGCGGATGCCGTGTCATGCGTTCCGACCAACACGACGGGAATCGCGCCGCACTTCAGTTCTTCCTGCAACTGCGGCAGCAACGTTCCCGCCAGCGAGCAGGCAGGCTTGATTTCAGGGAACAACGACCGCTTCAGTCCCAACGCGTCGATGATCTCCCACGCCCAATCCTTCGTCGTCGGATTGTACAGCTGCGATGTCGTCGCGATACTGTATTCGGCGGACTTGTCGCCGTAGAACAGATACGTCAAGGCGTTCGGGATGAACAGCAGTTTGTCGGCGATCTTCAGCACCTGATCGTCGTCTCGAACGGACGCCGCCAACTGGAAGATGGAATTCAGCGTAATGAACTGGATACCAGTCAGTTCGTAGATTTTCTTCTGCGGAACGCGATTGAACATCCACGGCATGACATCGTCCGTGCGCGGATCGCGATAGTTGTGCGGAATACCCGCGAAGAAACCATTTTTGTCGATGAACGCGTAATCGACGCCCCATGTATCAATGGCGATGGCCGACAGATTGGCACCCGCCTCCAATGTCTTCTTCAAACCGAGCTTCATTTCATTGAAAAGGCCCAGCAGATTCCAGAAGAGACCGCCATTGATGGACATCGGCCCGTTTTCGAAACGATGCATTTCCTCCAACGTCACTTTGCCGTTGTCAATCGTGCCCAGAATTGCGCGGCCGCTGGACGCGCCCAAATCAAATGCCAGATACTGCTTCATCTTGATTCCTTTTTGCGTTGCGTTTTTTGATTTACTATACCTTTATATAATAATATTTAAAAATTCTGATTATATTTTTACTAAATTACATTCTATTGTCTCATTGATATCGACGACGGCCACATGCCGCGTGATCGTCATCGCCCCCGCGCATACCTGCGCCCAACCGCCGTGCCGCCAGATGAACGGCTTATGCAGATGCCCGCACAAAAGCACGTCAAACAGCCCTTCCTCCGCCCATTGCCGCAAGTCGTTTTCGATGTTTATCTTCCGTCGCCACCCAAGGCCACCGCCGTAATAATCCACCATTGGAAAATGGCAGACCACCACGCGGCGTTCGCCGTCCATGCGTTCACGTCGTAACATCGTCTCCAGACGCTGCTTGGCGTCATCTGTCAACAGTCCCGCCGATTTCCACGGCGGCATCGGCGCCGCTCCATCGATTAAGATGAAACGGACATCGCCGAACACTTTTTCCGCAGGAAAGGCTTCTCGTCCGAAGCCGTTCAGTTCCAGACATGTCCGTTCAAGCGCCGTCCGGTTTCGCCGATGGGCGACGTATGCGTCATGGTTCCCTGGCACATACATGAAACGCTCTCCGTAACGTTCCGCCAACGGCTTCAAAACCGCCAACGCTCTCTCGAACTCCGACGGTTCGGCGATGCTTCCCAAATCCCCTGTGCAAACAACGACGTCCGGATTGACTTTCTCCACCAACGGCAGCAACCGTTCAACGGATCTGAAGTCCTGACGCGAACGACGGCGGACATGCTGTGTGAACACGCCCAGAACACGCTTGTCCAGCAACCAGCCGAAACCAGCTGGCCAGTTTCCAAGATGCATGTCCGACAAATGCAGTATTTTCACAGTTTCCGCGTCTCCAATACCATTTAATTATAAACACAAACTAAAAAAATACCATCAAAACAACGGAGTTCAAGTTGCCTTCATAAGACATCTGCCCGCTTAGTGCTATAGTATTCATGCCATTTCACATCCAAACCGCCATTCGCCC
>JAFZIJ010000085.1 GCA_017554445.1 Victivallales bacterium
ACACCAGTCCGACGGCGAGACGCCGCCGCCACACTCGAGGATAAATAATGGGAAGAAAGGATTTTCGAGGCGAAGTCTGGACAACCGTTCATCCAGATATTTTGGAGCGGATTGTCGCCGTCAATGACGAACCGATTGATGACAACGATGGACGGGATTGCCATTCGCGTCATGCCGTCGAACTGATGCAACAGTTCTTCAAAGAGCGGATTTGGACGACGTACGCCATTAATGGAACAGGTGCTAACATCTTGGCGTTGAAGTCGATGCTGCCGCGCAACGGCTGTATCGTCTGCGCGTCTCAGACGCATGTCAACACGCATGAATGCGGCGCGTTCGAATATACGCTCGGCTGTAAGATTCTGGAATGCGAATGCGAGGACGGGAAATTGACGGTAGATGCCGTGGCGGCGCGGCTGAAGGCCGCTCGTCGATTTGGCTATATCCCTCAGGTCGTTGCGATTACACAACCGACTGAATTCGGCACGATGTATTCATTGGACGAACTGAAGGCGTTGTGCGACTATGCCCATAGTCTGAAAATGGCGATCTATATCGATGGCGCGCGCATTGGCAACGCCGTCGTGGCGTTGAATACGACGCTTGCGGAAATGATTGAAGGAACGGGTGTTGACGCTTTTTCATGGGGAGCCACGAAAGCGGGCGCGATGTTCGGCGAGATGGTCGTATTCAGACGGGAAGAGTGGGGCGTCAGTCTCCCATATTTGCAAAAACAGTCGATGCAACATCTGGACAAATCGCAGTTTCTGGGCGTTCAGGCCGAGTATCTGTTAGAAAGTGGCTTGTGGCTTGAAAATGCGCGACTTGCGAATCAAGCAGCAAAACGTCTGGAAACGCGGCTGAAACAGATTGGTATACCGCTTCGCTATCCTGTTGAGACGAACATGGTCTTTTGCATTCTGACGCCCGAACAGTTGAAGGCGGTTACGCAAGTCTTTGATGCGCACTATTGGGACGAACCGACCCACGTCGTACGGTTGGCGTGCACCAACAAAACGACCGACGAAGCAATTGACACGCTGGTCGCGCAATTGTCTTGAAAGCGGTCAGTGGTCAGTCTCGCGTCAGACCGCGGTCATGGCAACATCATTATGTCTATACAAGAAAAGGGCTGTTGCAAGTCTTTATAAGTTTTGCAACAGCCCTTTGGTGTTTTTAGAAATTGGTGTCAGGCAATGGCCTGGACGGCGGTGTCCAACGTGCCGACGGAATTGATGGGGCAGGCCTTATAGGTTTTGTCCGTGCGTTTTACGAAACCGCAGAGGACATTGCCGGGGCCACATTCGACGAGCACTTCGGCTTTTGCCATGAGTTTGCGCAGGCAGGCTTCCCAACGGACGGAGCCGCAGATCTGCTGGCGGAGATTTTCGCTGATGTCGGAAGGCGTTTCCACGAAATCGCCAGGGAAGTTCTGCGCGATGGGGCAGGCTGGCTTAGAGAAGGAGCAGGCCGCCAACGCATCTGCAAACGCTTCTGCCGCAGGGGCCATGACGCGCGAATGGTAGGCGCCCGCCACTTGCAACGTCACGACACGGAATTCGAGTTCCGTCAATTTTGCAACGGCGGTTTCGACTTTGGCGCTTTCGCCTGAAATGACAATCTGGCCGGGGCAGTTGTAGTTGGCGACGTCGATGCCGCTGGCCGCGCAGACTTCGGCGATTTTGTCCGGATCACCACCGAGCACGGCAGCCATGCCGCCCTGCGTGTCACGGCAGGCTTTGTCCATGAGTTCGCCACGTTTGGCGACGAGCCGCAATGCGTCGTCGAACGACAACACATTCGCGGCCACCAAGGCGGAATATTCGCCGAGGGAGAGGCCGGCGGTCGCGGCGGGGAGGAAATCGCCGACGCGTTCCTTCAAGGCGGCCATGGCCGCTTGCGACATTGTGAAAATGGCGGGTTGGCAGTTCGCGCAGGCCGTCAGATCTTCGACGGAGCCGTTGAAACAGAGGTTGGCGATGTCGCGATGAAGGATGTCGTTGGCGCGATCGAAAATGGCTTTCGCCGCTGGGGAGGCGTCATAGAGGTCTTTGCCCATGCCAGGAGCCTGTGCCCCCTGGCCGGAGAACATGATGGAAATTTTCTTCATAATACAAAAAAAGAAAAGGGACTAAAGGGACTAAAGGGACTAAAGGGACAGTTTTTTGTAGCTGCGTTTCCGCGTGATTACGGATGTTATTTCAAGCGAACTTCCTTAATGGTATTGTATTGGCGTTTGACGCCGAGATCCTGCATCCAGCATTTGACGTAATTCGTCTTCCATGGACCGGAGCCGGGGCCGCCGCCGTTGTCGTTTTCCCAAAGCCATCTGGGCGTCGGCCAGATGGCGACAGACGGTTTGACGGCTTCGTAGAAAGCCTTGTTGACGCCATTCTGGCCGTGGTGGGCGAGAACGACGATATCCGCTTTCAGCTTGTCGGGACAGAGCTCAAGGAGGCGGTTGCCGCCTTCGATGCCCAAGTCGCCTGTTACCAACATCTTCTTGCTGCCGATGGTGACGCTGTAAACGACAGATGCGTTGTTGATGGGATTGCCGGTCTGAGGCGTGTATGGATCGTTGAGGACTTCCACTTTGACGCCGTCGACTTCAAAGACGTCGCCTGCTTTGGTAATCTGTTGCGGGATGTTCGATGTTTTCAACGGCGTGATGGTGGTCATGGCTTCCTTGAGGCAGCCTTTTTCACGCTTGTCCGCTTCCTGAATCCATTCCTCACTGATGAAGTTGTAACATAACTTATTGATTTTTAACGCATCCGGTGTTTTTTCAATGAATTCGGCAAGCTGCCAGAAGTGGTCGCTATGGGCGTGGGTGATGCACCACAAATCAACCGTGTCTGAAAATTCCTTCACGATTTTGATGAGATTGGCGTTGTCTTCCCGCCAGCCGCCGTCGAAGACGATGACATGCTTGTTTTTCGTGACAATGACGGCGGAGAACATCTGGCTGCCTCGGACAGAGGACGGGAAGATAACCTGTTCGCCTTCAAACAAATCGGGCAGTGGTGCGCCGCTGACGGCGAGAGACATGAGCAGTACGGAACAGCATAACGATGATTTCATGATGGCTCCTTTCATGGTTGTTGATATTATATATTGGATAAAGTTAGAAGTAACATACCGCCATTGTGGCGAGTTTCAAGACAGACGAGCCTGCTGTTGGTTCATTAGACGTAGATATTGCTCTTTTTGTTCCTTGAACGAAAAATTATAGTCAATGGAAAAAATGCTGTTTGAGTTGATTTCCATAGAGTGGCAGATAAATTACGATTACGCTTATTTACATTATATAGTGGTAGAGCAAGACCGGTCGGCCTTGTCAAGGGCGGGGACGCCCTTGCTACCTTCACAACTGAGGCAACACGATGGCGAAAACTCCTATCAGCTTGATAATCGATGACGGATCTCCCGTCAATCTCTATTATTTCCATGATTTGATGCGCGAACATGAGTTGATCGTGCCGATTGAGCAGGTATTGCGGTTTGCGTCCATTTGTAAGAAGAACGGTGTCCGCGGGAAATTCTCCGTCGTGCCCATGCCATGCAATTTGGGGAGTCTAGACAAAGGGCTGAGCCATTGCCCATGGGAGCATGTCCAGCAGTTCATCAAGGCGGTTCGCGAAAACATCGCGCCTATGTTTTCACTGACGCCAGAAATCATTTCGCACTACTGGGCGTTCGACGTCAAGACGGAGCGTGTCTTGGATGTCCGTGAAGACATTTATTTCAGTACGCTAACTGCCGAACAGATCGCTGATTATGTCAGCTATGCCATTAAAATCCTCTGCAATGTGGATTTGATTCCGGAAGGCGTGACGTCGCCGTGGATGACGGGCATCGACAACGAGCAGAATTATGCGGAAGGCATTGGCATGGCGTTCAAACGGACCTTGAACAAAGACCGGACCTTCTATTTCCTGCACAATCAAGCCACGATCAAAGCCCCGATAGTAATGTGCAATTCTCCCGAAACAGGCAAGGTTGTGTCCATTCCGCGAGACTTTCCGGATGTCTTCTGGCCGGGCAATAATCCAGGCCATGACGCTGAAGTGAAGCGGAAGATTAAAGAAGGAATCGACAGTATTATCAGCGAAGACGGCCATAGCGGTCAGTTTGTGAATCTTTTGGATGCAGAACGTCCTCTTGTGTTCATAGCCCATTGGCAATCGCTGTTTTCCGATGGCCGTTTCTATGGCTTGGACGGTTTCGAGGCTCTTATGCAACGGGTTACCCGCTATTTCGGCGACAAAGTCGAATGGCTGTCTTTCAAAGAAATAGCTGAACGGTATTAATTAAAATCGGTAAACCCCCAGCTCTGCTGGGGGACTCCTGAAGTTTGACTTTTGCGACAGTGTCCCGTGCGGGCATGGTGTTGAAAGTTGAACAATGCAGGAATGGCGCCATATTGTGAGCGGCCCGCTCAAAGCCAA
>JAFZIJ010000086.1 GCA_017554445.1 Victivallales bacterium
GGCGGCCACGCGATTGCAATGCGCGCTGCACCGTCGTGGCCGACTGCGCAAACTGGTCGGAAATCGCCCGTGGGCATGATGGCACTTTTTCCAAGACGTTTTCCAACGTCTTCGCATGGCCCCACGCCAGCAGTCGATTCAGATTGCCGATGGACGCATAGAGGCGGTTGTAAGTCTCCGGCATCAAGACGATTAGATTAAAACGTCCAGCCGCTTCCTTCCGTATCAAGTCCGCCAATTCGAAGATTTTGCGTTCTGTCTTGATGGTCTTGGAATCCGCCACGCCCGCCTGCAAAAGACGACGCGCCATGTCACCTTCCGTGTAACAGCAGGCGACTACCAGCGGCCCGAAAAAGTCGCCTTTTCCGCTTTCGTCTATGCCCGCATGCGGCTGAAACATGGCGGGGTCTTCGACCTCCGCCAGTTCCGTCTCATAGCCGAAACGCGCCTCCTTCAAGACTTCCGGCTCTAAAAGAAACTGCACAAAATCCGCCGTACCAGCGCCTTGCACCGTCAGCTTACCAGATTCATAGGCCACGACATTCGTCTTGTCCTTCTTGCCACGCCAATAGGCGTACGGTGTGGCATCGAACTCCCAGCCGCGCTCATCCATGAGGCCATGCAGCTGTTCCGCCTGGCCCTTCGTCAACGTGCATACATAATTTGTTTTAGATGCCGCCATGAATCCACCTGATGCTCAATCATCCTAATGCCACAAGCATAGCTACTTACGGCTATTCTTCCCGTTCCATCGACACGTAGTCGATATAAACGGCCTTGGCGTCCTTCGGATCCTTGACGGTCGGCGCGAACCAGACGTATTGATCAAAGCCGAGCTTGATCCAATCAGTCTCATAGACATGGTATTTCTCGCCTGCGATTTCCTGCGCCGTAAAGTCACGATGAGCGATGTCACGCCCAAGCGTCTGGCTGTAGATGCCGAACTGAAGGACATGACCGGCCGTCGGCTGCGCATCGCAACGGACGGAATAGCGGAATTTCCACTTCTTCTCCATGCCATAGTAACCGCCGACGGGAATCTGCGTCGCCCACTGCGTATGGGTGTTCGTCATCATCGCGGCCTTGCCAGTAAAGGCCGCCTTGTCATCGACGAGTTTCACCCAGTTGCCTTCATTGTGCAGTTGGAAACGCTTGCCAGCAAAGAAGTCCCAACGCTCCTCCGGCAGTCCTTTCAGCCATTCGGGCGGATTGCCGCGCGTCATATCAAAGTCTGGCCGTTCAAGACCTTCAAGCAGTTTTTTGCCATAATCACCGTATGCGCCACCTTCACGGATATTGCCGACATCATACTTTTGGCACAGTTCATCAAATTCAACAGCTAGCTCCTTGGCAGGCTTTGGCAAATTTTTCAGATAGTTCTTCCCCGTGTAGCGGTTCCAGATTTTCACAGTAGGATAAGCCTGCAAGACGGCAAGATCAAGACTAAGACGTTCGCGGCGAACACGTTCCGCATAAACAGGTTCATCCTTGACCGCATCCTCCGCCAGTTTGTAGAGCGTCAATGCGTCATCGAGTTTCTCCAACGTCAGCCATCCAGCCACGCTACCGTTGTAGCAGCGCAGATTGTAGCCGCTCTCCTCCACCGTATCGCAGAGGAAGTTGATGTACTGTAGCAGGAACGGGCCAGCCGCACCATAGTAGCCATTGAAATATTCACGCATGAGCGCTTTTTCGTCTTGGTCCGGGTTCCACAAAAGATGCGCAACCAGCCATGCACGAGGACGGACAAAATCACCGACGTTGCACGCGATGTCACCCTGCTCGAACGCGCCAATGGCATGGTGGTTTGCAAAGAAGCGGATATCGGGGGCCAGCCCGCGCCAGTTCGGTTGCGGCAACATGTAGTTTGTGAAGTTCGTGATGTAGTTCCAAATGTAGAGGTTAGGTGCCACGGCGCACCAGTCTTCGATGTCTTGACGGAAACTCTTGTTGGCAGGCCCCGTCTCCAACGGCTGCGCAAAATTCATCTCTATGCTGCAAAGACGGATGACGACGTTCTTTGCAGGCTTCGTGACTTTCGGTGCCTTGCGTGTATAAGTGTAGGCCAGTGTCTCAATGAGAAAATCCGGATATTCCTTTTCAATCTCCTTCGCGACGGCGTTCACGAAACGGATCAGCGGGCCAGACTGGCTACCTTCTATCTTCTCTATTTCCAAACACTTCGGACATTCGCAACGGCCATGCCAGTCGTTCTGCGAAACGGAAATCACGCCGGCCGTCGGGTTCTTGCGAATCTCCTCCAGGCAGACTCTCGCGAATTCCTTCGTCATCTCTTCGTTCGTCAGGCAGAGCTGCGTCCAGTTCGCCGTGCGCTTTCCGCCCTGCATGGAATACCATTCCGGATGATCTTTGAAATACTTGTCAGGCGGGAGGAACTGGAAGAACGTATGGCACCAGCCGATGATGGACATGTGCCCGCCCCAATCATCGGAGATCTGCTGATGATGGCCGTTGGCCTTCAGCCGCGGCGCCCACTTGGAATCGACGGCATGGCGGTAGAATGGCTCGCGGCTCACAATCTGCGGCGAATACAGATAGTCTTTTGTATCAACGATTAATGTTGGTTTGCTCGGAATGTAATTTTCCGTCGGAGTCCACCAGCGGATGCCGACATAGTCTTCCAAAAACGTGTAAACGGCGTACAGCGGGCCACGAGGCATGCGACCGTTCAGATAGACATCGCCGTCTTTGAAACGAATGGCCGTCGTGTCCGCCTTCGCCGTGGTGAAATCGACATCTGGAAACGCGGCCTTGCCCGCTTCACCAATGACGAACGCAGGCTTGTCTTTGGGGCGAGCAGCTGTTTCAAAGATTTTGTATTCCGTTCCAGTCACCCATTTTAGATGTTCTGCGAGCTCTTTTGCCGCATTCTTCAAAACTGGTGCAGCACCGTCTGGAATCACAATTACATAGTCGCTTTTGCCGTTGTCGGCGATTTTCAACGTCTGTGCGCCTGCAAGACCGCACAGCAGCAGACCGCACAGAAAGCATGTCATTTTCATAATCATTTCCTTTTTCTCTATCTGTTATTTGTCAATCTAATCAAGTCAGATACCACCGGCAAAGCCGGTGGCTTGATTTGCCCGCTCAAAGCGGTTGATGTACAGCCACCTAAAGGTGGCGCCGCCTAAAGGCGGCAAAACGCGCCGCTCACTCGAACGGCAGATTCATTTGACCGTCCTCAC
>JAFZIJ010000087.1 GCA_017554445.1 Victivallales bacterium
AATGGCCATGGCCATGAAGGCGCGGTTGATGAGATCACGCCGCGGCAGGCCGAACGAGACATTGGACAAACCGCAGATGGTGTTGAGATGGTTGGACGCAGCCCATTTGATGAGGGCCAGCGTGTCTTGCGCCGCATGCGGATTGGAGGATACGGTCATCACAAGGCCATCGACCACGAAGTCGCGCTTTTCATAGCCGTATTTGGCGGCCTCATCCATGATGCGGGTGGCGACGGCGGCGCGTTTTTCGACAGTTGCCGGAATGCCTGCGTCATCCAACGGGAGGACGACGATCATGGCGCCGTATTTGGCGGCGATTGGCAGGACGACTTCCAGCCGTTCCTTTTCCGCAGAAATGGAATTGAACAGGACACGGCCCGGATAGAGGCGCATGGCGGCTTCCGCGACTTCCGGCTTGGTCGTGTCGATGCAAAGCGGCGTATGCGTTTCCATGAGCAATTGTGCGATGATTTGTTTCATTGTCGAGACTTCATCGATGTTCGGAACGCCGACGTTCACATCCAGTATTTCAGCGCCTGCATCGACTTGCTCTTCCGCGTATTGCAGGACAAGATCGAATTTCCCTTCGCGGAGCTCCGCCTGAAGTGCTTTCTTGCCAGTCGGATTGATGCGTTCACCGACGATGGCGAAAGGCTGTTCTGGAGAGACGACGCGGAATTTTCGCGGCGAGCTGACGCAAGACAAGGTGGATTCGCCGAACGGCGGCGGCGTGAGCGGGGCGATCAGTTTGGAGGCGGCGGCGATATGGTCCGGAGTGGTTCCGCAACAGCCGCCGACGATGGAGGCGCCTGCATCGACAAGCGTCTTCAACTGCGGGGCGAAATCTTCCGCCGTCAAATCGAAAACGGTCTTTTCGCCTTCCAGTTTCGGCATGCCGGCGTTTGGTTTCGCGACGAGCGGGATGCGTGCATAGGGCTTCATGGCCTTGATGATTTCGACCATATGTTCGGGGCCCGTGGAGCAGTTGCAACCGAAGGCGGTCGCTCCAAGTGCCTGCAATGTAATTAAGGAGGAAATCGGCGAATTGCCTGTGAGGGTGCGCCCGTTCTGTTCAAACGTCATGGTCACGATGACCGGAATGTCCGCATCCAGTTCACGGACGGCAATCAATGCGGCGCGAGTCTCCTGAATGTCCATCATCGTTTCGATGGCGAATCCATCGACACCGCCTTCGAGCAAGCCTCGGGCCTGTTCTTTATAGACGGCCACGGCTTCTTCGAAGGGAAGGGCGTCTTCATCGAACGGTTCGATGAAACGGCCTGTGGGCGCCATGTCGCCGAAGACGAGGGCTTTGCTCATGGCGGCCTTCGAGATTTCCGCCAGTTTCTTGTTCATGGCGAGAGCGTCTTTTTCAAGTCCGTAATTGGCGAGTTTGATGGGATTGGCGCCGAACGTACAGGCGTAGACGATGTCCGAGCCTGCGGCTTCGTAGTTTTTCTGGATGGTTGCGATGGCATCCGGATGTTCGATGACCCATGCCTCCGGGCAGACGCCATGGGGCATGCCGAGCTTTGCGAGTTCCGTGCCAGTCGCACCGTCGAGGAAGGTGATCTTCGATCGGATGAGTTTGAGGAATTCTTGCTTTTTCATGGTTGGTTACATCTTGATTTATAATGAGTTAGAGAAGTGTTGAAGCAGTTTCGGCGAGCTCGGAGCGTTCGCCTTTCATGAGCGTGAGATGGGCCGAGAGAGGCGACGGGAGGAATTTGTCCACCAATTGCGTGAGGCCGTTTGAATGGGCATCGACATACGGGTTGTCAATCTGTGCGGGATCTCCCGTGAGAATGATTTTGCTGCCGTTGCCGACGCGTGTGATGGCGGTTTTCACTTCCAACGGCGTCAGATTCTGGGCTTCGTCGATGATGATGAACTGGTTCGGAATGCTGCGGCCGCGGATGTATGTCAGCGGTTCGACAGATATTTCGGAGCAGGTCATCACGTCGTTCGGCAGCGTTCTCGCCGACATGCGGCGGTCTTGGCTGCGGATGAATTCAAGAGCGTCATAGACGGGTTGCATCCATGGCTTCATCTTTTCAGAAAGATCGCCCGGAAGGTAGCCGAGATCGCGGCTAACTGGCATGGTGGGGCGGAAGACAATCAGTTTCTGATAGCGGTTGTCACCGAAGACCTGCTGGAGGCCGGCGGCGATGGCGAGAAGCGTCTTGCCAGTTCCGGCCTTGCCGGCGAGGGTGACAAGTTTTATTCGTTCGTCCAAGAGGGCGTCGAATGAGAAGACTTGTTCAAGATTGAGCGGACGGATGCCGCAGCAGACCGTGTTGCCTGTCTCCAGCGGCCATAACTCGTTGGTTTGGGCGAAGAAACGTGCGCAAGCCGCATTTTTCGGATTGCCTTTTTCGCGTGCGAAAACGTATTCGTTGGGCTGTAGTTTGAGTTTGGCGGCTGGAAGCGGATTGCCGTTTTTCAACGCGACAATGGCTGATGCGTCGAAGTCCTTGATATGCCAGCCTTTAAGCGTATCCGTATCCCGTACGGGGCCTTGGGCGTAGTCTTTCGCGATGAGGCCGAGAGCGTCCGCCTTGACGCGCAGATTCACGTTTTTCGTGACGATCGCGGGGGCGATGTCATCCGCATGCTCCTGCATGAGTTTGGCGGCAAGGCGGAGGATGGCGTCTGACGCATCGCGGTCATGCCGTGCGTCTTGTGAATCGTCGCCGACGATTTTCAACGTGGCACCGTTGGGCAGCGTGACACCGTCCCGAAGAGAGCCGGAAGCGCGTAACTTGTCGATTTCGATAGCAAGTTGGCGTGCATTGCGGCCCGTTTCGGTATTGTCATGCTTGAAACGGTCGATTTCCTCCACGACGGCGAGCGGTATGAGGAGCTCCGTCTCTGGAAAATGATGAATTGCCTGCGGGTCGAACAGCAGGACGTTGGCGTCGAGAATTAACATGAAGGCGGGAGGATTGGATGAAAAGGCGTTTGGGAGCCGTGAAAGAACACGATTATGGATAAAAAAGCATTGGTTGGACTTTAAATAAAAGGTAAAAGGATTATTTTAGATAAATCATAAAAGATAATATGAAAAAGCGGAAATGCTAGAAAACGGCGGTAGATTCATTGATGAGTAATGTGATTTCATATCAATTCAAATGCTGCGACAAGGAAATCCTGTGCGACGGCAGTTCGCGCATCATGGGAATATTGAACGTGACACCTGATTCGTTTTCGGACGGCGGGCGGTATGTGGATGTAGATGTGGCGGTCGAACATGGCCTGAAATTGGTCGCTGACGGCGCGGAGATTTTGGATATTGGCGGTGAATCGACACGGCCTGGCCACACACCTGTGGCGGCGGATGAAGAGATGCGCCGTGTCGTTCCTGTGATTGAGGAATTGAGCCGCCAGACGGATGTTCCGATCAGCATTGACACGAGCAAGGGGGCGGTCGCCGTCGCGGCCGTCAAGGCGGGGGCCGTGATTGTGAACGACGTGTGCGGCTTTGAACGTGATTTCGATATGATGACGGATCTGCTGCGGAAAACGGGAGCGGGCGCCATGCTGATGCATTGGCGTGAAGGTCTTCCGGAGGACGCGGACGCGGCGGCCCATGAAATCGGACACTACCTGTTGGAGCGGATTCATTTGGCGGAAGAGGCCAGCGGATTGGATGCTTCGCATTTCATGACGGATCCGGGCATCGGTTTCGCCAAGACGCAAGAGCAAAATCTCGCGATCATCCGTCATACGGACTACTATCGTGAATTAGGCTATCCGGTTTTGTTGGGACCATCCCGCAAGTCCTTTATTGGAAGAATCTTGGATGAACCAGAGCCGATAAACCGCCGTTGGGGGACGGCCGCCGCCGTCGCAATCGGCGCATGGTTGGGTGCGGACATCGTCCGTGTGCATGACGTGAAGGAGATGCGGGACGCGGTAAAGGTCGTTCAAGCCATCAAGGCTTGAACGCAAATGGCAAATGGCTTTATGGTATAATTCATTAGCGGAACGGAAACAAACCCATGGGTGTTTTCAACAACATATTAAAAGCGTCGGTTGAGATACTGGTGCTGGCATGCCTGTTCTACATGATTCTGCGTGTGCTTCGCGGAAGCCGCGGCATGCGGATGCTGGTGACGATTGTCATCATGCTGATCATCCTGCAGTTTAGCGCGCATTTCTTTGAACTTCAGACACTGGGATGGCTATGTGAAAAGATTTTCTTCTATTTGCCATTCTTTCTAGTCGTTGTGTTCCAAGCGGAAATACGGCGTGTGTTGCTGATGATGAACGTGTCGAAGCTACGAGACATGAAGACTCATGAGGTTAACGATGGCGAGACAGACCAGAAGATGACATTGATTCTGATGCCGATTCTCATGCGTCTTTCCAAAAGCCGCATGGGAGCGTTAATCGCGGTCGAACAGGAGATCGGCCTGCAGGGTATCTGTGAAACAGGAAAAATCATCAATGCGCCATTGGATCGAGATAATACCTTGCTGGAGACCATCTTCTACGAAGGAAGCCCATTGCATGACGGTGGTGTCATCATTCGTGGTGATACAATCGTGGCCGCGAGCTGTGTTTTCCCTCTTTGTGACACAGATAAAGATATGATGGATGCCAGCTGGGGGATGCGCCATCAGGCGGCTCTTGGCTTGAGCGAACAGAGCGATGCCGTCGTGTTGGTCGTTTCAGAGGAAAGTGGTCGTATCAGCTTGGCGTACAATGGAAAGATGAGTGAAATCGGGAGCGATCCGGAACGTATGCGGAAGCTGATGAACCAGAACCTGCATGTCGTGACGGCGGAAGAGGATTATCCGATCTTGATGGAGCTGTATCACTGCATTCTGAATATGGGGCAGCAGATACGGCGGAATCTTGGATTGATGAAGAAGAAGCCAAAGAGCAAATAGGACGGAGAGATGATCATAGAAAGTTTCAAACGTGCGAAACGACGCTTCATGTCCGATATATGGCGGCGACTCGGGGCTCTGGCCTTGGCGATTTATGTGTGGACATGGATCAACGTGCGGGTGACGGACAGCCAGATCGTATCTGGTATTCCTATCCACATATCGTATGACCAGAATAAGATGCAGCTCATGAACTCACCTGATCAGATTCGTGATTTCGTCGTCCAGTTCCGTGGAAAGGATATGGACGGGAACTGGATGCTGGCGTCTTCCTATGAATTGCAGGTGAACATGCCAGAAAGCGTGAAGGGAACAGCCACTCTGGAGTTCGGGAAAGATCAGATTGAGATTGTGAAGAAGCCAGCCGGCGTGGCGCTAAAGGAAATGCAACCGTCGAAGATACGCGTGACGGCCGATGAAATCGTGGAGACGTGGATTGATATCGCGCATATGCCGAGTAAGGTAAAGCCTAACGGCGATTTGGTTCGTTTCCTGACGCCGCAACCAGCTCGTGTAAAAGTGCGTGGACCGTCGCGTATCGTTAACAATTTGCAGCCATTGACACTGAAGGAGCCGGATTTGAGCATGCCGTTTGGGTCGAGCATTCGTTTGCAGGTAGTCAATCCTGATCGATCGAGTTTGACCATCACTCCGCAAGAAGTTTCGGTGAATGTTGAAAAGCAGATTATGGAAGAGCAGGACATCGAGAAGTTGACGCCGCATCTGCTTCTACCACCCAATACGGATTTGTCGTTGGGTGGCGTGAATCTTCCCAATGTGACGGTTCGTCTGCATGGTTCCGTTAACGACGTGGCGGAACTGAAGTCGGCGAATTCACCGATTCGTGTTTTTTTGGATTTGACTGATGTGAACGATGTCGGCCCATGGAGCCGTAAAGTCATGGTGGGCGGTCTTCCAAACGGCGTGGAGATTGTGAAAATAGATCCTGACGTTATTCATGACATCGTTCTGACACGGCGTGAAACGGCAACGGTGAAATCAGACTCCGCCGAGGCGGAGCCTGTCGCAGAGGAAGGAAAGGCGGCAGAAGGCGTTGCTGCGCCAAAAAATGTTCCAACAGATGGTGCCTCTCATGACGGCGTGAAGGCTGGAACGGCAGAAGAGACTCCGCATCAAGCGCCAACAGATGAAAAGCCGCCTGCTCCTGACGGTAAGTAATTAGGTAGAAGCAAGCAAGGCGCAGTCCGAAAAGACTGCGCCTTGTTTTGTTGTGTTTTAGAATACGATTATTGAGTTCAGATTTCGTTGGTCTTCTTGAAGAGAGCCTGATGGCGAAGCTCCGTCTTGAGGCCGATTTCCGCCGTCGCAATCTGAAGCGACCGTTTCAACTTGCCGACATCCGTTTTCGGTGGAAGTTTGACGAGAAACATCATAATATACTGGCCTTGCGAGACTTTCGTTGTAAGGTCAACAATATTGATGGATTTCTGGCGGAGATATTCCGCGACGGAGGCAACGAGGCCGGGGGCGTCCGGACCGGAAGCCGTCAGAACATAGAGATCTTGGTCTTCCGATTCGGCGGCGATGGCTTCGTCATCCTGTTCGAACGGGACGATGCCGATTTCGAAATTCTCCAGTCCTTTGACCGCGTGGAAGGCATCTTGGATGTTCTTTACATCCGTGCCTTCAGGAAACGCGGCCAGAAGGAGCATGGTGAAATATCCGCGCATGACGGTCTGGCTCAGATCTTCAAGATTTCCGCCGATTTTCTTAATGGCGGATGTCACATCGGCAATGATGCCGACGCGATCCTTGAACATGACTGAAATGACGTAATTCATGGTTTGTCAAAAACTTAGCGGGTCTTGACGACTCTACGGTCGAAGTCGATGAGTTCATCGATCCAGGCGGAACCGGCGGGAACGCCCTGCTGCAGGCAGAACATATTCCAGACGTCGCCGACGGGAGCCGTCTTGAGTTCTTCGAGGAGAGCGAGTTTCATGGCGCCGTCGCCGTTGTTTTCGAAGTTGAGCAGAATCTGCGTGGGTTCGACGAGAGCACTGAGCAGAGCCTTCTGCGTGGCGCGGCTGCCGATCGTCCATGCGCCGACACGGTTGACAGACGCGTCAAAGAAGTCGAGAGCGATGTTGACGCGGTTCAGAACGCCGCCGCGGACGATCTGCTGGAAGAGGCAGCGGAGGTCGTCGTTGAGGATGACGACGTGGTCGGAGTCCCAACGGATG
>JAFZIJ010000088.1 GCA_017554445.1 Victivallales bacterium
ACATCTGTGGCAATTGCAATTTGTGAACATTTCCAGTCTGTCCAATTGTAAATGTGTCAAACCACTAGCTTTGTTTGTCATGCGACGAATGGGATTACGTGGAAGCTGGGGCGCAACAGACAATTATTCATTGGCAGCGGTGGTCGCGCGGTAGCACGGCCATCTCGGCGAGGGCGCGCCGCCAATTCTTCTGTCTGTTCCAGCAGATGTCAGTTACGTTTATGAGCATGCGCGAATGGCGAATCCGCATGCGGCGACCAGAATACTTTCATGGCGCTCAAGCCACGGCACCATTCATCGCAAGCAGCTTATTGTGGAGTCGGTTGAAAACGATGGCATTTGAAATGCCCTTGCCCTCGGCGAATTCACGGTGCGAGATTCCCACGACTCTCGACAATATCGCCCACCTAAATCGAAAAAGAGAAAATAGGTGGGCGTTTAGTCTTGACTTCGAGGATGCCGATTTGATACAATTCGCGCCATGAAAAAGAAGACGTTCTTTGGCCGTGAGGCCATTCTTGAGCGGTTGGCTACGCTGTTTGAGAAGAGTACCGCATCCCTTGTGACATGCAGGGGACGTCGTCGTATAGGGAAATCCACTTTGGTCAAGGAGTTTGCGCGCCGTTCGCGCGCCAGGTTCATAAAGTTGGAAGGGCTGCGACCGGTGCCCGGCATGACGAATGTCGATCAACTGCGTTTTTTCGCCACGAAACTTGCATCTCAGGTCGGCTGCGAGAAATCTGTTCCGGAAGACTGGTATTCCGCGTTTGCCCGTCTGGACGCGGCAATTTCAGATCGGCAAAGGACGGTTGTCCTTCTTGACGAGATATCTTGGATGGCGTTTGACGACATAACGTTTGCATCGGTTCTGAAGAATGCGTGGGACGACTTGTTCAAGACGCACACACGGCTGGTTCTGGTCGCATGTGGCAGCGTGTCGAGCTGGATACGTGACAACATCGTCGACAACAAGGCGTTTGTCGGGAGGCGGTCCCTCGACGTCGTTGTTCCGGAGTTGCCGCTATCGGACTGCGTCAAATTTTGGGGAACTCGTGCCAAGCGCATCGATCCGCGCGAGATTACGGACGTTCTTTCGGTCACGGGTGGTGTGCCGAGATATCTTGAAGAGGTCAACCCCCGCTTGTCCGCCGCCGAAAACATTCGCCGACTTTGCTATATGCCTAACAGCGTGCTGCGCACGGATTTCGACGATATGTTCAATGATGTCATCACGAGAAAGCAAAAGTATGTCGCCAGAGTATTGAGAACGTTCGTTGATGGCCCCAAGAGCGTCTCGGAAGTGGCCCTTGCAATGGGGGTTGAGAAATGCGGCGATATCACAGACGCCATTCAGGTTTTGCAGGAGTCCGGCTTTGTTGCCGAAGATTGCCCAGTCAATCCCGAGACGGGCGCAGAGATCAGGGAACGTCGCTTTCGGTTAAAGGACAACTATTCGCGTTTCTATCTGAAATACATCGAACGGAATAAAAAGGTCATAGACGCCGATGCGTTTTCTTTTGCGGCACTGGAGGAACTTGAAGGAATTGATTCCGTGATGGGATTTGCATTTGAGAATCTTGTCGTGAACAACTACCGTGAACTGATTCCGTTTCTGCACATGGATGGAGCGCTTGTCACATCGGCAGGTCCCTATCGTCGCTCCAAGTCGAAGGGCAAACAAGGGGAAGCGGGATGCCAGGTCGATTTATTGATCCAGACAAGGCGCGCGCTATGTTTTGTCGAAGTCAAGAGGAAACGAGAGATCGGCAGGGAGGTCATTGACGAAGTTGACAGAAAGGTTCGTTCAATTAAACGTCCCGAAGGCGTTTCCGCGCGCACCGCTCTTGTTTACGATGGTCATCTGTCTCCTGTTGCCGCTGCAGACGGGTACTTCGATGCGATTATCCATTTCCCTAAACTGCTTGGTCTGGAGACCTGATGTCGTCGGCCTTTTTATGCGGTTGAGATCGCGTGGGTGGCGGTTTCTGATGGTTTTGCAGCCGTTCACGGGGAGGGCCTCATGTCTTGCGGCTCTTGTCCGGCGAGGGCGCGGCCATTGCTGGGAGAGAGACGTTAGGTTTAAACTCGTGGAACCCCTAAATCTTCGGGAATTCACAAGAATTGCCCGATGCGTACTGTTCCAGAGCCATTCTGCGATGTGTTAATTGGTGGACACTCATTTCATTTATTGCAATAAATGAAATGATGGGTTGCTACTTCGCCGTTAGAGAACGCAGGAAAGGTTTCTCCTTGTAACGAGAGCATTGTTCACAAATCTCTATTGCTCATAAATGTCATCAGTGCCACAAATGACAATCGTTATTTGCGATTTGTGAACATCTGTGGCAATTGCAATTTGTGAACATTTCCAGTCTGTCCAATTGTAAATGTGTCAAACCACTAGCTTTGTTTGTCATGCGACGAATGGGATTACGTGGAAGCTGGGGCGCAACAGACAATTA
>JAFZIJ010000089.1 GCA_017554445.1 Victivallales bacterium
CATTAAAAGAATTAGGCAGCTCATGGGGGCGGTTGGCGTGAACGTCACGGCATGGCCGTTGCAGACGGCATCGCCATCGCCGAAGCGATCCGCCACCGTCCAATCGCCTTCCGGCAGTTCCAACGTAAGTGACTGCGGCGCTTCATTGAACGCGAAGAAATAAGCAATCGCCGCCTTTCCGTCCAGACTGACGCGGCGTAAGGCGAAGCCGCCGCGGAGATGTCGCCACGACGGCGCAACGCTTGGATAATACGCCGACTCGCCATGCTTGATGACATCTTTGATCTTCTCGTAGAACGACATCGCCTGCGTCACAATCAACCACTGGCTGTCAGACAGTTTCGTGATGCCGCCAGACAGGCACAGCCGTCCCAACATGCCGCCGCCCAAGATGTAACGCAACTTTGTGTCATCGTACTCAGGCTTCAGCACCGCCCAGATCTGACATTGGCGCGGCAACATGAGATTATGCAGATTTGCCGCAATGACAGGTATTTCCGGCTCCATGTGCGCATCCGAAAAACTTGACATCGAAGTCAGCGACATCATGAACGGCTCCAGCCGATGGCCGCCGGACGCGCAGTTTTCGATGACCAGATCCGGATTGACCTCCCGCAGACGACGGAAGAACCAATGCGTCCCCTCCACCTGCTTTCGCAGGCCTTCGCCGATGGAATCCGGATGGTCGCAACCGATGCCAATCGTCTCGTTGTAATCGATTTTGATATAACCCAAATGATTTTGCTTCAGGAAGTTGACGATTTTTTCGTCCATCTTCCTGCGAATTTCGGGCAATTGGAGATTGAGGAAATGGCGGCCGCTGGCGTAGATGGGATTACCGTCCAACTTCAGATGCAGATCCACGTCATCCGTGAAGGCATGGCTGGCGTTGCCGCAGACTTCCGCCTCAAACCAGATGCCCGGAATGAGGCCGCGTTCGCGGATGCGGTCCGCCGTCGCCATAAGTCCATCCGGATAAAGGTCTTTGTTGTAAATCCAGTCGCCTTGCGTGTTGCCCCAATTCTTGCCCTCCTCCTTGTACCATCCTGCGTCGATAACCAAATATTTGACAGGCGTTCCCTTCAGTCGATCCGCCGCCGCCAGTAGCTCCGATTCCTTTGGATTGCCCCAGCTGTAGCACCATTCATTGAAGATCACAGGCAGGTCTTCTTCAACGGACGGTACATTCAGACGATATTCCTGAATCTTCAGAAGTCGTTGGCAGAGTTCATCGAACGTGCCCTTTCGGCAGGCGATGAACGCTTCCGGAGCGACAAATGTCTCGCCCGGAACGACGACTTTGCTCCAATGGCCGAATTCGCGGTCCGCCAGACCACCGTCCATCGACAGCGTGTCGCCGCTGTACCGCACGAATTCCATCTGCCATGAACCGCTCCACGCCAGTTGCGCCCCCCAGAAGACACCCTCCCCTTTGTCCTCCAATGCGACAAATGGATGCCATCCGCGCACAGGCATCGTGCCGACCTGTCCGAAACGTTCCGCCCGCATGAGACCGCCGCCCCATGAATGCTCCAATACCAAATCCTCCACGGATTCGCAGATATGACGGCCCTCCGCACTCCATGCGGAACGATAACGATGAACGTTAAGGCGTTCATACGCATCGCCTTGCACATATCCTGCCAGTCCACCAAGAACGAAACTCGTCATGAAATCCAGCGTGACAGGAGCCTGAGATTTGTTCGTGAATTCCGCATGGACGGCGAAGACTGGGCAGTCGTCATACCATATTAATATGTGCTTCAGTTCATAGCCGCGGTCATCCGCCAAAACGATGACGACGCGATGGTCTTCCACCGTCTGCGATTGATAACGGAAACGTCCTGCCGAACCGCCGAAACGCATCGTGCGGCCACCACCGAAACCGCCTGTTGCCGCATCACCGCGAATTTTCACTTCCGCAACAGGTGACAACTGCTCGCGCCCACCCGTCGTAGGCGAGAAACCAGCGGGATACAGCGACAGCTCCACGCAACCATTGTCGTTCATATTGTACAGGACTTGCGTATCCGCGACATTCAGCGTCAATAATTTTTTCATCATCCGTCCTTTTTCATGGAAAAAACATGTTTTCCGGCAAAAATACAGTTTCTTTTCTTTATGATAGCCTGTTGATGTGATAAAGTAAAATTGGTATGATTGATTTTGTTTTTTCCGACGGCGAGGACGCCGACGGCACACCAGAAAATCCCGACGGCGAGGACGCCGACGGCACACCACCGACGGCGAGGACGCCGATGGCACACCAGTAAATCCCGACGGCGAGGACGCCGACGGCACAC
>JAFZIJ010000006.1 GCA_017554445.1 Victivallales bacterium
GAGGAGCGGCTGCGGTCGGAGGACATGGGGCATTATTTCCGTGTGTCGGCGGACAACCGCGACCTGAACTACGACAAGTATTTCGTGAAGGGGCAGGTGCAGACGGAGGCCGACGAGGCCTATACGTCGCATAACACGACGCTGCTGGACGTGGATGGCGTCGTTCAGAAAATTCTCACGACGGATTACGTCAAAGAGCAATTAAAATCGAACCACGAATAAACACGAAAATACACGAAATCAATGATTTAGAAACCGCAGAATACACGGATTACACAGATTATGCAATCAATGCCTCGCAGACGTCGGCCAAAGTGCTGATGGTTTTATTTCGGCATGATATGATGGATTGCTGAAGATCAAGATGGCCTCCGTCTGCTCGGCGGTTGTCATGCCGCTGCGCGGAGCTAAGGCTGCTTCGCAGATTAGTGGTAAGTTGTTAGTGATCAGTGGTTAGTGATGCATTTTGCTTTCAGCTTTTGGCTTTAGGCTTTAAGCTCCGCGAATGCGGTTTGTCATGCCGCTGCGCGGAGCTAAGGCTGCTTCGCAGATTAGTGGTAAGTTGTTAGTGATCAGTGGTTAGTGATGCATTTTGCTTTCAGCTTTAGGCTTTAGGCTTTTGGCTTGCCAAATGATATATCTACTATATATTAAAAGGAGAAACAGACACATGTCAATTTGAGTTTGCATGCGGGGGAAGCATGAAAACGATCAGCACCAGCACATTCAATTTCAACAACATTATCTCGAACGATTTTCTGTATGTGGACAAGACCGATTATGTCCACAAACTGGTCAAGCCTGCGTTCGGTGAGTATTTTTTGTCGCGTCCGCGACGTTTCGGAAAGTCGTTGCTGGTCTCGACGCTGAAAGCCATATTCCAAGGCAGAAGGGAACTGTTCAAGGGGCTGGCCATCGACAAGATGGACAATGATTGGGAAGCCTATCCTGTCATCCATCTGGACTTCGGAGCCTGCATGGCCACGACGACTGAGGAACTGGATGTCTATCTGAAACGCCGTCTCGCGGAATGTGCTTCTGAACATGATTTAGTACTGACAGGCCCGAACCCTCAGGAGCAGTTCATCGAGCTGATTTTGAGGCTGTCCAAAGGAACATCGTCGGTTGTCATTCTTGTGGATGAATACGACAAGCCTATTCTCTCGAACATCGTCAACCCGAACGTTTCGGAAATCCTCACATTGCTGAAGGGCTTCTACAGCGTCATCAAGACATACGAGGGCCTCATTCGCTTCGCGTTCATCACGGGCGTCAGCAAATTCGCGCATGTGTCGTTGTTCTCCGACCTGAACAACCTGACGGACATCACACTGAATCCTGAATACGCGGGGATGCTGGGGTTCTCCGAGGCGGATATCCGAGAAAACTTCGCGGATCGCATACCGCTGGCCGCGAAGTCTAACAATTGCGCGGAGGAGGAGCTGATGAAAACGCTGTTGAAATGGTATGACGGATATCGTTTCTCGGACGCGGAGACGCACGTCTGCAATCCCGTCTCCGTCTCGAAGTTCTTCAACGAGGGGTACAAGTTCTCGAACTACTGGGACAGCACCGGCATGCCGTCGTTCCTTCTGAAGCTGGCCCGCGAGAAGGCATACGACTACGAGGCGGCAGTGTCCGAATGGTATGATGAAAGCATTTTCTCTGCATACGAGCTGGATCGGCTGGATGTGACGGGGCTGCTGTGGCAGACAGGATACCTCACCATCAAGGAGGTGAGGCGGGACGAAGACGGTACGGAATACCGCCTGGATTTCCCTGACCGTGAGGTGCAAACGACATTCAGCCGACGGCTCATAGAGTTCTTTGCCAGTGATGAAAAGGGGGATGCGGCGTGGAACCTGACACGGAGATTCCGAACATCCATCCGTAACGATGATCTGGATGGATTCATGACGCTTTTCCAGTCGTTTCTGGCGAACATTTCATACGACATGCATTTGCCATATGAAAAGTACTACCAGACGATTTTCTTCGTGGTCTTCAAGTTGCTGGGGGCGAGCATTGATGCGGAGTCGAAGACGAACGAAGGGCGTATTGACGCGTACATCCGTACAACTAAGAAAGTTTATCTTTTCGAATTCAAGCTGGACAAGTCGGCGGAGAAGGCAATAGGCCAGATTATCGACCATCGCTATTATGAGAAATTTCAGGGCGTAGGCTTGCCGATTGTCATGGTAGGGGTGAACTTCGATTCGTCGAAGGGGCGGATTGACGGATGGACTATTGACAAGGCTTAATTAAAGCTAAAAGCCTAAAGCTGAAAGCTGAAAGCAAATTCTAGTGGTTAGTGGTTAGATTTTTAGAAACCACAGAATACACGGATTATACAGATTTTTTTTAACCACGAATGAACACGAATGGACACGAAAATTTTATAGTCCACTGAATACACTGAACAAACAGAAGCCTCCCCGCCTACTTTAGTGGTTAGTGGTCACTCTGTGTCTTCGTGTCTTTGTGTTAAGATATCAGAATTCGGCCCCTTCAGGGCCGTGTAGTAGAGGCGGTTCTTCCCCGGGCTTCGCTTCGACTCAGCCCGGGGTTATTCTAATTCGGCCCTTTCAGGGCCAAAAAGGATTTTTCCATGAAGATACTTGTAACAGGTGCTAAAGGTTTTGTGGGGCGCAATCTGTGCGCGGCGTTGGAGGAGATTCAAAACGGTCACGACAAACGCGCGGACCATGAGCTGCCGGGCGGCGTGGAGGCCATATTCGCGTATGACGTGGACAATTCTCCTGAGGAATTGGACGCGTGGTGCGCGCAATGCGATTTCGTCGCGAATCTGGCGGGCGTGAACCGCCCGAAGGACGCCAGCGAGTTCATGAAAGGCAATTTCGGATTCGCGTCCACGCTGCTGGACACGCTGAAAAAACACCATAACAAATGCCCCGTCATGCTGTCGAGCTCGACGCAGGCGACGCTGCAGGGCCGTTTCGCGGGCAGCGAATACGGCAAGAGCAAGGCGGCCGGTGAGAAGCTGTTCTTCGACTACGGCCGTGAAAA
>JAFZIJ010000090.1 GCA_017554445.1 Victivallales bacterium
ACGGCCCAGTTCCGCCACAAGAAGCAGTCCGGCGGTCACGGCCAGTTCGCCGAAGTCCACCTCCGTCTCGAGCCCTATACGCCCGAAGAAGGCGGCGAAGACTTTGCCTTCGCGAACGAAGTCGTCGGCGGCAACATCCCGAAGAACTACATTCCCGCCGTCGAAAAGGGTGTCGGCGAGACGCGCCTTGTCGGCCCACTCTCCCGCTCCAAGGTCATCAACTTCAAGGCTGTCGTCTATGATGGCAAATACCATGACGTTGACTCCTCCGAAATGGCGTTCAAGATCGCCACGCGCGGCGCTTTCCGTGCGGCTATGGCCAACGCCAAGCCGATGTTGCTCGAGCCGATCATGACCCTCAAGATCGTGTTCCCGGAAGAGTACATGGGCGCCATCTCCGGCGATCTGAACTCCCGACGCGGCCGCATCCTCGGCATGGAACATCAGGAAGGCATGCAGGTCCTCAACGCGGAAGTCCCGCTCGCGGAAGTCTATAGCTATCCGACTCAGCTCCGTTCCATGACGCAGGGCCGTGGCTTCTTCGAAATGACCTTCAACCGCTACGATCCCGTCCCGGCTCAGCTCACGGCCCAGATCCAGGCCGAAGCCGCCAAGCTCGACGAAGAGGAAGAAGACTAATTACGAAAACAGTCATTTGTTGCTATCCGATCTTACAAGAGACTGGATAGCAACAGATCATTACATGAACACCATGTTTGCGAACAACATCCAGCAATGGTTCTGGCAGTGGCCATGCAGGCCACCGTCACGCCACCTTGCGGTTTGATTGCATCGGACGAAAAGACCGAAACAAGTGTGAAAAGACGGATTGGCCAACGCCAGTCCGTCTTTTTTTATACAAAAAACAACCATTGGAAGAAGCCCCGTGGTGAAGAAAACAGATTTACAATTATATTATAGTGAGTTGTTTTTGTTTTTGTCCCCCAAGGAGTCAAAGCATGTCAGAACCTACTGAAAAAGTCTCGACGGATTTTATCCGTGAAATCGTCAATCAGGACATCGCGTCCGGCAAATACAAAGTCGGCGACATCCGCACGCGTTTCCCGCCGGAGCCCAACGGCTACCTCCACATCGGCCATGCGAAGGCGTTGTGGATTGATTTCGGCGTCGCGCGCGACTACCAGGGGAAGACCATGCTCCGCATGGATGACACGAATCCCGTCAAAGAGGATGTCGAATACGTCGATGCCATCAAAGAGGACATCCATTGGATGGGATTCGATTGGGAAGGCGATGTCCGCTATGCCTCCGACTATTTTGAAAAAATGTATGAATATGCGGTGATGATGATCGAAAAGGGTCTCGCCTATGTCGATGATCAGACGGCCGACCAGATCCGCGAAACACGCGGCACGCTGACCGAGCCCGGCAAGGAAAGTCCATGGCGCAACCGTTCCGTCGCAGAGAATCTCGATCTCTTCAAACGGATGCGCGCAGGCGAATTCGCCGACGGCGAAAAAGTCCTTCGCGCCAAAATCGACATGGCCAGCCCGAACATCAATTTCCGTGATCCCGTCATGTACCGCATCCTCCACGCCACCCATCACCGCACGGGCGACAAGTGGTGCATCTATCCGATGTACGACTGGGCCCATGGTCTTGAAGATTCCATCGAAGGCATCACACACTCTCTTTGCACGCTTGAATTCGAAATCCACCGACCGCTCTACAATTGGTTCCTTGAACAATTGCCCGTCCACCGTCCACAGCAGATTGAATTCTCCCGCTTGAATCTGACCTACACCGTCATGAGCAAGCGGAAGCTCCTCAAGCTCGTGCAGGAGAAGCACGTCAACGGCTGGGATGATCCGCGCATGCCCACGATCTGCGGATTCCGCCGCCGCGGCTATACGCCGACGGCCATCATGGACTTCCTCGGACGCGGCGGCGTCACGAAATTCAACGGCATTATCGACATCGCCCTGCTTGAGAACAGCTTGCGCGAAGAGCTCAACAAGACGGCCTCCCGCTATATGGGCGTTCTCAATCCGTTGAAAGTCGTGTTGACCAACTATCCGGAAGGACAGATCGAATGGCTTGAAGCAGTCAATAATCCGGAAGATCCTGCCGCCGGAACGCGTAAACTGCCGTTTGGACGCGAATTGTATATCGACCGCGACGACTTCCGTGAAGTTCCGCCGCCGAAATACTACCGTCTCGCTCCTGGGGCGGAAGTCCGTCTCCGTTGGGGCTATTTCATTACTTGCCAAGAAGTTGTGAAAGACGCCAATGGCAATATCGTCGAACTGCGCTGCACATACGATCCGCAAACAAAGGGCGGCAACGCCCCGGATGGCCGCAAAGTCAAAGGCACCATCCAGTGGGTGGAAGCCACCAATGCCATTGACGCGGAAATCCGCCAATACGACCGCCTCTTCACAAAGGAAGATCCGGACGATTTGGAAGAAGGACAGGAGGATTTCCTCGCGAATCTGAATCCGGATTCGCTCCATATCCTCCACAACTGCAAGCTCGAACCCGCTCTCGGCAAGGTCGCGCCCGAAACGCGTGTCCAGTTGGAGCGTGTCGGCTATTTCTGCGCGGACCGTTACGATTACTCACCCGAACATCCTGTATTCAATCTAACTGTCTCGTTGAAGGATTCATGGGCGAAGATTGAAAAGAAGGAAGAGCCCGCCAAACCCGCCCCGAAGGCGGAGAAGAAGGCCGAAAAGAAGCCTGCGGAACAGCCCGTCAACGTCGCCGTCATCGGCGTCGAAGATTTCGCCAAGCTTCAGTTAAAAGTCGCAAAAGTGCTTGAGGCGGAACGCGTTGAAAATGCAGACAAATTGCTCAAGTTGCAAGTTGACTGCGGCGAGAAACGCCAGATTGTTGCAGGCGTCGCGGCCTATTACAAGCCAGAGGAAATCGTCGGCAAGCTGATTGTCATGGTTGTCAATCTCAAGCCCGCCGTTATCCGCGGCATCGAATCCAACGGCATGTTGCTGGCCGCCAAGAAGAAGAACGAACTCCGCCTGCTAACTGTCGATGGCGACATCGTCCCAGGCGCTAGCATCGGATAAACCATCATGTTGAAAATCAGAAGAATCATCGTCGGCGCGTTGGAAGTCAACTGCTTCATCCTCCGTGACAATGAGACTAATGACGCATTGATCATTGATCCGGGCGATGAAGCCGACCGCATCATCGAAGCCGTCAAACTCGTTGAGGCCAAGCCTATAGGCATCCTCTTGACGCATGCGCATGTCGATCACATTCGTGGCGTCGGTGCCGTGTCGGCGGCCTTCAATCTGCCCGTCTGGATCCATGAGGCGGATCGCGCCATGTATCTCAGTCCAGACAACGCCATCCTTCCGTGGCTTCCCGCCGCTGAAAATCTCCCGCAACCAGTGGATACGCCGCCCCAACTGCCGAATCATCCGTACGAAATCATTGAAACTCCAGGACATACACCTGGCGGCGTCTGCTTCTATTTTAAAGAGGAAAAAAAGCTGTTCTCCGGCGATACGCTCTTCCAAGGCACCTACGGCAGGACGGATTTCCCCGGCGGCTCCGCCCAGACGCTTTTCCATTCCATCCGCACGAAGCTGTTCACTCTCCCCGACGACGTCAAAGTCTGGCCAGGCCATGAAGAATCGACGACCATCGGGCAAGAAAAACAAACGCAAGTTTTTTAACAGCTAAAAGCTTAAAGCAGAAAGCGAAACTCACTAACCACTAAAAACTAACCACTAATATGAGCAAAAGAATTCTTACAGGCATCCAGCCGTCCGGAACCCTCCATATCGGTAACTATTTCGGCGCCATGCGCCCCGCCGTCACGTTGCAGGACAGCGGCAACGAATGCTTTTATTTCATCGCCAATTACCATGCGATGACCTCCATGCCCGATCCGAAGGATCTGCATGAACGTACGTTCGGTGTCGCCGTCGATTTTCTCGCCGCCGGCATCGACCCGCAGAAGACGGTCTTCTTCCGTCAGTCTGATGTTCCTGAAGTCCAAGAGCTTGCATGGTTCCTTTCCTGCATCTGCCCAATGGGTCTTCTCGAACGCTGCCACAGCTATAAGGACAAGCTCGCCCATGGCCTTGAGGCCAATCACGGCCTGTTCGCCTACCCTGCCCTCATGGCCGCCGACATCCTCCTCTACCAGTCCGAACTCGTTCCCGTCGGAAAAGACCAGAAGCAGCATCTCGAAGTCACACGCGACCTCGCCATCCGCTTCAACAATCATTTCGGCGACATTCTGACTGTTCCAGACGCGTACATCTCCACCGAAGTCGCCGTCATCCCCGGTCTTGACGGACAGAAGATGTCCAAGAGCTACAACAACACGATCGAACTGTTCGGCGAAGGCAAGCCCGTCCGCAAGAAATTCATGTCCATCAAGACCGACTCCACTCCCATGGGCGAGCCGATGAATCCGGACACCTGCAACGTCTTCGCGCTGTACAAGCTGATGGCCACGCCGGAGGAACTTGAAGCCCTCCGCAAGAATTATCTGGAGAATCCGGAATTCGGTTACGGCCACGCCAAGCAACTTCTGTTTGAGAAATACACGGAATATTTCGCGGAGGCCCGCGAAAAGCGCAAGGAGCTCCTCGCCAACCCGCAGAAGGTCGAGGACATCCTTCAGGACGGTGCAAGCCGCGCCCGCAAGGTCGCCGACGCCACGATGGCGAAAGTCCGCGCCGCCGTCGGACTGTAATCACGTCATCGCCCAAAAAAATCACAGGCCGCCACGCGTTTTCGCATGGCGGCCTGTTTTGCTTTTCTCATTTGAGCAGCAGTAGTTCGAGATGGCACTCTTCGGTCCCTTTGGGATGTACGGAATAGAGGATCTTTTTTCCCGTGCCGTCGAAATGCGGGTGCGGATGATACATCTGGTTGTTTATAGAACCAGCCTCGAATGTCTTCAAGACAAAGCGTTTGTGTTCCTTCATGTTAAACAATGTGATGTCGAAAATACCGCCCGTACGGCGGCGGCTGTTCCCCCACCACATGGTGTCCATGACAAAATAATCACCACTTTTGTCCGACGATGCATGCCAGTAGTCGCCCTGATCCACCAATTCGCAGAAATCGGTCTTTGGATCGACCACGATGATGCCGAATTCCATTTGCGAGACGGGGAAACGGACGGCAAGCACTTTGTTTCCAG
The DNA here is from genome assembly GCA_017554445.1 of Victivallales bacterium. Classification (GTDB taxonomy): domain Bacteria; phylum Verrucomicrobiota; class Lentisphaeria; order Oligosphaerales; family Oligosphaeraceae; genus UBA1407. Next base: position 5,144 of record JAFZIJ010000090.1, read on the forward strand.
CGACTTGCTCATGGCCGATGCATTCAATCTGATGGCCTTGATTATCGAAAATATGGCGATGCAAGCAACGTGTCTCGCCAGTCTTCCAACTGAGCCAGTTCAATCTGTCCGGAATCTTCTCAGTCGCGCCTTCGTGTGCGAAAAGGATTTCGTTGCCGTTCGGGAAGAATTGGAAATGGTTGGCGTGCATGCCTACCGTCTTGACAACAACGTCTTTCCATTCAACATCCATAGTATCCACAACATGGATGTCCGTGACAGCGTAGTCATCGGAATCTCCATAGCACAAATACCGTTCATCAGGAGAAATACAACAACCATGAATGTGCTTTTTCTCCAGCGTTATCTTGATTTCCTGCCGACCGGTTTTCAGATCGGCGACAGCAATCCTCTCGTCATTTCCGTAAATCATCAAGCCGCGATTGGGAAGGATGACGGCGGGAAATAAATCCACACTGTCCTTTTTGAACTTGAAGAATTCCAAATCAAAAAGCTTTTCAGCAACATCCTTATCGACATGATAAACGCAAAGCGTAGGCGTCACGTCGTCGCACGGCATGGTGAAGAAATAGAACGCGTCATCCGTCGCATTCCATGAACTGTTTGTGTAATACGGGACGAAATTCACATTCCCCGCAAAACCGATCTTCCGCTCTTCCAAAACGATATTGTCATTGTCATGCATAACTAATTTCCTAAATGATTGAGTTTTCAAAAACGCCATCAAGCCATTGTCATAATACTTCGCCATGACATGTTTACAAGTTGCATGGAGTGTTTTTCATATGATTCATCCATCAATGCCTTCCCCTCCCCCGACTTCCCAAGACTATGTCGGGGGATGAACTGGAAAAGATGGGAAAATATGGTATGGTAATGTTTGGTTCAAGGATATGGCTCTGGAACTAAAGCTTTTGGCGCTTCGCTAATTGAGCGCCTTTCTTGCGTCATTTCCACTCAAGACATTATTTATCGGACAGTAGTGTTTTTTGCACTACTTCTTTTTTAAGGGGTTATTCATCAAATGCGCATAGATACTGTCAATCCCGATATATCAAATAAGGAGCAAATCGCAAATAACAAACAGTCAACCTCAAACAAGATGTGGACGTTTGCTTTGCTTGGGCTGTTTTTGATCAGGATATTCCCGTTCCTGTCCGGGAATTATCTTTATGACGAGGCTATTTCATTGTCAGTGTATGTCATACAGAAGGATAATATATTTCAGATATTTCGTGATTATTCCATGGCGAACAACCATTTTCTCTCCAATGCTATATACTGGTTATGGCTGGCAGTCATAGGAAAGAAAGGATTGATCATGGAATGCTTGACTCGATTGCCATCGTTGCTATGCGGAATTGGCTCCATCTTGATCGTTCTATACCATTGGAGGAAGTTTATTGGAGAAAAAAAGGCCTGGCTGGCAGCCTTGCTGATCGCATTAAGTCCAGTGTATAGTGGTTTTGCATGGCAAGTCAGGGGATACTCGCTGATTTTTTTCCTTGGCATTGCGCTTGTTGCGGCAAGTCTTCACAGATTGAGGCAAATGACAGTATGGAATGGACTTACCGTCTTTTTGCTTTCCTTGCTTCTGCCTCTCGCAATGCCCTCGTCGGTTATGCTGCCTGCGGCTGTTGGAGCGGGAATGTGCGTGGCATATTGGATTGCGACGCGAAAAGTCAGTTCCGCATTGCGTCTGGTGTTTCCAGTGTTCATTGGAGTTTTTCTGGGGGGAGGTTATTATCTAACCTTGGGCAGTCAATTTTGGGCGTCGGCGAAGGCCGCTGGCGGATGGGATAGCTTTTGGAAAACCATCGGGAACATTTCCCTCGCTATCGTCTTTCATTGTGGAATCTTCTCCATTGGCATTCCTGTTCTCCTCTGGCAGGCTTTGCAGAGAATCCTGAAAGCCATTCGCGTCAGAAACATTGTTCCTGAATGTGATGTATTGGAGCTGTATCCGTCTTTGCTGGCGTTGTCGGTGATAGCAGTCATTCTCGGACTGTTGCTTTGCAGTATCCCTACATCCCATTATCCATTCCCCCGTGTGTTCCTCCTGATGCTTGCGCCATTGACTTTTACAGTCATGAGCACTGACACTGTTTTGGGGAAGATGTCCTTTTGGAAGCAAATTGTGCTTACAGTTCTTTTGGCAGTTTTGCTGAATGCAGGCTGCGATCTGTATGTGAAGTACGCTGACTCCGATTATTCTCGCCCCTGTCAAAACCTGCTGGTCCAACGCTGGCGTGGCAGAGGGATTTTCTACGATGTGGCGAGTATCATCCTTGCGGAATATAAGGAAACAGGGGAGGCTGTTACTCTCATTGACGGAAATTGGGTTCCATCAGTTGGATTTTACTGCCAAATTTACGACTTGGCTTGGCTAAAAAACAGATTCAAAGCTGTGATGGATGTCGAGTGGTTACCTCGCAGTTACATTGAATTGGCACGACAGCATGGTGTGAAAATCAAAATACTATCAAGAAGCGAAGAGGAGGCGAGAGACATTTTGAAAAAAGTCTCCTTTGACTTCCAAACTAGCCTAAGCGTAAGAAAACAATACGGTGACTATACCTACTACGTGGTGAATATTACGCCTTGACCTCGAACTGTTTCCATTCAAATCGTTTTTTATCGGACAATAATGATGAAGCATTTTCTGTTCACCCTCCTGTTTGCTTTTCTCACCGTAGGCACGTTCGCGCAAGTGCCGCCCAAACCTGCGGATAAGGCCATCGTCTATGACTACGCCAACATGCTGACGCCTGAAGACAAAGTCTCCATCGAACTCATGGGATTGAAACTGCAATCCAAATACGCCTCCAAGCTTGTCTTTGTCAGCGTCGAGACGAAAGGCGACATGAAAAGCGTTGAATTCATCCGCGCCATCTACAGCGGCTGGGAGTTTTCAAACGACGTAAAAGGCAATTACGGTCTCATTGTCGTCTGTAAGAAGCAGATCATGGCGAGCGCCAACGGCGGATTTCTAGCCAAATGCGACAGTGCTCTCACAATGAAAATCCAAGACTCCTTCCAAGAGCTGATGGACAAGACGACGTTGCTTCCTTTCGAAAATACAGAAGACCAGAATCCACTGAAAGGCAGTACCGCCCTGAAGGACAGCTACATGTTTTTCGCCAACGCCATCATCGCCTTGCACCAGGACGAAAACGACATCAAGCCACAAGCCACTGATTCGACGACGAAAGCGGTAACAGAAGCCGTTGCACCAACCGTTCATCAGTCACATGAACAGCCTTCGCCAACGGCGGGGACGCCGATGGCACCACCCACGCCAACGGCGGAGACGCCGATGGCACCTCCTTCGCCAACGGCGGGGACGCCGATGGCATCTTCTAATAAAACTTGGATCATCTTCGGATTGTTTTTCGTCGGTATTGTCGGTATCTACTTTCTTTTCAAAAAAAGTGGTCGTTCACGCAAGCTAAACAGCCAAAAGACAAGCAGAAGGAAAGAATATGACGCGAACGATTACAGAGATGACAACTGAGACGATATAACACATCTATATTTCTTTTACACTCAAGGAACTATATGCTTTCCATTAATTTAGAACGAATAGACACGCATTTTTCACCAGAATCTGGCTATTGCTATGTCCATGCCCGCGCCGCGCAACTGCCGGATGGACGCATGGTCATGACCATGCAGAAGCTTCGTCTCTCTGGAAGCGATATCTTCTCCGGTTTGGAAATGACCATCCGCAATTCGCAAGGCGAATGGTCGCCTATCACGCCCTGCCCGTCTCTCTCACGCCGTCCATGGGAGGACGGCGCGGAAATCGCCATGTGCGACGCGACGCCTTTCTTCCATAACGCCACCCAAAAGTTGCTCCTCACGGGACATACTGTCATCTACAAAAATGATGAAATCCTGCCCGGCCTGCGGCCACGCCACACATCATGGAGCGTCTTCAATGCAGAAAACAATACATGGACGCCATACCGTCTTCTCGATATGCCCGATGGTTTCTCAAACTGCGGCGCGGGCTGCTCGCAAATCCATGAAAATCCAGACGGCACGCTGCTGATTCCGGCCTACGTCAGAATGCCAACGAAAAAAGATGCGGCATTCGTCATGCGCTGTTCGTTTGACGGTGACAATCTTAAGTTACTCGAATATGGCAACTTGCTCAAATCTGACACAGCGCGCGGCTTCGGTGAACCGTCCATCGTCCACCATCAGGACGCCTTCTATCTCTGCATCCGCCACGATGAAACATCCTATATCTCCGTTTCAAAGGACGGCCTCCATTTCAGCGAGCCGATCGAATGGCTGTTCGATGACGGAACGCCGCTCGGCACCTACAACACGCAACAGCATTGGCTGTCGCTTGGCGGCAAGCTTTACCTTATTTATACACGCCGCGCAGGCTTCAACGACCATATCTTCCGCCATCGTGCGCCACTCTTCATCGCGGAAATCAATACAGAACGCCTCCGTGTCATTCGAGACACGGAGCAAATCACCGTGCCCGCACGCGGTGCACGGCTTGGAAACTTCTGCTGTACAAAGCTTTCGGAAACAGAGGGAATTGTTGTTGCCGCCGAATGGATGCAGACGACCGGGCCGGATCCATGCAATTTCCGCCGTTGTATGGAATACGGTAGCGACAACAGCATTTTCATCGCACATCTACATTCGCTTTAAGCTTTTAGCGCCGCAAATTTGCATTCGCCTTAAGCTTTCAGCTTTAAGCTTTTAGCTCCGCGAAGCGGTAGGTCAATGCCGATGGCGACGGCGTTTCATGCTCATGGCTGTATCCGGATCAGGCAGCGATTCATAGATTTCCGAATTCCAGCCCATCGCCTTCACGAGCAATGTCAACAACAACCGCCCATAGACATATTCGCGGTTATGATAGCCTTTTGGCGCCGTTTCAGGAGAGCTCAGCAACGGAATCAGCATAAGAATCTCCTTCACGCGGATTGTATAGAGCCGCGGCACGACAAACATTCCGTAGAAATCACGCACGACGTTCAGGCAGATCCGCCCGCGGTCGCTCAGATTGGCATTATCTTCTTCACCGTCTGCCGGACACATGGCCCGCAATGCGACGGGCAGGCAGGCCGTCGCCAATGCCAACGCCTTGGAATGTGAATAATCGCTAGAGGACAGAGCCTCATCGCGCAGCTTCAACAGTCGCCGCGTGATCACGCCATCGGCCTTGTCCCAAATTTCATCCATCATCGGCCAGAAATGCATCAGGAAGCCATACTTGTGGAACGCCGTCAGAATCCGCAACGACTTGCCTGTGAAGAAAATCTTCAACAGTTCTTCGTAGAGACGCGCCACGGATGACAGCGTGATCATGCCGCGCTTCCGCTCCAACGCGGCAGCAGTTGCATCATCCAGACGGAAACCATGCTGGCCGACCAGTTTCAAGGCGCGCAGCATGCGCACAGGATCCTCTTCAAAACGCTCTTCCGGATCGCCAACCGTCCGCACGACGCCGTCCTTTAAATCTTGTATGCCGCCTGTATAGTCGATGATGCCGCGCGATCCGACCAAATCCATATAGAGGGCATTCACCGTGAAGTCGCGCCGTTGGACATCGTCCTCCAATGTACCGAATTCATTGTCGCTCCAGATCATCACGCCGTCATCTTCATAGCGTCCTTTACGCTCCTCCTGCGTTGGCTTACGGCGGAACGTACTTACTTCAAATTCCTCTTTGCCGATACGGACCTGCGCAAGACGGAAGCGGCGACCGATCACCATGCAGTTGCGACGGCCGAAGATGGTTCGTACCTCTTCCGGCGTCGCATTCGTCGTGATGTCGTAATCCTTCGGCTCGCAACCTAGAAGCAGGTCGCGCACAGCCCCGCCGACCAGATACGCCTCATATCCGCTCTGAACCAGGCGGGAGACGACCTGCACGGCCGAAGGATTCACTTTTTTCAATAACGATTTGACTCCGCTCATTTCTAGTCAATCATGACATGGATGCCTATTTATCAGCAACTACAAGTCGAACTCAAGTTGCTCCGGCGGCGGGGAGATGATCCGCGCGACGGGACCGAACGTCTTCCGATGCTCTGGACATGGCCCTAGCCTGCGCAAGGCCTCCAGATGTTGCGCCGTACCGTATCCCTTGTGCTTTGCGAAGCCATACCCCGGATATTGCTTGTCCAATTCCACCATCAGGTGGTCACGGTGCGTTTTCGCAATGATACTCGCCGCCGCCACGCTGGCGGACAACGCATCCCCCTTCACGATGAACCGCGCCTCCACGGGAAAATCACGCACTTTCAAACCATCGACGAAGGCCAGACCGGGACGATTTTTCAGCGACATGACGGCCTCCCGCATCGCCTCGTGCGTCGCCTTCAAAATATTGATGCGGTCGATCACCGCGGCGGAACGCTCCGCAACAGCCCACACGACGCGCGAATCCGAACGCAGCCTCTCTCCAAGCTCCTCTCGAAATGTCTCGTCCAACGCCTTCGAATCATTCACCGGCAGGTCGAACTCCTCTTCTGGCGGCAGAATGACGGCCGCCGCGACAACTGGCCCCGCCAATGGCCCGCGGCCGGCTTCGTCAACTCCAGCGATCACCAGCTCAGGCCGTCCGGCCTTCGCCTCCCGTTCAAATCTGAACAAATCCGTCTTCCCCATAAACGCAAAGGGGAAGGACTAATTGCTAATCCTTCCCCGAAAAAAGCCTAAGTTTTTAAAAGGGCTTTTAGTGCAGTCTCTTTTCCTTGATCTTCGCGGCGGCACCGACCTGATCACGCAGATAGTACAGTTTCGCACGGCGGACGCGGCCCTGACGCAAAACCTTGAAACTCGCGATACGCGGGGAATGGATCGGGAAAATACGTTCCACGCCCTGGCCGTGGGAAACGCGACGCAACGTAATCGTCTCGGCAATGCCGCCGCCATCACGCGCGATCACAACGCCCTGGAAGGCCTGGACACGCTCTTTGCCACCTTCAATGATCTTCACGCCGACTTCCAGCGTATCGCCAACCGAGAATTCCGGAACGTCTTTCTTCAAATTCTCACGGCGCAACTGCTCAATCAAACTCATTCCCGTTTTCTTCTCTTCGTTGTTTTCCATCACTGTCACCTGTATTCCTGTTCACCTTGACCAAGCAGATCGGGACGGCGGCCCGAGGTGCGGACATAGCGTTGCTCCAACCGCCAGCGCTTGATCTGTTCATGGTCTCCGGACAGGAGCACGTCCGGAACTGGCATACCTCGATATTCCGGCGGCCGCGTGTATTGCGGGTATTCCAGCAAATGGCTGCCGCCACCAAAAGACTCTTCCACCGACGACTCGTCGCTTCCCAGCACGCCCGGCAAAAGCCGAACCACTGAATCCACGACAACCGCCGCCGCGATGGCACCGTTCGTCAAGACAAAGTCGCCTAATGACAACTCTTCGTCGAACAACGCCTGCCGGGCACGTTCGTCAACTCCCTCGTAGTGCCCGCATACGATGATCACATGCTTCTCTTTCGAAAGCCTCACCGCGTCCTTCTGCGTGAAACGACTGCCTTGCGGCGTCATCAGAACCACATGGGCTTCCGGAGTCCTCAGGTCCTCCACACATTCGAACAACGGTTCCGGCCGCAGAACCATTCCGGCTCCGCCACCGTACGGCGTATCGTCCACCGTCCCACGTTTGTCATGGGCGTATGAACGCAAATCCACCGAGTGAATCTCCACCAGCCCCGCGCGGTTCGCACGGCCGATGATCGACTCCCCCAGCGACGCCTCGCATATCTCCGGAAAAAGGCTTACGATATCAAACCGCATCACACTCTCCCGTCCTTTACGAGACTTGCCGGACTCAATCCAGCACTTCCACCGTCATGCGCAATCCAATCCGCCCGCCTGCACCGCTCACCAGCGTCCGTATGGCCGCGATGGTCTTGCCGTTTTTGCCGACGATCTTGCCGATGTCGCGCTTCTCGCAACGAATCTGAATCACGCTCAAACGATCTTTCTCCAACGTCGAAACCTGAACGGCCTCCGGATTGTCAACCAAAGAACGGGATACGAAGGCGACAAAATCCTCCAGCCCCTCCTTGGTGACCTTGCTGTCCGAGACGCCTTTCTTCAAAGTGTCTTCGGCAACCGCATCCTCTTCGGCGACGGGAACGTTCACTTCCACGTCGTCAACGACCACTTCAGATTTGACGGGCGTTTCCACTTTCTCTTCTTTCTCTTCCGCGGAAACCGCAGCCTCCGCCGCCTTCACAGCAGAGCCGGCCTGCCCAGACTGCGCCTGGTCGCCAAACATCTTTTTCCAGAATGAAAACGCCATCTTGCCGCCCTACGTTTTATGCCTCGGCCGCAGGAGCCGTCTTGACCAGCTTCTTTCCCGTGCGGGCGCGTTCGATGATCTTCTTCACCGTGTCGCTCGGCTGAGCGCCGCGGGGAATCCAGTAGTCAACGCGTTCCAAATTGATCTTCTCGTCTGCATGGCGCGGATCGTAATAGCCAATCACTTCGATGAAACGGCCGTCACGCGGGCTGCGGCCGTCGCAAACAACGATACGATGGCAAGCCTGGTTGAGCTTGCCGGTTCTGCGTAGTCTTATTTTGACAGACATTGCTTTTCCTTAACGTTTCTACACACAAATGACTTTTAGTTATAAATCGACAGAATGTTTAATATAGCTCCGATTGCCATAAACGCAAATCAGCAGGGAGATTTTAATCGCCCTGCCGATTTATTATATACTTTAGTGATTAATAGCCTTGCTTCTGCAGAACCTCCTGAAGCTTCCGCTGGAAGAGTATCACATCCTTCTGCGTAGGCTTCGAAGATCCTTCGGCCGGCTCGACGCCAAGGCCGCGCTGACCGATGTACCATGTTCCCTTCGCGCCAGACGCAAACGTAACGGAGCCAGATAGTTGCACACCAGGGCGGACAATCTTGTCAACGTCCACGACCGTCGTGTTCTCATCCTCTTCGCCACCGATGCTCTGAATCGTCTTCTGGAGCTCCACTTGGAACAGCTGCCAATCATTTTCGTCAGGCTCCGCGGAACCTTCGTCCGGCTCGAAGCCAAGACGACCGTTGCGGGACAAGGCCCACTTGCCGGAAGCGCCGCTGGCGAAAACGGCCGTGCCGCTCAACGCGGCGCCCGGATGGGGCGTCTCGTCCAACACGATCTTCGTCTCGCCCTCGGCCGCCTCTTCGTCATCGGCGGCCTCTTCTTCTTCGTCATCATCCGCTTCCGGTTCAACATCTTCCGCTTCCGGTTCAGTGTCAAAAGCGTTGTCATCTGCAACTGTACCGTCATTCGCCGTGGCCTCCTGCGGCGCAACGGCGACGACCGGGGCGGGCGTCGCCGCGGGTTTCGGCTTGTCCTGTTTCTCCCAGTCAACCGCCAGCCCCATCGCCAACATGCGCAATTCAAAATACGTCATCTTCACGCCGTATTCCTGCGCAAGTTTCGTCTGCACATCCGACAACGACACGCCCGCGTTCAGCTGCGAGGCGATATACTCGTCACGTTCTTTCGTCGTCATAGCTATCTCTCTGGAAATAAAAGGATTATTTCGTCAACGGCAGGCTGGCCGCGGCGGCCGCCTGGCCATGGCGTTTTTCGCGTTCGTCCGGTTCGTAGAAGTTGATACCCTTCAGTTCGGGGAACTCATCCGCCAGAATCTTCTTCGCGATCGACAGGATGATCTGGCCGCCTTCGCCGGTGACGACACGTCCAAGAACTTCGACATGGCGGATCGGCTTGTAGAAGTCCGCGTAATGCGCAACCGTATAACCAAGATATACACCGATCGTCTCATAGATCTTGCGAGCGCGGGCATCGCCCTTCTCCATGAGTTCCTGCACGCGTTTCAGACGGAGCGGGAAGGCACCGGCATCGATTCCGGCCATTTCGCCTTCGAGGCCGGCCGGACCGATCAGACGGGCGACCGCCTGCTGCGAGAAGTAGTTCGCGCCAACGCCGAAGTCGCGGGACCATTCGTCCGTGGCCGCCAGCGGATTGTAGTCAACAGGAGCGAACGCCAGTTCGTTCATCCATCCCTTGATGGCGCGTTTGTCATCGACATAGCCACCTGCCAGGGAGGATCCCATGGCGAGGCCGAGCACGGCGCCGTCGCCCAACGAGATGGATCCGGCCAGAGCCGTCACGTCGCCGTCGTTTTCCAGACGGAGCGGAATGCCCCACTGCTTGGCGATTTCCTTGAAGATCGGCGCGGCTTCCGCATCGAAACGTTCACGCGGCGTGATGCCACGGAAGAGAGACGCCACACGGACACGGCCGTCAACATACACACCGGCGGAGCTACCGCCAATGGCTTCAACCTTCGCCTGCGGATCAATCGCCTTGATGGCCTTTTCGGCTTCCTTCAGAACCCAGTTGATCTCGTCATAGTGATATTTGATGTTCGTCTGGGGTTTCGGATCCCACACATATTCTTCGGAAAGAACAGGTTCGCCATTCGCCTTCAGAGCCAGTTTGCCGTCTTTCGCGACAGCCACCTTGCGGTCGCTCGCGCCAAGATCGAAACCGATACGCCATCCCTTCCAATCCAGTTCGACAGCGCTACCGGCACCATCGTTCTCAGCCGGAAGATCCTCTTCACGAGCGACATGGATAATCTGCATCTCATGCTCATAGGTCTGGTCACCCCAGAATTCCGCGTCAAAACGGCGGATACCCGTATTGGTGTAGCAGGACGCCAGATAGCCGACCAATTCCTTCGGGCCGAAAATCGTCACTTTCCAGCCGCCGAACTGCCACAGCAAGAACTTCAAGATACGTTCAACATAGAAATAGTTCGCACCCGCTCGTGGATGATCCATCGGGAAGACACGCGTTGCGAAACGGGAAACGCGATTCTGATCACGTTCGACAGCGATGATAAACGGAACCGCCTTGCCCGTGGCATCGACTTCCGCCAAAAACGCGCGATTCGCCAAAACTGGAGGTCTGAAATCCGGATCCAAAACTGGGACGGTCTTCGGAGCAACAAGCTTGAACAGTTCTTTCATGGTCGTTTTCCTTTTGCTGTTAATTTTTACCAAATTATAATAATGAAATAAACACTCAGTTCTTGGCCTGCCAGAGCGGTTGCGGATACAGGCCGAGAGCGGTCAGATCCTTCAACTTCTCCTTGACAATGGCGCGATCCTCCGCGTATGTCATTCCAAACCAATGGTCTGTCGTCTCCAATACGCGAACCGTCGCGTTGCCGCGCTTAATCAGCGTATCGACAACCGTCGGAATGAAATACTCCGCCTTCGGATCATGGGAGCTCTTCGCCCAGAATTCAGCAAACTGGCTTTCCAGATGGCCGAAAATCGCAGGCGTGAAGCCCCAGAAATTCATGGACACCGTCTCCCGCCCTGTCAGCGGGATGAATGTCTTGCCGTCGTCATCCAGGCAACGCGCGGCATTTCCGCTGGCTTCGATGCCCTTCCGTTCGACGACAGTTGTAAGATAGCCGTCATGGGACTTTTGACAAATTCCGCGCGAAACAGTTCCATTCGCGGAGAGTGTTCTATTCAATTCGAAACCGACCATGCCGAACTGCGCATTGCCGCATTTGTCCGATTGCAGAAATTCAGCCATTAGTTCGAAGGAAGTCGTTCCGTAGTAGTCATCTGCGTTGATGGCGGCAAATGGCGTGTTGATCGCGTTCCGCGCGCTCCAAATGGCATGGCCTGTGCCCCATGGCTTCTCACGCTTCGCCGGGCAGGTGACGCCGCCCGGCAGGACGGTCTTGTCCTGCACGACGTATTCGACGTCCATCCGACCATCCAGATTGGTCCCAAAATGTTTACGGAGATCTTCTTCCAAATCTTGACGGATGATGAACACGACTTTACCGAAACCAGCCCGATATGCGTCATAGACCGAATAGTCCAACACGAATTCACCATCAGGGCCGACGGGATCCATCTGTTTGATGCCCTGACCATAACGGCTGCCCAAACCAGCCGCCAATACCAACAATGTGGGTTTCATTCCTATTCTCCTAATTTCTCTTGATTCAACGCTTTGCGGCGGCGACAGCCGCCTTTGCCAATGCGGTAATGCCAGCCCAGTCGCCAGCCTTGATCAAGTCTTTTTTCGCAATCCATGTGCCGCCGACGAACGCCACTTGCGGTAACGCCAGATAATCCTTCAGATTGGCCGTCGTCACACCGCCCGTCGGACAGAAACCGATGCCCAGATGGCCGTACGGGCCAATCAACGCCTTTAACATCGGAACACCGCCGGAAACTTCCGCCGGGAAGAATTTCAACAGCTTGCATCCAAGCTCGACGGCGCGTTCGACATCACTCGGTGTGCAAATACCGGGAGCAAACGGAAGTTCTTCGGTCTGAGCGGCTTTCACAATCGTCGGATTGCAACCGGGCGCCACGGCGAAGCCAGCTCCCGCCGCTTTCGCACGTTTCACTTGGTCAACTGTCAAAACCGTTCCCGCACCCAGAATCATTTCCGGAAAACGTACACGAGCCTCGCGGATGACGTCGGCCGCGGCCGACGTCCGAAACGTCACTTCCGCAACAGGCAGGCCGCCCGCAATAAGAGCCTCGCAAAGATGCATCCCGTCGTCAACGCTGTCAACTGCCACGACTGGCACGACGCCGTATTCACGTAATTTGTCAAACATCTTCTGTTTCTGTCCTTTTTTGCATTATTCGATTTTTTCGGCAATCAACTCGTTCACAACCTCCACACCATGGCGTTTCGCCCAGTCAACACAATCATCCGTGTTGCTCCAGACATCGATTGGACGATGCGCGTCGCTGTTCACGACGGTCTTCACGCCTTCTTCGCCCGCGATTTCCCAGAATTTATCCAACGGATACTGCGGCCGCATGGTTCCTTCATCCTGTTTCGGCTTTTTCCGAAGTCCGTAGCCATTGATTTCCAATGGCATATCCGCCGCGACAGCCGCCTTGCAGATTTCACGGCAACAGGCCGTCGCCTCCGCCGTCCATCCTTCATAGCTCACGCCGAAAACGTCTGGATGCGCCATGAACAAATACAATCCGCTCTGGATGGCCGCCACCGTATAATCTGCGAAATCACGAAGGTTCTCGTCCGTCATGCGATAGCCGTAAAGTCCTTGCCATTCGCCGTTTCGGTCCACATACGAATGGATGGCGCCAACCAGATAGCGGCAACCGTATTCGCCCATCAGAACGTCTTTGAAGAAATTCGCATAGGCCGGATCGTATTCGCATTCCATACCCATGATGATGCGCAATTGCGGGAACTCCCGGCGAGCGGCCTCTATCCCGTTGACATACAACGGCATCTGATCCAAATCCATGCGAACCGTCTCCCAACGTTTCACGGGATACGGCGTGTGGTCGCTGAAGCCCAGAACGGAAACGCCCTGCTTCACGGCCTCACGGCAATAGTCGATCGGCTCGCCGTCCGCATGTTTGCACAACCGCGTATGCGTATGAAAATTCATCCTGCTAGAAAAATCCATCGTTCCAAATCAAAAAACACGTTTCAACATGAAAAATCACAATTATGTATTAATGTAATCCTAATCTCTCTCTTTGCCATTGTCAATATCAATTGAACAATCGACGACCGAAACATGACTAGATTCTTATTTATTCTTTCAATTTGCATTTCTTGTCACCTGTTTGCACAGGCCAACTCCTTCGTTTCGTTGGAGGAAACGACAAAGCAGTTGCAGGCCTATACGCCAATGGACGCGTGGCAGCATGAAATCCAGACACCGCCTCTCACGCGGGACATTCTCCTCCAATCTCTGGAAGCCGCTCGTGCCTACTATCTGAACCAACAGAAGGCGGATGGCAATTTTAAATATCTCCTAGATCTTTCCGACGGAAAGACTTCTGACGACGATAACCAAGTCCGCCAGGCGGGTGCCATCTGGGGCCTTGCCTGCCTCAATCGCGATTTCTTCAACGAACCGACACGCCGCGCCCTCCTTCTTGGTTTCGATTTTTTCATCCAGAACATCAAGACGCTTCCGACTGGCGAGACCGTCATCGTCTATCCAGGCGAGAAAAATCTGAATTCGGGCACCGTCGCCCTCTTCTGCCTCGCCTTGACGGATTTTCTCGCCGGGCAAGATAAATATCTGGACCAGAATACGAAAGATAAATACCGACGCATTCTGTTTACCCACCTCCAATTTCTTCGGACGATGGAATTGGACGACGGCTCATGGTCCCGCGCCTACGAACTTAGTTCAGGCATTCGAAAACCCGTTCCAAGTTCCTACTACGATGGCGAAGCGCTTCTCGCCTACTGCAAGGCAGCACGGCTCTACAACCGTAAAGACTTGATACGACGCATCAATTTTGCGTTGCCGCGTCTTATCCACCGCTACACCGTCCAGACATGGCAACCCGACGGCGACCAAGATCTCACGAAAGGCTTCTACCAGTGGGGCTCCATGGCCTTCGCGGAATATGTCGAAGCGGGATGGGAGCCGCATGCGAAACTTGCGGCGGACGCCGCCATGGCCCTCGCCTGGTGGCAGATAGACGAAAACCAATTGGAAGCCAAAAAGGCCAATGTCGCCTACGCCGTCGAAGGCCTCGCCGCCACGTGGCGAATCGCCAAAATGACGGGCCGACAAGAGGAAGAAAAACGGCTTAAGTCCGTCATTGACAATATCATGGGGAAACTCATTCTATGCCAGTACAAAGGGCCGTTCATGCAGTACAACCCCTATCTCATGAGTCTGAAGAACGTCGTTCCAGAGGCCTATGGCGGCATCACCGCCGCGCCGAACAGTCCGTTCGTCCGTATCGACAACGTACAGCATCAAGTCCATGCCACGCTGCTCATGCTCAAGTATTTATATCCGGAAACCAAATAACAACCGCCAAACACCATGCGACTCTCCGTCATCATCCCTGTATTTAATGAAGTCACCACGGTCGTCGATGTCATCAACGCCGTCCGCAACTGCGGCGTGAAGGATCTGGAGATTCTTGTCGTCGATGACTGTTCGACTGATGGCACCACTCAGCTACTGGACAGCCTCCCGCCGTCGCAAGACCTCCGCATCTTCCATCATCCGACGAATCAAGGCAAAGGCGCCGGCATCCGCACCGCGCAGGCCAACGTCACAGGCGACGTCGTCATCATCCAGGACGCCGATCTGGAATACTCCCCCAACGAATTTCCCGCCATGATCCAGCCGATCATCGACGACAAGGCGGACGCCGTCTTCGGCTCCCGTTATTCAGGCCGCGAAATTCTCGTCGATACGTTCTGGCATTACAGCGGCAACAAGATTTTGACGTTCATCTCCAACGTCTTCTCGAATCTGCATCTGACGGACATGGAGACATGCTACAAGATGATCCGCGCGGATATTTTCAAGTCTTTCACGTTGGAATGCAATCGCTTCGGCTTCGAGCCGGAAATCACCGCCAAACTCGCCAAACGGCGGATTCGTCTCTACGAAGTTCCGATCGCCTATCATGCCCGCCCATTCGACGCTGGCAAAAAAATCGGCTGGAAAGACGGCGTGGCCGCCATTTGGTACATTCTGAAATACAATCTTTTTTCATAACGCCAATTGAATAATCCAATCCAACACGTATAATTTAAAGCGACTATATTAAAATAGATTTCATCAGCATTTTCAACCTGTCCAAACCTAAAAAACAGCAAAGGAGATTCCCATGTTCAAACGCAAGTTGGCCGTACAGATGTACTCACTCCGCAACGAAATCGAAAAGCTCGGCATGCGCAGCGTCCTCAAAACCGTCGCCGACATCGGCTACATCGGCATCGAGCCCTGCGGCTTCGGCGACCTCTCCATTCCAGATTTCTACAAGGCCGCTTCCGATCTCGGTCTCGAAATCACTTCCTCCCACCGCCCGTGGTGCAATCTCGACAACATCAACGAATCCATCGACCAGGCAGGCGAACTCGGTCTCAAACGCGTCGTCTGCGGCTACGGCCCCAAGGATTTCGAAAATCTTGACGCCATCAAACGCACCGCTGACGCCACCAACACGATGATGCAGAAACTGAAGCCCCTCGGCATCGAACTCTTCCAGCATAACCACTACTGGGAATTCGAACGCCTCGACGGCGAACTCAAATATGACATCTATCTGAAGTACTGCCCGGACATCAAATTCCAGCTTGACGCCTACTGGTCATCCAACTTCGGTGCCAACAACGCCGCCGAAATGGTCCGTAAATACTACGACCGCATCATCCTTCTCCACATGAAAGACGGCACGACCGAAAAGCCGAACCTCAATCCGACCATCGTGAAAGGCACCTATGAGCAGAAAGTTCCGCTCCGCCCGCTCGGCGAAGGCAAGCTCAACATCCGCGACATTCTCGAAGAGGCCCCCGAATCCATCGATAACATCATCGTCGAACTGGACAACTCCCCCTACGACATGGTCGTCTCCCTCACCCGCTCCTACATCTACATGAATCAAGCTGGCTTCGCCTATGGTCGCCGCTAATCATTGAATTCCAGTAAAGTATCAAAGCCCGAAGCCTCTCGGTTTCGGGCTTTATTTCACCACATTCAATTGAAAATACATGTCCGAACAACCTCCCTATTCCGCACAATACCGGCAGCCGCCCGTCCAGCCAGTCTATGTGCAACTGCCGCCAGACTACAGTCCCACTGTAACCAAAGGCGAATGGTTTCTCTATCTCATTCTGCAAATGATTCCATTCGTGAATCTTGTGATGCTCATTGTCTATGCGTTAGACAATACCAAACCAAGCCGTGCCAATCTCGCGAAAGTCAATCTTATCTTCTTGGCAGTCGGTTTTGTCATCGCCATCGGGTATTTGATTTTCTTCCTATGTGCTTTCGGTGAAGCCATGAAACACATACATTAAGACCATAAAAAATTGTCTTGGTTTGAATTCATTCCTGTCCAGTTTGCAATCTGGACAAGAACAGAGATAGTATGTTCTTACGAATTTTCCACATCTTGATGGCTCTTTGTCAGCCATCCGTCAAGATGTCGTGAAACCAACATTATTCAAGTCTTTCACACAGTTATGGACAGTTGAAGAACAACAGGAGTCTTTCATGAAACAAGTAAAAATTCTGATTGTCGGTTGCGGTGCACGCGGAAGTGGTTATGGACGATTTGTGCTGCAGTGTCCGGAACGTGCAAAAGTCGTGGCGATCGCGGAACCGATTGCAGAACGGCGGAATGCCGTGGGGGATGCGCACAACGTCCCGCCGGAATATCGCTTCAACAGTTGGGAAGATGTCGCACGCCTCCCGCGTCTGGCTGACGCAGTTCTCATCTGTACGCAGGACCAAATGCATGAAGCTCCTGCAATCGCCTTTGCGCAACTGGGTTATGACATTCTGTTGGAAAAACCAATGGCTCCGACTGCTGAATCGTGCCGCCGAATCGTCGCCGCCGTGAAAAAAGCGGGCGTCCTCTTCGCAGTCTGCCACGTTCTCCGCTACACCGCCTACACAAGAAAGCTCAAGGGAGTTTTAGCCTCCGGTGCCATTGGCGAAATCATCAACATTCAGCATCTGGAACCAGTCGGCTATTGGCATCAGGCCCACTCCTTCGTGCGCGGCAATTGGCGCAATGAAGAGGAATCCTCCTTCATGCTTCTCGCAAAATGCTGCCACGACGTGGATTGGCTTCGTTACGTGATGAACCGTCCATGCCGTCAAGTCCAGTCATTTGGGACGCTGAAGCATTTTCGCAGCGAATGTGCCCCGAAGGGAGCGACGGCACGCTGTCTCGACTGCCCGGCGGAAATTGAAGGAAACTGCCCCTATTCCGCCATCAAAATCTACTTGCGCGACCGCTTGGACAAAGGCCATTCAGGATGGCCCGTAAATGTTCTCGCCCATGAAGTTACGAGGGAGACGATTCTTGACGCTTTGCGCAACGGGCCGTATGGACGTTGCGTCTATGCCTGTGACAACGACGTCGTGGACAACCAAATAGTCAATATGATTTTCGACAACGGCAGCACAGTCTCCATGACGATGACCGCCTTCAATGCCCACAGCGGCAGATTGACGCGCATATTCGGAACAAGAGGCTCCATCGATACCGACAGCAATACCATGACGCTCTTCGATTTCCTCACCGACAAGAAAACCGTCATCGACACCGCCGTGAAAAACGACGGCGGCATCCTGAGCGGTCACGGTGGCGGAGACAACGGCTTGATGGACGCATTCGTTTCCGCCGTGGCGGAACAGGATCCATCCAAAATCCTTTCCGGCACGGATGAAACGCTCGAAAGCCATCTGATGGTCTTCGCGGCGGAAGAATCCCGCAAAAACGGCAAAGTGATGGATATTTAAAACAACTGCTCCAACAAAATCTGGCCGATTGACATGCTTTATTCAATCGGCCAGATGAATTTGCCGCTCTTCAGAAATTCCGTTACTTGACGGACGGACTGCTCCGACTTCCGTTCAACAGCCTCTTTCGTATTGAAGGCGTTGTGCGGCGTCAAAATGACATTGTCCGCATCCATTAAATACTGCAATGGCGTGCCTTCCCAATTTTCAGGATGTTCGCGCAATTGTGGTCCAAGCTTCGTTTCCGTCTCATAGACGTCCAGACCTACGCCACCCAAGCGGCCGCTCTTCACAGCTTCCGCTATCGCCGCCAATGGCGTGAATTCGCCGCGAGCGACATTTACCAGCAAAGCACCTTGTTTCAAGCAGTTAAGACGCTCCGTCGTAAAATAGCCTGTATTTTCAGGCGTCAATTTCATGGCCACCGCCACGATGTCCGCCCACGGTGCGCCGTCTTCATATGAAACATATTCCAAATCGGCCAGACGATGGACGGGATCGACGCCTTTCACGTTCATGCCCAAACCACGGCCGATCGACACGATTTCCGTGCCAATCTTGCCAACGCCGATGACGAGCAGATTCTTTCCGAGTATTTCACGGCCCGTTAAACCGTCGCGATTGAAAGCTTTGAACTGACGCGTCTGCACAGGCAGTTTCCGCGCCAGCGCCATCCACAACAGCAACGCCTGTTCCGCCACCGTACGGTTGCAATACAACGGCAGATAGCCGCACGGCAGTTCCGCATGACCGCTCGCCAAGCGATAACGGCTCAAATGGTCGTATCCCGTGCTGCGCGTCAGAATTCCTTTAAGCTTCGGCGCCCATTCGACCGGAATGGCGGACTGCGTCCGCACCGAAATGATCGGCGCGGGCGGCTCCGTCATGCCCGCCTCCTGGATCGTTTTCCACGTAAATCCCGCGTCAAGCGATTCGGCGCCGTATTTCACCAACGCCGCTCGCTCCTCTTCAAAAGCCTCAAAGAAATAAACATTCATATTATTATAGCCGCCGAAGGCGGCGCTTATGGCTAAAGGGCTATGATTCTGGATGTTCTGGAGATTCTGGATGTTCTGGAGATGGTACAAGTGAATCCAGTAAATCCAGTAAATCCAGAAAGTCCAGTTAATTATACATTACCGGTTTAAGGCTCTGTGCGCAATGTCTTTACGATACTGTACACCTTCCCATGTGATCTTGCCGACCGCTTTGTAGGCGTTCTTCACGGCATCCGCCACATCCACGCCCAACGCCGTCACGCCGAGCACACGACCGCCCGACGTCACGATTTTGCCGTCCTTCAGTTTCGTTCCAGCATGGAACACGACGGCTCCCGTCGCCTCCGCTTCATCCAAACCGGAAATGACTTTGCCTTTTTCATAACTGCCTGGATATCCGGCGGATGCCATGACGACACACACAGCGGGCTTCGGGGACCAACGCAGTTCGACATCCGCCAGACGGCCATCCGCGACGGCGCACAGCGCCTCCACCAAATCGCTGTCCAACCGCATGAGAATCGCCTGCGTCTCCGGATCGCCGAAACGGACGTTGAATTCCAAAACCTTCGGGCCGTCTTTTGTGATCATCAATCCCGCATAGATGATGCCGCGGAAATTCAGACCATCCTTCTGGACGCCCTTCAAGAAAGGTTGCAACACCTTCTCGTCGATGATCTTCCACATCGCATCCGTCACGACGGGCGCGGGCGAATAGGCACCCATGCCGCCTGTGTTCGGGCCAAGATCGCCATCCAACGCACGCTTATGATCCTGCGAACTCGCCAACGGTTTAATTGTCTTGCCATCGCACAAAGCAATGATGGAAGCCTCTTCGCCGATCAGGCATTCTTCCAACAATACGCGAGCTCCAGCCTGTCCGAATGTTCCTGCGAAGCAGGACTTTATCGCTTCTTCGGCTTCTTCGGCCTTCATCGCGACGATGACGCCTTTACCCGCCGCCAATCCGTCGGCCTTCACGACGATTGGCGCGCCGTTTTTCTTAAGATATTCCAATGCAGAAGCTTCCGCATCGAACACGGCGGCTTTTGCCGTCGGCAGACCATGGCGATTCATGAAATCCTTCGCGAAGCTCTTGCTACCTTCCAGTTGTGCGGCAATTTTGTCAGGCCCGACAATGCGCAGCCCTTTGGCGCGGAACACATCCACAATTCCTTCGCACAACGTTGCTTCCGGTCCAACCATCGTCAGACCGACATTGTTCTTGACGGCGAAATCCGCCATTTCCTCCAGCGTTCCAAGCGGAATGGATTCGACGCCTTTCATGCCTGGATTACCAGGAGCGCAGTAGATTTTCTCCGCCAAAGGACTTTGGCGCATCTTCCACGCCAACGCATGTTCACGGCCACCGCCGCCAATAAGCAATATGTTCATTTCAAATGCCTTGTATACTTGTTCTGTTCAACGGTGGGGACGCCGTTGTTACACCATCCGACGGCGGGGACGCCGTCGCTACTATTTGATTTCCTGTCCGATTTTCACGCAGACGCCCTTCGGCACGAGAATCTGTTCGCCGACAGGCGACATCTTACCTGTTTCGCGGTCGAACGCGAAGCAGACGACATTGTCCGTGTATTGATGCGCCACCAAGACGAATTTCTCTCCGGGCATGAACTCGAAATCGCGCGGCCCACGGCCAAGCGTCGGATTTATCGCCATCAGCGTCAACTTGCCCGTCGCGGCATCGACGTCATAGACGGCGATGCTGTCATGGCCGCGGTTGGAGGCCAGAAGCCGCGTGCCATCAGCCGTCAGGCGGATGGCGGACGCTGTGTTTTTGTCTTTGTTCGGATAGTCTTCCGGCAACATCGCGACCGTCTGGATGCGCGCATAACCGCCGTTGGATTCTTCAAACAACGTAACCGTTGAGGCCAATTCGTTGACGACGTAGATGCGTTTTCCGCCCTGCGTGAACCACACATGGCGCGGCCCCGCTCCGGGCTCCGCCTTCAAATCAAGGCCGGGCAGCGGCGAGAAGTCGCCATTGCCGTTGTCGAAATTGTAGGCTTTCACCGTATCGATGCCCAAATCAACGAAATACAGCGTCTTGTTGTCGGGCGTCGTTTCGCACCAATGGACATGCGCCTTCTCCTGCCGCGTCGGATGCGGGCCGCGGCCCGTATGGACGAAATGCTTCACTTCCTTCACAAGTTCGCCTTTGGCGTCCAACTTGAACGCGCAGCCTGTCCCTTCGCCGTAGTTCGCCGCGAAGAGATAGCCTTCATTTCGGTCCAACGACACATAGCACGGCTTCGCGCTATGGCACGACTGGAAACTTGTGAATACGAGATTGTCGCCCTTCACGTCAAACGCGGCCACGCCTCCGTCGTTTTCGGGAGCTCCCGCGATTTTCACTTTTCCGCAACCGACATAGACCTTCGTCTTCGCTTTGTTCATGCAAAGATACGTCGGATCGGCAATGCCCGTCACGACACGCACTTCACGGAACGCGCCAGTCTCGCCATCGATTTCCAACACATGAACGCCGCCGTCCGGCTTTGCGTAAGTACCGATATATGCGATATGTTTCGCCATAATCTCCATTGCTCCAAATAAACAAATTACCGTTAAAAACAGTCTCATGAACATCCTCCCGCCTATCAGTGGTGTGCCGACGGCGTCACCACCGTCGGACAAGCGCGGTACGCACGCGCCGCAGTGTGCCAGCGGCGTCACCACCGTCGGACAAGCACGGTACGCACGCACCGCAGTGTGCCGGCGGCGTCATCGCCGTCGAGCGAAGGCGGGACGCCTCCGCCACACCTTGCTTACATATACATAGGGCCGAGCGCGGCACAGGCGCGATAGTCGTCCTGACCAAAACGCTGCCACATTGTCGGGCGGAAGATGTCCTTCTTGTCAACGTTTGTCATGTCAACAGGAATGCGCAGCATCGCGTTGAACGTGATGAAATCCGCGCCGACGAGACCGAACGAACTGCCGTCATGGTTCGGGCCGATGTTCGTCATGTATTCATGCGACGTCATATCGCGCGGCGTCCAGTAGGTTTCGGGCCACGTCGGATCCGTCACCTTGCTGATGTGGTCGGCGACTTTCTTCGGCAGCGCGACGGATTCGCCTTCGACGACGGAGCAAGTCAAGAGATCACCGACCATGTTGTAGCGGTAGGAAGTCATCGGGATGCCGCCGGGCGTCGTGAAATGGCTGGAGAGACCGTCGCCGGGGAAGTATGTCAACGCGGCGTTCATGTACGTCGTATTCGCGATGGCCAGTTCCATCAATTTGGCCTGCAACTTCTTGTCGGCCTTGATGACGTTCCAGACTTCATTCACGCTCATCTTCTCGCTGCCTTTGACCAGTTTGAAGATATCGACGGCGTAGTCGAGCGCAGCCGCGCCGGAATTGCGTTTGTCGATGATGCCGTTCGGGCAGATTTTGGAGACATCGACGCCTGTGGCCTTCTTGATGGAGGCGGGCGTCCAGTTCGTGCGGATATCCGCGAACATCTGCGGGACGCCGCCCGTCAGAATATTGCCGATCATCATGCCGAGGCCGTTCTTCGAATCGTTTTCCGTCGCAACGACATACGGTGCGCGGAAGCCGTCCCAGTCGAACGACGAATTCAGCATGGATTCCGTCACGTCGAAGTTCGGATTGTAATCCGTCCACTGGCGCTGGCCCTGCGTACCGGCTGCGATGGCATTGACGCCCTGCGCGTATTCGACGTCCGCCACGAAGCCGCACTTCTTGCCGTAGGCGGCATCCGCCAGTTTCGCATTGCCGTGCATCAAGTCTTTCACGATGCAGCTCATTTTGATCGTGAATTCTTCCAATTCGTCGTTGGACATGCCCGTGCGGCGTTCGCTCGGCTTGTTGCTATGGACGCGTTTGAACTGACGCAGGAATTTCAAGCCTTTCTTCACTTCTTCCGGATCGAAGAAGTTCGTCTTGATACGGCCTGTGATGATGCTCATGTCAACGGACACCGTGCCCATGCCCAAGTAATTGAGGAACATGTTGCGGCGGACATCCGAACCGATGATGCCCATCGCCACGCCGCCGACCGACAGGTAGTTCTTGCCGCGCAGATACGCAACTGCCGCCGCGCAACGCGCGAAGCGAAGCAGACGCGTCGCCACAAAGTCGTTCAGCGGGCCGTCTTCATCTTCCAGATCGGGCGAATAAACGCAGAAAATCGGCCGTTTCTTTTCGTCCATGGCTGCCGTGAAGGCCTTCAGCCACACCGCTCCGGGACGGTCCGTCTGGTTCAAACCGTATGCGCATTGCTGCCATTCCGTAGAGCCAATGCCCATCATTGCGCCCATCAATTCATCGGAATACGACCAGCTGCGGCCGACCCAGATGTTCGCGCCGACGCCCTGCGTCGCGTAGTACGCCTGCGCACGAGCCGCCGTACGAGCACCATAGACGATTTCCGGTGCGACGACAACGTTGATTTCGCCGCCATCAACCGTCTTCACATTCTTCTTAATTAAATCATAGACCTTCTCGACAATGGCCCATGTCTTGATGACATTGTCTTCGTAAGCGCCACGGCGACCGTCGGATACGGGCGTGATGGCGATTGTCGGAACCTGTCCGAGAATGGTCTTGTCCGCTTCCTGGAACGAACGTTTCGGATTCGCCAGTTTCTTGAAATCAGGACGGCATGTGCAACTCATGATTCATTGCTCCTTTTATGGTTTGTCTTATTCCTAAAATCACCATTGTTGTAAATCAATCAAGTCTAAAATAATGCCCATCGGCTGGATTGTCAATACCTTTTATAAATGAATTGCAGACTTTCCACAGGCATCGTATTTTATTCGCGAATCAGTTCATACAGTAGCTGCGCGCCGTCAGGCGACTTCACACGCAGTTCGAAACACAATTTTCCGTCTTTCACCGTTGTCGCGACTTTGCCCAACCGCTTGCCGCCGACATCAAGACGATACACCGTAACTTCCTCAGGCTTAGCCAGTTTCAATTCGCAATCAACCGCTCCGTTGCGCAGGATATGCGGCGTCATGCCCCACGCCTGCACGATTTTGCGTGCGCGATCGCCATACAACTGGTTCGTGTTGTGAAGCTCCGTCACATGGTTGAGAACCAGACGACGGCTCGTCGCGATTGGTTCTTTCGTTACGGAGGACACCCACACCGTCGCGTCCGCATCGCGCACGCTGAACGTCACCACATCCGTCGTGATGACGCCGCCTTTTTCAACGAAACCGCCGGACGTCATCGGCGTGTTCAAAATCATCGTATTCGTCTCTCCGTCAATCATGAATTGATTGTTCGCCGTCTGGAAGATCTTGCGATGCAAGTCTGTACGATTACCATCCGGCAGCCACTTCTTTTCGCGAATGACATCCTGCAAGGCAATGCCAGCCTCATCCGCATTCATCGGATCCTTTGCGCGGATGACCGTCCCGCCGATTGGCGCGTTCGGCGTCACGGGAATCGTGACATCCGCCTTCACATCTGCTTGCGAGTCAGCGACTACCGTACCGACTTTGCTGACGAGCGTGTAGCCATTCCACGCAGGGCTGAAACGTGCATCTTTCGCTAATTTGTCCGCCGTCCACGCCTTGTCGATGGTCAACGCCACTGTGTGTTCTGCCGGCGTCATGTCGCCGCGCAGATACAGGCAGATGATGGCGCGTTCGTTCAACTGATTCAACGGATCCGCCACCATGTCGAAATAGGACGCCCCGCGGTTCGGCTTAAACATTTCTGCACTGTGGCTGTAAGTGAACCGCCACAGGCCTGCCCAATTCTGCTGCGTCGCCAAGCAACCCGTCACGATACCGCCGATGCCGCGATACTTGCCAGGGCCGCAGTAGTTCCATTCCGTGATAGTCATCGGTTTGTCTAAGTTACGGATAAATGCGCAGTTAGCACCGCCGATATTACCAGTCTTGATAACTGATTTGTTATCGCAAATCGACGGCAACCGCCACGCCGTCTGCAAAAAACGCGGATGATCAATATAGAAATGATCATCGACGTAATCAAACGTGCTTCGTGTGCACTGCGCCCAGATTTCGCGGCCTGAATTGTTCATGTCCGTAAACAGCGCCTTCGAATGCAGTTCCTCCCGCAGGAAACGCGTCATCTCCTTGTACATTTTCTGATGCAAATCATAACGGCAATGGTTGAACGCGCTACCGATTTCCGTCGTTCCATTTCCCGGTAGTTCTTTGACAGGGAAGTCCTTGATTTTCAACTTCTCAGCCATCTCTTCCCGCGTATAGTGCTCCGTCAGCCATTGGTTGAACGCCGCCAGCCATTGCTCACGCATTTTCGGCACGAAATTGCCGCCGCCCCGACCAGAAATGACGCCTTCATTCACCATCGACAGCAGATTCAAGGCGGGATCCTCCGCCAACGTCAGTCCCGTATAGGGATTCACATGCCCCAAGAAGTTGCGCGCGAACTTCTTCCAGCTCTCCATCGCCTTTTCGTTGACAGGCAGGAGATTCTTGAATTCATCCATGGCGATATTGCCTGTCTCGCCCGGATAGATTTCCGCCGCGCGGACGTCACGGGAAACATAAACGTCTGTCGTGAAATAGATTCCGCGTTTTTTCAACGCCGCGAACAAGTAGTCGAATTGATCCATCTTCTCTGGATCGATGATTGTCGAATCGTTCGGATCGTTCTTGATGAGACGGTTTTCATGATGATGGTAACGCAACGTGTTGTAGCCGAAACGCGCAAGGCGGTCCGCCAGAATGTCACTCTGTTCATGGGTGAGAATGTTCGCCGCCATGCAGAGATTCACACCGTAGAAACGCTGCGGCTTGCCGGGCAGTTTCTCAAATTCGAAATTCTGCCCGACGGCTTTCGTCCAGCCATATTTTCCAGCGGGACCATCCAACGACACAACATCCGTGAAATCAATGGCGGAACCTTTTTCAATCTCAAGCTTATTGTTCAGTGGAATCCATGTCTCGTTGTCCGCTTTCATGACGACCGGCCCGTCCTGTATGATTTTGACGGCTTCCGGCAACGTCACCGTGAACGACACGACGTATTCCACGCCACCCCTCCAGCCATAAACGTTTTCCTCTGACATCACGGCGTTTTTCGGCGTGACGCTCATGCGGATTTCAAACTCCTGATGCGTCCAGCGGCGATTGTCCTGTATTAATAATGTATTGCCGCCATCCAACTTAAGGCCGATTTTGCCGAATTTCGTATCCGCCGTCAATTGGCTCGCCTTCGTCCGCAATAGATGGATTTCGCCATGATTGACGGGAAACACGCCTTTTTCATTGTCCGTCTCATATGCACGGCCAGCCGTAAATTCCGTCGCCAAAACAATTTGCGCATTGATGGAATTTGCATCCATATCGCCTTGCGGCATGAACGAATATTGGAACGACACGGCATTTGGAGCCGTCTGTTCATAGGCAATCGTCAAATCCAACGTCGCCGCGCCGTCATGGCCGCTTCTCGCGAAAACCTTCCCAGGCTCCTTTTTCTTGTCGGCAATAACGGCGAACTGCTTGGCCTGCCAATTCGGTCTGAACACAACGGCGCGAATCTCGCCGATCTTCTCTTCGCCAAGCAATATTTCCGTATCGCCCGATTGGTTCATATTCAAGACCCATTCCGCCCCAAACGCCGACAGCCCAACGCACGCCATCAAACAGCAAGTCATTTTCTTTAGCATTGTTCCCGTCCTTTTAATTATGTAAAAAAGAGTCACAACCATCTGTTATTTCATTATCTTAATGCCGTAATCATCTTTTTCAACAAAATCACATTTGACCAAATGCACGCCCTCTTTTGATTGCACGACATAGAAAACAACACTACATTATGACTATGTATCATTCATTTTAATAGCAAGGAGTTTTTCACCATGGGCGAACTGAAACACAATATTATTGAAACGGAATTCTGCGTTGTCGGCGGCGGCATGGCAGGCATGCTGGCGGCCATTTCGGCGGCGCGACATGGCGTGAAAACCGTCCTAATGCATGACCGCCCCGTGCTCGGCGGCAACGCTTCCTCCGAAATCCGTATGTGGATTTCTGGCGCGGGGACGCGCGTTCCCTACCTGCAGGAAACTGGTATCATGGAGGAAATCGCCCTCGAAAACATGTACCGCAATCCGTCCCGCAACTACACGACGTGGGACGCGTTGCTTTATGAAAAAGTCCGCTTTGAACCGAATATCACTCTCCTTCTCAACTGCGCATGCTGTCAGGCGAAGATGGATGGTGACAAAATCATGGAAGTCACTGGTTTCCAACTGACAACCTATACATGGCAAACCGTTCGCGCCAAGCTGTTCGCCGACTGTTCAGGCGATTCCATTCTCGCGCCACTGTCGGATGCCGAAACACGCGTCGGCCGCGAGGCGAAGACGGAATTCAACGAAGAGTTCGGGCTCGACAAAGCGGATCCCTACACGATGGGTATGAGCCTCATGCTTCAATGCCGCGAGACCGACCATCCCGTCACCTACACGCCACCGCCATGGGCCTATGATTTCAAGACGGACGAAGAGATGAACAACAAGCCGCACACGATGTTGCAGGATCTCAATACGAATTTCTACTGGATTGAACTGGGCGGTTTGCAGGACACCATTCACGATACGGAAACCGTTCGGGATGAACTGCTTAAAATCGCCTTCGGCTGTTGGGACCACATGAAGAACCATGGCGATCATGGTGCTGAAAATTGGGAGTTGGAATGGGTCGGATTCCTTCCCGGAAAACGCGAATCGCTCCGCTATGTCGGCGATTACACGCTCACGCAGAACGACGTTGAACGCGGTGCGGCTTTCGACGACGAAGTGGCCTACGGCGGTTGGCAGATCGACAACCATCTGCCAGGCGGTTTTTTCATGAACGGCCACGAAGGTGGCCATCTGCTCAAACGCCGTCTCACGGAAGCTTACGGCATCCCGTTCCGTTCGCTTTATTCACGTAATGTCAGCAACTTACTGTTCGCGGGCCGCAACCTCAGTGCATCGCACATCGCGTTCGCATCCGCTCGCGTCATGGGCACTTGCGGCATCATGGGACAAGCTGTCGGAACCGCCGCATCCGTCGCAATCAAATACGGCTTGAATCCACGTGAAACAGGCAAACAGCACATCCGTGAAATACAGGATCTCCTGTTGGACGACGATTGCTTCCTGCCGCATGTACCCCGTTCCATTCCGCAGATTTGCAAAGACGCCGAATGGTCTTCGACTGGAAATCCAGCCTCTCTCATCAACGGCATCGACCGTGTCTATGACGGTAACGACAACGGTTATTTCGGCAAGTTGAACATTCCAATTGTCTGCACATTCCCTGAAAAACGGCGCATTTCATCCTTCCGCCTCGTCGTTGACAGCGATCTCGACCGCGAATACATGGAAGGCAATCCGAATCTCATGAAAATTCCGATGCCGCTTTTCTTCGCCGCCTCCTACGAACACACAACGTTTGGCTTCCCAACCTGCGTTCTGAAAGAATTCACGATTGACGTGCAGGAAGACGACGGCTCATGGCGGACCGTTTTCGAAGCGACCGACAACATCCAACGCCTCATCCGCGGCGAAATCGACGCCGAAACACGCGCCGTCCGCCTCGTTCCGAAAGCCACATGGCACAGCTCCCGCCTGTATCACACCTACGGCTCCGGCAAATGCCATATCTTTGCCTTCGAAGTACGATCATAGAAGTGTTGCATTTTGCTTTAAGCTTTAGGCTTTAAGCTTTTAGCTATTCAGTCTCCAGCCTTGAACAGATTCTTTTCCATGATAATCATGGTAAGATTATAAAGTCCATGGACGGTCATGGCGGCTACAAACCAGTAGAACGCCTTTTCGATTTTGCATGGCATACCTTCCGCCAGGCTCTTCAGCCATACGCGTCGCAGCCCCAACGCAGAAATCAATGGACAGCAAACATGCAACATCATGCAGTATTTCCAGCGGAAGGCCATGACTTCAGCCAACTGCTCCGCAGGCAGTTTCGCCAGATAGACATGTTCATAAATCAAATTCTCCAAGGCACTGAATATCATGCCCCCCATAACCGCCACCACGAAGAACTGCCAGCTGTATTTGACCGAAGCGGGCATCTTCTCAAGTTGGAAAATCATTCCAAGCTGCTTGCACATCTCCTCAACAAACGGCCCGAACACTACAAGAAGCAATATCGTGATTTTGGTGTTGTTCCCTTGAAGGAAGACAGCCGGAACCGATAACAAGCCACCAACCAGACCACACAAGATCGTTATCAGCAACACCTTACCGAAACTGTATTTTGCTCCTTCCTCAACCAGTTTGGACATGTATGTACTGGTATGCGTTCCCGGTATCCCCTGTTCGAAAGCAACAGACAAATAATAGGAGTCGGATGAGGCGGGTGCCCCCTCCGTCTCCGCCTGCGGATTCTTCTCCGAAGCAGGCTCATGCGGGATCTCCGAATGCACCGCAATTTCGTTATCAACGGAAAAAAGCTCTTTATCCTTGGAACTCATCTAGTTAAATCCATGTCATATCACATTAGATACAAGCACCTTATTGAATAGGAACCGCCATCGGGAGGCATTCTCTCACAGCCGTTCCGTATGCTATCATTTCCACACCGCCAGTCTGCTTCTTGCTGTTTCCAGCGGAAATTGTCGCCGTCTCGAATCGCACATTGTAAACCACGTTCGCACCGGCATGCTCTGCATCCTGCAAAAGCCTCACCAACGCCAACCTGCGCGCATCCGTGCAAAGCTGTGTATATCCCTTCATCTCCCCACCGAAAATATGCTTGAATTGAGAGACGAAAGAAATGAAATAATTACTTGCAATGACGGCACTTCCGGAAACAAGCACAGCAGAGTCGCAGTTGTTTGGAAACAACTTCAGATTCGTCAGCCTGATGCGGTTTCGATAATACGCCTCCTGATTGTCCAGATACTTATGACGTGAACTTTCGATCGCCCGATGGATCAGCCAAGAGCCGACAATGAACGCCAAAGGGATCCCCAATGTAAAGAACAAAGAGAAGGAATTGTCATTTTCCATACATCATGCCCTCAGTCAGGATTTGAGATTGAAGCCTGAGCCGAATCCGAAACTACATCTGAATCCGAAATCGGAGGCTGAGCCATGATCGCATTTGGAGCAGTGCTTGGACAGTCAACCACGACCACTGCCGTCCCATACGCATACAATTCCGCGGCACCCGCTGTGATGCTGCTCGTCGCAAATCTCACATTGACAATTGCGTTTGCCTGGAGCTCCTCCGCCTGCGCGATCATCCGGGCCACCGCCTCACGGCGTGCCTCCACCAGCAGTTCCGTATACCCCTTCAGCTCGCCACCGACAAGATTTTTGAAGGAAGCGGCCAGATCGCGCCCAAAATGCTTCGCCCGCACAGTATTGCCTTGCACAAGCCCCTTGAGTTCCACAATCATCTTGCCAGGAATGGTTTCTGTATTGACAACAATCATGTCTGTCTCCTTTTTTTCCATTGGTGATCTCGCCTGTCCCTAGTGTCCAATTCCCATTACTTTATAAATAATATATACTGGTCCGCATGATTGCAACCCAAAATTGGAGAAAAGATGTGTCCAGACGACCGAATCTTGCTGGCGAAAACGGAAGCTCAAGGGAATTCTATGATTCCAGCTTGCTAAAAATGATCCCTATGGATATAATGCACGGGATAATTCTTCTCTTCCACGTATAGATGGCCGATATCGCCGTAGGAGACCAGACATGGCTGGCATGGAAAGACGTCAGGAATCTCGTCGAGATTGTCGTTCGTGTATTGGAAACCGGGCCGTTCGCATGTCGCGTAGCATGGTTTTGTCGCAAAATGGACAATGGTGACGCCAGTGAAATGCGTCTGCAACGTTCCTGCAAGTAGTTGATACGGAATGTGGAATAGATGCGACAGCATGACACGCATCATGCCCGCGTGGCAGAACAGCGCGACATGGCGGTCGTTCAACGCGACCGTGTCGTAGAAACCATCGCCGTTCCGCACATAGCCAAGTTTCGCCAGCATACCGTCAAGTCCTTCAGCGATCGCATGATAGCGTTCTTCAAACTGGCGTCCTTTGAAGCCTTCGATCTTCTCGAACGACTCCTCGATGTCCATCCCGCGATGCGCCTTCTGCCCCATGTAGATGGACGGCATGGCGGAAAGCAGCCGCGACTTACCGTCAGGATACGTCGTATGTGCTTCTTCCCCAAGTTCATACGCCCACGGCTCCGTGATGATGGGAAGATTCAGCAACTCAGCCGTCGGTTGCGCTGTTTCCTGCGCGCGGCCCATGGGGGAGGCGTGGATTTCGTCGATGCCGCTGATTTTCATACGCGGCGCGACGGCGCGGGCCTGCTCCCAGCCTTCCGGAACAAGCCGGTCGATTTGATAGTTTGGTTTTCCGTGACGGATGAAATACAGATACATGGTTTTCCTTACCGCCGATATGACTCAGCAGGATGTTTGTGTCTTTTTCATGATTTCAGCGAAAGGAAAATTTATAATGTATCGCTTTTTTTCCGTCATGCAACTTGTCGCATCAAGCGACATCCGCTCTATCATCTTTTATTCAAGCATCTTGCGGCCATTTCCATTATTTTCGATTCCTCTGGGCACACGCAATTTACGGCCTATTTTCTCCCCTGCCTCCAGCACATCCTGATCAACTTTCGTCGCATTTGACCGAATATTCCGAATACGCGGGTAGCGTTTCGCGTAATACGCGTCCAGTTCGGGATGCTCCACCTTGACCAAGGCCTTCATCTCCGGACGTTGATTCTGCGCCGCAAGTGCTTCATGAAAAGCCGAATAGACCCCTATGGAGAAATCGCGTCTGCGGCGTACGCCACCAGTCTGTTTCAGACTGAACGGCAGGTTCTCCCACGCCATCGCCACATAGTTGATGAGAAAATCATATGTGTAGGACGCGATACGCACATCAAGCGGCGTGCCTGAAATCTCCAGAACTCGCCCCCACGTGAGCGGATTGAAACTCGTCGGCACGGAAACCCAAATGACGTTGACGTTGTAGAAATCCTTCAGAATATTCGCCAGATAATAATATTCGAGCGACATCCGCTCAAATGGCTTTCCAGCCGTGATGGTGACGAAATTCTCCGTATTTTTTGAGATTTCCGGCCGCTCCATATAGCCCATGCCATGCTTCGCCATGAGCTCACGCGCCTTCATCAATGCCATTTTCGCTTCGTTCTCGTTCGAGCTTTTCGACAACGCCATCAGTTTGCGGATGCGCAACGCGATCGGCGATGAACTCTCACTTTCGTCCTCCGTGAAAATTTGCATGTCCAACGGCGGATAATCACCGCTAGCGGTAGGATTCGCGCCCAGAAGACTGCAAAACCATTTGAAACGGTCACCATGTGGTGGTTCGTCGCAATACGGTGCAAAAAGCTCAACCAGTTGATGAGCAGTCTCATGCAGCACAACGTCCACGACAGCGTACCATGGATGCTCCAGAACCAGTTGCGTCTTGATTTCCATCAACCGCCGCATGCCACCTGTCCAACGCCCCAAAACATTCATATCGTCATTCAGGGCGAATGTTGGCTTCGAGACCAGATGCCATGACTTTTTCGGAACGTGCTCATGAACCGCACGTTGCCAAACATCGCCAATGGCCAATAGAATCTGCTCCGTTTCGTATAGTGAAACAAGTCTTGACATGTTCTTTCCTCCATTATCCATCATTTTTTCTGAAAAATCCCACAACACCATAATACTATACATCGTATTCCTGTTTTTCATACAGTGACAGTCCTCTTTTTTGTCTCGTAAAACAACACTTTTTTTCAGCACTTTTCCAAGAAAACGGCATCGCCAAACGTTATAGCTATAGACAAAAGATTTTAACTTGACTGTATTTTTTTTGCATGGCCATCCTGCCCGGGAAACAAGTTGCGCACAGGCAAATCGTCAAGAGAATCCGTCTCAACGAAAGGAGAGACAAAAACAACGAACAACTAAAAATGGAGGGGAGACAATGTTTAATGCACTGTTGGGTTGTTATGCAGGAGCACTTGCAGGCGCCAGCTGGCATAAGAATGACGGCGTTCCGTCTGACACCGAAATTTGGGGCGAGCCAATCAAGCTGAATCAAGACGCCGTCACATCCGTCGCCATGGGCACAGTCTGCGCTGAAATCTATGCGGACGATCCCAAGTTGGAACAGTCCGACGATGAATTGAAGGCTCGTATCACCAAACGCTTTCAACAACTGTGCCGTCAAATCAAAGACGTGAAATACACCGATCATTTCAAGGATTGGCTGGAAAGCGAATCCCCTCTTCCCTACAGAAGCCTGGGAGCAGGCGCCGCCTTGCGAGCAGTAGCCCCTGCCATGCTTTTCATGTCGTTGGAATCTTCTCTCCGCATGACAAAGCTCTGTGTGGAAATCACCCATAGCCATCCGAAAGGCATCAACGGCGCCCTCGCCATGGCAATTCTTCTGAAAGGCATTCATTTGAAAGCCAAAATGGCCGATATAAAATCGTTTTTGTCAAAACATTTTTCCTTTGACATGGACAGGGATCTGGACTCTTGGCAACAGGAACCTCCGCAAAAAGCTTCATGCGAGGAATGCATTCCCGCCGCCATGGCCGCTCTTCAAGCAAGTACAACCTTTAATGAAGCCATCCAAAACGCCTTGTCCATCAATGGCCCGCGTGTCACAGCCGCCTTGACCGGCGCTTTGGCCATGGCGTTTTACCATAAGGATGAGGCTCTTGAAAATGGTGGTAAAGATGGTGGCATGCAATGGGCCGTCGCGGTCTTAACATCTATGTCATCTCAAGAAAAAATTGAATTATGCCATGGAATCATTGAGATACCGAAAATCAAAAGCGAGGAAAGCAGCGCATCCCCAAAAACTTTTCTCCTTGATATGCTCCAAAGCAAACTTGATGTGCTTAACTGCCTGGACGATACCACGAGCAGCGACGTCTTGAAAATCATGGTCTAGGAACAGTTGTCCATTGTTTCACTGGCTGCGTCCGGCATGTCTATTTATGCATGAGAGGTTGTTCAGGCAATCAAATCGGATAAAACGATATTATCAAATTCCAATCTTGTGCTATATTACAAATTGTATCATGTAAGTATAGCACAGACTCGTTGTGAGCATCAGCAAGTGCGTCACCCAACGTCCTTTTGCTGATGCTCAATTGTAATCATGCCAAACCTTTTGAAAGCCATGAGCCATAATCTGATCAGAACAAGCCTAGCAGCCTGCCTGCTCGCAACGGCAGGTGTCGCCACCGCCGCCGAACCAACCGTCCTGCCCCATCGCTGCCTCGAACTGCCGCCCGGTCCAGGCAATCCACGCAACAGCGAAGGCGCTTTCATCACGCTGAAAAACGGACGCATCCTGTTTGTCTATACACGCTTCAACGGCAAGCATGGCGGCGACGATGGCGCTGCCGTCATCGCACAACGCCATTCGGACGATAACGGCGAAACATGGACAAAACAGGACAAGATCATCGTTGAAAACGAAGGGACGCAGAATGTCATGTCCGTCAGCCTCCTCCGTCTCGCCAACGGACGCATCGCCCTCTTCTATCTGAAGAAAAACAGCGATTTCGACTGCCGCCCATTCCTGCGATTCTCCGACGACGAAGCCGAAACATGGAGCGCGCCCATCGATTGCATCCCACGCGAAATCGGCTATTATGTCTTGAACAACGACCGTGTCATCCAATTGTCCAGCGGTCGTCTTGTCATGCCGCTCTGCCAGCATGCCAAACAGAACGACTTGCAGTCAGATTACAGAGGCACCCTGCTCTGCTATCTTTCCGATGACAACGGACTCACATGGCATCGAAGCAAGCAGGAATGGAAAGTGTTCAACGACAACGGACAACGCATCACCGTCCAGGAGCCTGGCGTCGTCGAACTGAAGGACGGCCGCATCATGATGTTCATCCGCAGCAGCTGCGGCAGCCAGATGGTCAGCCATTCCAGTGACGGCGGCGAAACATGGTCGAAATCACAGCCTTCCGACATGATGTCGCCGCTCTCTCCCGCCTCCATCAAACGGATCCCGCAGACAGGCGACCTGCTGCTCGTGTGGAACAACCACCGCAACCTCCCGCCTGTTTTGTCCGGACGGCGCGTTCCGCTCAGCATGGCTATCTCAAAAGACGACGGCCAGACATGGACGCTCATCAAGACGTTGGAAGGCAATCTCCGCAACGGATGGTACTGCTACATCGCCATCCATTTCGTTGGCGACGACATCCTGCTCGGCTACTGCGCGTTGGACGGCCTCGCCCATTCACGAATCACGAAAGTCCCTGTCAGTTGGGTATATAGGGATGTTCCTGCACGGCCGTACGAATGCAGTCCGTCCATTTTCGACAACGTCGCCAACGGTCCGTTCACGACTCTTGAAACATCGCTTGGCACATGGACGGCCGCCGAAGGCCAGACGGAAGTCATGACCTATGTGCGCGGCAAAGGCATCAACTTGAAAGGCGGCGCTGAAACGTCCATGGAATTAAATCTGTCCACCCCGCAGAAACTGTCGGATGTGGCGTTGACCGCCGAACGCTTTACGTCAGCTCCGCCATATGCCTTTGTCATCGAAGCATTTGTGGATGGCAAATGGGCGCTTGTCTTCACGCAGGGCGTCAAGACGACAGTCGGCGAACGCCATCCCGTCGTCTGGTCGCAGCCGACGCTGACGACGCAACGCCTCCGTTTCCGCTGCTCCTCCCCGCGCGGCGTCATCGTCGGCGTTCCGCAGACCGTCACCCTCAACGCCTTCTTTGAAGACTGAAGAAGCCTTCAAGCAAAAAAAATTAGGCTCCTAGAATTCCAAAATTCTAGGAGCCTAAATCTTTTATCCATAGGCCATAAGCCATAGGCCTTTAGCACCGCCGAAGGCGGTTTACGGCGTGAGCCGTTTCGGGCTACGGAAGAGGAACATCGCCTCGTTGATGTGCAGACCGCAGAGCAGCATCGTCAAGCGGTCCACGCCAAGACCGAAACCGCCGTGCGGCGGGCAACCGTATTTGAAGAATTCCAGATAGAACTTGACGTCTTCGTCCAAGCCTTTCTCCTGGGCCTGCTTCTTCAGCACGTCATAACGATGTTCACGCTGGGCGCCCGTCGTGATTTCGACGCCGCGCCAAATCAGATCGTAGCCCTGCGGGATGCCGTTTTCGTCGCGCATGTGGTAGAATGCGCGCTTTTCGGCGCTGTAGTCGGTGATGAAGAGGAACTCATGGTTGTAGTGCTTCTTCACCCATTCGTAGCTCAACTGTTCGGCTTCCGTCGTCAAATCGCCTTTTTCGGATTCGGGAACCTTGTAGCCGAATTCGGCCTCCAAGGCGGCGTAGAGATCGGACAGTTTGACGGTCGGGAACGGCAACGTCGGCACAACGACTTCCAGCCCAAAGGCTTCGGCAATCTGATCACCGTACTTTTCCTTTACGGCGGCCAATGCGTAGGTAAGCAACTGCGCCTCCATGTCCATCACATCATGGAAGGAATCGATGTAGCTGAACTCCAGATCGAAACCAGTGAATTCCGTCGTATGCTTGTTCGTGAACGACTTCTCCGCGCGGAACACGGGACCGCATTCGAAAATGCGTTCGAAGCCTGCCGCCATCGCCATCTGCTTGTAGAACTGCGGGCTCTGCGCCAAATACGCAAAGCGGTCGAAATATTCGACTTTGAACACATCCGCGCCGCTTTCGCTGGCCGCGCCGATCAGTTTCGGCGTATGGATTTCGATGAAATCCTTCTTCAGCAGGAATTCACGCAAAGCGGCGACGAAGGCCGTCTGAGCCTTGAACATCAACTGATTCTTCGCCGTGCGCAAATCAACCCAACGATAGTCCAAACGCGTATCAATGTCCGAACGATCCAGGCCGGGCTTCTTCTTTGTCGCGGGAATCGCCTCGCGAACGATCGGCAGCGGATCTGCGACGGAATCCACTTTCAACGCCGTCGGCAACACTTCGACGCCGTTCAGTTTCACATATTCGCTCGCCACCGCGACGCCTTCCACCGTAATCACGGAATCCAGCGTAACTTTCGCAAGTTCTTCCAGCAGTTCAGGATGCTTCTCTTTTTCGACCGTCACCTGCACCTTGCCCGTGATATCCTTCAAGACGATGAAGGCCATCGCCTTGCTGTCGCGGAAGTTCTCCACGAAACCACGCAGCAGCACTGGCTTGTCCAAATTCTCCTTGATCGATCCGATACTCGTGCGCGGCAGAGATTTGCTCGTTTCGTTGCTCATGCTATACACCCCTCTATAATATTACCATCGTTCACATTATTATGTATTCATCCATAAGCCTTTGGCTACAAGCCATAAGCCATTGGCCATAAGCCATTGGCCATAAGCGCCGCCCCCCGGCGGCTCTAAACGGACAACTTACTTACAATGAAATCATGCAGTTCGTCCATCTTGATGGTCACCTGCTCGGACGTCTCCATCAGCTTGCAACCGATCGTTCCGTCCGCCAATTCGTTTTCGCCGCGAATCAGCACCAGCCGCGCGTTCGCCTTGTTCGCGCCGCGCATTTGAGCCTTCATGCTTCGTGCCGTGAAATCCGCTTTGATGCGCAAGTCGCCGAACGACTGCCGCAACATTTCCGCCAACTGCAGGCCTGGCAGAACGGCCTGTTCTCCAAGGCTCAGAATCATGATATCCGCGTCACGAATCTCCTTCACGCCCATGCCCAGACTCTCGCGGGCCAGCAGCAGACGCTCCATGCCCGCCGCGAAACCGATGCCTTCAATCGGATTCTTCATGCCAGGGAACGCAATCTGATAGCGGCCGCCGCCGGCGACCGCATCCTGCGCACCAAGCCCCGTGTGCGTCACTTCGAAAACCGTGTGGACATAGTAGTCCAGACCACGAACGAGACGCGGCGCAAATTCGTAATCGACGCCGACTTGCTTCAGCCCTTCACAGACCTTGTTGAAGTAGTCGCGGCTCGTATCACTCAGCAAATCAATGATTTTCGGCGCGTCCTGCGCGAACGTCTTGCACGGTTCGCACTTGCAGTCCAAAATACGCCACACGTTCGTCTCCAGACGGCGGCGGCAGTCTTCGCACATTTCATTGACTTTCGGAGCGAAATATTCTTTGAGGGCGGTCGTCACCCGCTGACGGTCTTCCGGAAGGCCTTTCGTGTTGATGTTCACATGGCAATCCTTCAAGCCGATTTTGTCCAGAAAACGGCACAGCATCGAAATCACTTCGACGTCCATCCACGGATTGTTCGTCCCGACGGATTCCACACCGATCTGGTGGAACTGACGGCGGCGCCCCGCCGCCGGACGCTCACCACGGAACATCGGGCCAAAATAAAACACGCGGCGTTCATCACCTTGATCCAATCCGCTGTTCGCAATCGCGCGAATGACGCCCGCCGTTCCTTCGGGACGCAACGTCAGGCTACGGCCTCCGCGGTCTTGAAACGTGTACATCTCCTTCTGTACGACATCCGATTCTTCGCCCAAATTCTTTTCGAACACTTCCGTGCGTTCGAAAATCGGCGTGCGGATCTCGCCGTATCCATAACGGTGGAACACATCGCGGGCCGCCTGTTCAAGCTCTATCCATTCCAACGTCTCCGGTTCCCAAATATCCGACGTCCCCGGCAGGGGTTCTATGTTCGCGCCCATGATTGTCCACCTTCTGTCAACATTATACCTTAATTAAAATAATAAACGGGAAGCCAGCCACTCTGATGATCGCCGACTTCCCGCCATTGACTTCAAAACCGAAGCTGACTTCGATTTATCTCTGTCTTACTTTTCGCTCTTCAGATCTTTCGGGTTGATTTTCACAACAAGCTTGCGCATTTCTTTGCCGGGCTTGAACTTGACAACAGCGCGTTCCGGAATCTTGACCGTCTGCTTCGGGGAATTCGGGTTGCGGCCAACGCGAGCCTTGCGGGTAAGGACTTCGAAGACACCAAAGTTGCGGAATTCGATGTTGTGACCTTCGGCCAGTTCTTCCGTGATGGTATCCAACGTCAGCTGGATGATGTCCATCACGTCACTCTGCTTCATGTTCGCCTGGCGTGCCACGCGCACCACCAAATCTCTTTTCGTCATGGTCATTGCTGTTCTTCCTTAAGTTTGTGATTGATGGCACTCGTCATGCCACTCCATTAACGATACTTCACGGACCCCTGTTTTGTCCGAACGATCTTATAACATACAACCTATTTATCTTTAAACAAGCATCTTCAATAAAAAAACGAATTTTTTGGGGCTTTTGCCATGTTTTTTTAACGAAAAATGCCGCCAACTTACTCGGCTGGCGGCATTCTTGACCTTTTTGTCATCGCTTTTCACGCCCATGCAAGGCGGAACAAACGCGATGACAGCAACTGTTACTGCAGATTCACGGCCGTGCCAACCGCGTTCACATAGTACTTGAAACCGTAGTCCTTCGCCTGACCGGATTTGATGGACGACGCATGACCGTCGAACCAGGAAACGTTCGCCAAGTCGTTGTGCAACGTGGAAATGGAACCCGTTTCGACGAGATCATCCGGGCAGCAGGCCCATTCTCCGATATTGGAGCCGTTCGACCGCTGCGTGTCCATGAAAATCATCGTCTCGGAAGGCTTCGTCAAGCCGGCAAGATTGTAATAGACACCTCCGTTGTTGACCAAGAACGAGCCAAAACGGGTCTTGTTGGCGTTGTACCACGCCATGTTGTTCCAAACACCGTAGAAAACGCCGATCGTGTACCAGCGGTATGTATAGGTCGGTTGGTTGTAGGCCTGGATGGTCGGGCAGTGGAACTCTTTGTAGCTGCAGTATTGAAGCTCATCACCCAACACGTAGGCCGGAGGTTCGGAAGGATAGTTGCACACCATCTTGTTGTTGTAGTCGGACGAATACAGCTGCTCGGCAAGCATAAGTTGCTTGTGCTGGTTCGTGCAGGTAATGGCGTTCGCCTTGTTGCGGGCTTTCGCCAGCGCAGGCAACAGCATGGAGGCCAGAATGGCGATGATGGCGATGACAACTAACAACTCAATCAACGTAAAATGCTTCTTCATGTTTTGCTCCTTTTGGGCGTTTTTTTTGTTCTATAACAATCATAATGTGAACTTATTGAATCCCTTTTTGTTTTAATATGCCAATAAAGAAGCCATTGTCAACCGCTTTTTAATCTTTTTTTAACTTTTTTAGAAGGGGGAAGGGCTTGTCAATGCCTCTTCATCCCGTCCGATTCAGCCTCTGCATCCCACTCTCTTCTGTTTTTTCCACAAAAAAGCCGCCAATTTGTTCAATTGACGGCTTTTGAATTGTCGTCATCGGCATTCCCTCCACGAGAAGCCGATGACAAGAATGGAAGTTGTCACTTCAACGGGATGGCCGTGCCGGTGGAGTTCACATAGTGGCTGTAGCCGTAGTCCTTCGCCTGGCCGGACTTGATGGACGCCGCATGGCCGTCGAAGTAGGAGACATTCGCCATGTCGTTGTGCAGCGTCGCAATGGAACCCGTCTCGACGAGGCTGTTCGGATTGCAGGCCCATTCGCCGACCATCGAGCCGTTCGAACGCAACGTGTCCATATGAAGTTGCGTTTCAGAAGCTTTAAGCAGATTGTCCAGACTGTAATAGACGTTGCCGACCAAAATCGCGCCGATACGGGTCTTGTTGGCGTTGTACCAGGCACTGCCATCCCAGACAGCATAGAAGACGCCGATCGTATTC
Organism: Victivallales bacterium; assembly: GCA_017554445.1. Taxonomy (GTDB): domain Bacteria; phylum Verrucomicrobiota; class Lentisphaeria; order Oligosphaerales; family Oligosphaeraceae; genus UBA1407. The sequence continues at coordinate 46,133 of JAFZIJ010000090.1, forward strand.
CAGCGGTTGCCGTTCGTCGGAGCGCTGTTGCCTGTAATGGCCGGGCAGTGGAACTCCTTGTAGGAGCAGTACTGAAGGTCTTCCGCCAACACAAAAGAGGCCGGCTGGTTCGAGTAGTTCGAGACCATCATGTTGTGGTAGTCGGCCGCATACAGCTGCTGCGCAAGCATAATCTGCTTGTGCTGGTTTGTGCATGTGACGGCGCGAGCCTTGTTGCGGGCCTTCGCCAACGCCGGCAGCAGCATGGCGGCCAGAATGGCGATGATGGCGATGACGACCAGCAGTTCAATCAACGTAAAATGCTTTTTCATGTTTTGCTCCTTTTTGGGCGTTCTGTACTCAAAACAATGGTTATGTAATCTTTTGGAATGCTTACCTGTTTCTAATATGACTATGAAGAAGCCATTGTCAACCACTTTTTTAATATTTTTTTTAACTTTTGGGTGAAATTCCTTAAAACGCCAGCAGCCAGGCCATGACAAACAAGCCTACCGCCGTCAAGCCCAGCCCCGTCTGCCACCACCAGTTCGACAGCCGTTTGTCTTCCATCGGCAGCGCCGCCCCGATGAGCGTCCCGACACCAAAACCCAACGCATGCCCCATCAGATCCGTTCCAGGCCCAGTTCCATTCAAACTCAGCATGGCAACCATTGCCAGCAACGGTGTCCATGGAATCAATTTGATGATTGGGCCGCCCGGAAACTGCCGATGCCGCCGCCAAGCCTTCCGCGTATGCAATGCCCCCAAAATTCCAAGCAGCCCGAAAACCATTGTGGAGGCTCCCAATGCCCGGTGCCCTTCCATGCCAATCACCGCCATCAGACCATTGCCGAGAAAACCCGCCATGGTCATCGACAACAGTCCGACGCCCGCTCCCGTCTCCGTTCCGACCAGACATCCTAACGCAAAGCCCCAGAACACGTTGGACAACACATGCGTTGCGTCTGAATGTAACGTCAACGCCGTCAGGCTCCGCCACCATTCGCCGCCGCGAACCAATGCGTTGTCCCATATTCCCGCCTCATGCCAACGGTTCATTCCGTCCAAAGTTCCGCCGACAAACAGGTAGAAACGGAACAGCAACGCGAAAAACAGCAAAAACACGCAGAACGCCTCGTCGGTGACCAATGGCCGCGAGGCGACCGCCTCTTTCTCCTGCGGCGTCTCTTCCGGCGGCGGCCAATCCGCATGGCGGGCCTCGTAAATGGAAAACTCCCTATCAGCCCGTTCCGCCCAATTCCACGGCACGAGAATCAACGGCTCAGAGCCTTCAAATTCAACACGATATGGAATCTTCTGGCTCGACAGCAACGCCAGCCACGGCATGAAATGCTCCCGCCGCGGCGGCCTAAACGGCACAAAATCTGGATGTTCCGCAACATCACTCTCCGCCTGTTTCAAGAGTGACGGAAGCGGTGGTGGCGGCGGCAACGGCAAGATTTCAGGCCGTTCTTTTGGCCGTTCCGCACCGTCTGCCCCATCATCCAATGGTCTTTCAGGCTGGTCATTCATTGTTTTTGCACATGCTTTTGAGCTCTTCTTCCGGCATTTGCTTTCAGCTTTCAGCTCTTCTTCCGGCATTTGCTTTCAGCATTTAATTCTTCTTCCTGCATTTGTTTTAAGCTTTCAGCTTTAAGCTTTTAGCTCTTCTGCTCCCAGCTCAGACTGCCATCTTCCTTCCGTACCAGCCGTTCGATCTTCTGCTCCGCTTCCTTCAGCTTCGCCTGGCAGAGCTTGTTCAAACGCATGCCCTCTTCAAACTGCGCCATGCTTTCCTCCAACGACAGACCGCCGTTTTCCAGTTGCGCCACAATCGCCTCCAAGCGGGCCAACGCTTCTTCGAATTTGATTTCCTGTTTCTCTTCTTTCTTATTCTCTTCCATCGTCTATCCCCTATTTACCATTCAACAAGACTTTTCAACGGAAATTTCCTATACCTTAATTACTGTCCCATCCGTCCCAGTCGTCCCATTATCCGCGAGCTTCCTTCACACTTTCAACGGCCACGTCAAGTTCACCATCGCCCAGCAACGCATGGAGCTTCGCTCCTTCGAACGTCTCGTCCGCCCGCCGAACCGCATGGCCGCCGTTGTCCAACAAAATACTGTAACCACGTGTCAACACAGATTTTGGATTCAACGCGTTCATGCCGACGGCGACCCGCTCCAACCGATGTAACCGCTCCGTCATCTGCCGTTCCATGGCCTGCGGCAACCGTTCCGCCGCCGCGTCCAGCCGTTGGCGACGTGTCGTCGCCAAACTTGGAAGCACTTGCAACAGACGCGATTCCACATAATCCAACCGTTGGCGACGAGCTGTCGCCAAGCCCGGAAGTGCCTGCAACAGTCGCGATTCCAGATAATCCAACCGCTGGCGGCGAGCCGTTGCAAGCCCCGGAAGCGCCGACAACAGCCGCGCCCCCAGATAATCCACCTGCTGCGACAAACGGTTCACATAATCCTCTGGATGCGACAACATCGGGCAGGACGATGCCCTTTCATAACGTCGATGCAGATTCGCTACACGAAGCTGCATGACGCCGGTCATCCGTTGTTCGATGGTCTCCAGCCGTTCGCCAAGCTCCGCCTTGCCACGCACGAGAAATTCCGCCGCCGCTGTCGGCGTCGCCGCCGCATAATCCGCCACGAAGTCTGAAATCGAATGGTCCCGTTCATGTCCAACTGCGCTGACAATGGGAATTTCCGATGCCGCGATCGCCCGCGCCAACTGTTCATCGTTGAATGCCCACAAATCCTCCACGGAACCGCCGCCGCGCGTCAATACAATGACGTCGCACGCCTGCGTCTTGTTGAAATACTCAATCGCCTTGATCAATTTCGGCGGTGCTTCCGCGCCTTGCACAAGTGACGGAATGACACGTACATGCATACCGCTGAAGCATCGGTTCAGCACCCGCAGGAAGTCCTGTATGGCGGCTCCGCTCCATGACGTGATCAAACCGATGATACGCGGCATCGTCGGAATCGGCCGTTTGCGCGACGGATCGAACAGCCCTTCCGCGCCAAGCTTCAGTTTCAGTTCTTCGAACAAACGATTCAGTTCGCCTGCTCCCACAGGAGTGATGGAACTCGCCTGCAACTGATATTCGCCGCGCGGCTCATAGACCGTGATGCGTCCACAGACATCCACCTCCATGCCGCGCTCAAGCCGCATCTGCTGGGCTTGTTGCGCATAACGGAACGCCGCACCGCGAAGCTGGCTCGTCGCATCCTTTAAACTGAAATACACATGGCCAGACGCATGCACCGTCAAATCGCTCAATTCGCCGCGAACCCATATCTGCGGAAACGACCGCTCCACGCAGGTCTTCACCGCGCGGTTCACTTCACTGACCGTTAATGGACGTTGCGCCTCTTCCATTCTCTAGCCCCGTATCACATTGCCCTTCCGTTGGTTCCAGATACAAAAAAGGCGCATCCCTTTCAAGGGACACGCCCTTTTTAAATTCGAAAAAGACTATTTGCCGCAGGTGATCGAAAGGCGGCCTTCCTCCACCTTCACGCTCTTCAGATTCTTGCGGACTTCGCCCATCTCGCCGCACTTGCCGGACAGAGCCGAGAACTGCTGTTTCACGAAGTCGGCCGCCTGCTTCACGGGCATCGGCAGAAGACCCATCTTCGGATTCACATCCTCCAACGTCAATGCGCCTCTGCCTGTCAGATTTGGCTTCCATTCAACGACATAGTTCACTGGCGCAAACTTGTAGGCCGTGCAGCTCAAGATGATTTTCACGTTGCCGCTGGCGAGGAAATTCACGCTAACGTTGTTCGCGACCATGTTGCCTTCGCCTATGGTTCCGCCGAGCAGGCCCATTGTCTTGTTCGCGATATTCGTCGCCTCTTCGTTCGTGAACGTCAGATCAACATCCGGAATGACTTCCTTCTTCTTCTTGCCGCCCTTTTTGTCGCCTTTTTTATCACCTTTCTTGTCGCCCTTCTTGCCGCCTTCCTCCGCGGGCTCCGCCTTCGGCTTGCATTTGCCGGCCTCGAATTTCGCCATCGCGTCTGCCGACGGTTCCGCACCCTTCAGTTTGCCACCGGGAGGAATCAGAATACCGCCCAAAACGACTGCCAGAATCACGGCGATGATGCCGCCGCCTATCTGGTTCATCAGTCTCTGCTGCGCAAGCCGCTTCTTATCTTCTTCGGACGGACCAACTTCCGTCGGTTTCAACTCATCAAGGTTCAGCTTCTCGCCACAGGTACGGCAGAAAATCGCGTTCAGCAAATTGTCGGCACCGCATTTCGGACAATTAATCATGGTTTGCTCCCTGAAATCTTGTTTATCTCAATGTCTCTCGCCTATATCGTTCAAGACGCCTTGGCCGCATCACCGCCCTTTGCAGGCGGCGGTGGAGTCGCAGGCTTCGATTCGCTTTCTTTCTTTTTCGGCGCATGTTCGGGCGGCGGATTCTGCTTGCCGTTGTAGTCCGTGCAATAGAACCCCTTGCCTTTGAAGATGATACCAGCGCCTGCACCAATCAGACGACGCAACGCGCCGCCGCATTTCTCACACGTCGTCAGCTTCTCATCCGTCATGCTCTGAAAGATTTCAAAGCGATCGCCGCATTTTTCACATTTATACTCGTATGTAGGCATCTCAAACCAATCCGTTCTTTTCCAAACCTCTCGTCTCCTGTGAATCGTCAGAATCTATAAATTTATACCATTTCCGTAAAACTTCAACTTTTCTTAATGATGACTTAACTGGGACCTCTGGGACTCATGGGACAACTGAAACAATCATTTCCATGTCCCAATTGTCCAAAATGAACACCTTCTGTCTTTTCAACAACCGCCGCAGCCGCCGGAGCCGTTGGCATTCAATCGCTATTGGATTCCATAATCCACAAGCAAGTCTTCTAGAATTTGTCGGCCCGGCGGCGAGGCATTCTGTGAATTTTCAGTGTATTCAGTGTATTCTGTGGTTTTCTTTCAGTCATTTGGTTGTGACCAAAAGCTACGCCAAGTTTTATTGTTTTTTTCCAAATCATCATTATCGTATGACCACGGTAATTCACGTTTTGTTCCCTATCAGGAGTCCATCACCATGGCCAATCTGGCTGTCAATCTCGCGGGCGTCCAGCTCCGCAATCCTGTTCTGACCGCTTCCGGAACCTTCGGCTACGGAAAGGAATACAAAGATTTAGTCCCCTTCGGGAAGATCGGTGGCATCACCGTCAAAGGCGTCTCGCCCTTCCCGTCCCACGGGAATCCCATGCCGCGCACGGCGGAAGTCTATGGCGGCATGCTCAACGCCATCGGCCTCCAGAATCCGGGCATAGACAAATTCATCGCCCATGAGGACTACCTCCCCTTCCTGCGCACCATCGATTGCGCCGTGTTCGTCAACATCTGGGGCAAATCCATCGAACAGTATGCGGAAGTCGCCGCACGTCTTGAAGCGGAAAAACGCGGCATCGCGGCGTTGGAAATCAACATCTCCTGCCCGAACGTCAAAGAAGGCGGCATCGCCTTCGGTACCGATCCCGTACAGGCCGCCGCCGTCGTCCGCGCCGTCCGCAACGCCACGACATTGCCGCTCGTCACGAAGCTCTCCCCCAACGTCACGCGAATTGGCGATTTCGCAAAAGCTGTCGTGGACGCTGGTTCGGACATGATTTCCCTCATCAATACGATTCCCGGCATGGCCATCGATATCGAACGACGCGCCTTCAAAATCGCCAACAAGACAGGCGGTTTCAGCGGCCCCGCTCTCAAGCCGATCGCCGTCCGCATGGTCTACGAGGCGCGACAGGCCGTTTCCGTGCCGATCATCGGAATCGGCGGCATTACGACGGCGGAAGACGTCGTTGAATTCATGATGGCGGGCGCCAACGCCGTTGCCGTCGGCACGGCCATTTTCAGCGATCCCGCCTGCCTCGTCCGCATCGTCGATGGCCTGAACGCCTGGCTGGACCGTCATAACATCGCGGATATCAACGACATCGTCGGCGTCATGCAGGCATAGCAGATTGTCCTCTAATCATGGTGTCATTCAATACCACCACAGGATATACCATGGCATCTTTAATTCTTTCAGCACATCCCAAAGCTGCTGGAACTGCCTTTCGTCCAGACGTTCAAGATTAAACGAAAGATAAAGAATCATTGCAGACCGTGCCATATTGGACGTACTTTCCGCACGGATGGCGGTCATCGCCTCCTCAAAGAACACTTTTGAATAGGATGACAATGAAGGGCCGAAGAAATCATTCGGATTTTCATAATACTTTTTATTTGGATCTGTTTCAAGATACGAAACCAGATAGTTCCATGCCTCTTTTTCTGGTTTGAAGGCATACTTCAATTTATTATACTGACCATCTTCCCAATGGACATCCTTGAAAACGTCTGGTTTCTGTCCGCTCTTCCGCGCCTCACAAAGCAACAGATAAACCAACACATTGCGATAGCAGTCCACTGGCTTTCTTATCAAGTCATCGCGTGGCACTTTTTCATGCTTCAACGTCTCACGCAAGCTCTTCACGGTAACAACACCACGTTCCTTCTTGATATATTCCGCCATCTGCCGAGAGACCGGCTTATCCTCTAACCTGCTTTCCAAAATTACATCCGCAATCCGACGCAACCCACGTCGTTCGCCTGCACAACGCGCCATGAGGACGGACAATGCAAATGCAGACGTCCCCGCCGATGGACTATGAATCATGTTCAAAAGCTCACGCAAATCATCCACCGTCGGTTCCACTTCGTTCCACAGAATATCCTGCGCCCTCCCAATTGGCCTCTTCAACTGGCGTTTCATGTCCACAAGGCGCTTCTCTTGCTCTTCATCTAAAAGCCACATCGCCCTAACTATATAATTACAAAGAAACTCCCACGTCATATCAGAAACGTCACCAGACTGCAAGACAGCGGCGACCTCATCGAAAAACACCTTTGAATAGGCGGTCATGGCTTCTTCTACCGCATATCTGACGAGAATCAGCTTTCTCCTCTGCTCCCCGTCAACAACCATGAGCGACTTGTCCAATGCCTTAATTTTTCCGAACAGATATTCCCAAGCATCCCTTTCAGGCTTGACACCATATTCCAACAACGTCTTTTGTGACTTGCTTAACGAAACACCGGCAGGAATTTCCACAGGTTTTCCTGTTCGACGCGCCTCACGAAGCAGTAGATAGACCAGCATATCCTGATAAAAATCCGCCGCCGTTTTTTGGCTGAAAACCTTTTCATTATCATTTCCTTTGCCATCATGATTATCTGCTTCTCTTAGCCTTTTTATCTCCTGCGCAAGCACTTCCGTAGTCAGCGGATTTGTGCGTTGCAAAAAGAATCCGGCCATCGTCAATAACGGTTCCAACGCCTGAAGTCTCTGGATTTCCGTGCTCACAGCATGCAGTTTGTCCACATGATCCGCATTCCGCGTAGCGGCAACGACAAAGGCATATTTCACCACATCTGGATGCGGATTGTGCAGAAGCTCCATAAGCAACTGCATCTCGGCCTCCGTCACTTCTGTTTCATGCCACAGAATGCATTTGGCCTGTTCCCTCCGCCTCAAATCCGCAGGCGGAATCGGCTTCGAGTCGTCTGCATACACCGTACAGACGGTCAATAACAGCGCCAATAACAGCATTCTTGTCATCGTGCTTCTCCGCGTCTCGTTTGCCTAACCTCTTGCCATCACGACATTGTGAAACATGCCATACTAAAACATATCTTCTAATTAGACGTTTGCAAATCCATTTTCTTATGCCATCAACACAAGAAAAAACACTTTTTGGAAAAACTTCTTATTCCCATTCGTCCAACTCCCCAAGCCTTGCCAATGTCAATTTCTAGTTTTTTCATGCCGTGGCATTATATTAAGTAATTTGTCTTTTGCCTTCAATGGCAACGTCTGTAATCATGAGCTATTCTTGGGAGCCACCGAATGAACCCATTGGCACAGGAACTTAACCGGCAAATCGCCGCCGTCAACCCACACGTGCTCGACATGCTGTCCGAGCGCGGCAAGCGCTTCTATTTTCCCAAAGGCATCTTAAGCCAGTCCGCGGAAGCCAAAAGCCTGGCCACTAAATTCAACGCCACTATCGGAACAGCTCTTGAAGACGGCCACGCCATGGCCCTCCCGTCCCTCATGGAAGAACTGCCGGGCATCGACGCCAATTCGGCCCTCCTCTATGCGCCATCCCCTGGAAATCCAAAGCTCCGCGAAGCGTGGCGGCTCAAAACGCTCCATGACAATCCGTCGCTTTCCGGCCATCCCGTCTCCCTGCCCATCGTGACAAACGGCCTTTCCCATGGACTCTCACTTTTGGCGGACATGTTCGTCAATCCAGGCGACCCGCTCATCTATCCGGACATGAACTGGGGCAACTACGCCCTCAATTTCGTCGTCCGTTCGGAAGCTGTGCCCTGCTACTACAAGTTCTTCAAAAACAATGGTTTCAATATCGACGCATTCCGCGAAGCCCTCACGAAATACTCAGAAGGCCATGACAAAGTCATCGTCCTTCTGAACTTCCCCAACAACCCCAGCGGATACACGCCCACGGAAGCCGAAGGGGACGCCATCGCGAACGCCCTCGTCGAACTCGCCGAAAAAGGCGTCAATATCGTCGCCATCATCGACGACGCCTATTTCGGTCTGTTTTTTGACAAGCACTGCATGCAGGAATCCCTCTTCACGAAACTGGCGGGCCGCCATGAACGCCTGCTCGCCGTCAAGGCGGACGCCGCGACGAAGGAAGTCTATGTCTGGGGCCTTCGCGTCGGTTTTGTCAGCGTCGCCGTCAAGTCCGCCGTCGATCCATGGCCGCTCTACGAAGCGCTCAACGCCAAGTTCGGCGGTGCCATCCGCAGCGTTATCAGCAACTGCTCCGCCCTTTCGCAACGGCTTGTTCTCCATGCACTTAACAGTCCGAGTTTCTATCGTGAGCGCGCTCAGAAAGTCGCCAAGATGAAAGACCGCGCCATTAAGGTGAAGGAAGTCCTCTCGAATCCGAAATACGATGATGCATGGGAAGTCTATCCGTTCAACAGCGGTTATTTCATGTGCCTCCGTATCAAGAATGTGGATTCGGAAAAGCTTCGGCTGCACTTGCTTGAAAACTATGGCGTCGGAACCATCTCCGTCACGCCGACGGATTTGCGCATCGCCTTCAGCTGTCTGGAAGTCGATCAGATTCAAGAGCTTTTCGATATCATCTATCAAGGTTGCAAAGACTTGAACGCCAAATAACAACGATGCTGGACATCCCTGCAGACTGGCTGGCCGCCATGCGGCCGTTTCTAAAAATCCAAGGCGTTGATTTGAACGCCTTGGAGGCCTTTCTCGATCGCGAATACGCTGCAGGACAGGTATTTCCGCCGCGCCATCAGATTTTCCGCGCCTTCGCCGCAACGCCGTTCGACGATGTCCGACTGTTGTTGCTTGGACAGGATCCCTACCATGAACAAGGCCAGGCCTGCGGTCTCGCCTTTTCCGTTCCGCCGAACACGAAAGCCCCCGCGTCGTTGCGTAATATATTAAAGGAATACGCGGACGATCTGCAGCGTCCGATGCCGCAAACTGTTGATTTGTCGCCATGGACGCGACAAGGCGTCATGCTGTTGAACACTGTTCTGACCGTCCGCGAAGGACAGGCCGCCTCCCATCAGAACAAAGGCTGGGAGGCTGTGACGGACGCCGCCATCAGAGCTCTTTCCGCCCGTCCGAAACCGTTGGTATTCTTGCTTTTGGGTGGTCATGCGCAAAAGAAAAAGCCGTTGATCGACGCCAAACGGCATGCCGTTATCATGACCGCCCATCCGTCGCCGCTGTCGGCCTTCCGCGGCTTCTTCGGCTCACGACCTTTCACACGCGTCAACGAAGCGCTCGCCAAATTGGGCCAGCCTCCTATTGATTGGACGCTGTAACATCAGTCGAATAACAATACAAGGGCCAACATCAATCCATTGTAGCATGAATGAAGCACAATGGACTGCCGCAATCCGCCGCGCCTTTTCGCCTCCTGAAACAACACCCCCAGAACGAACAACGCAGGAGCCATCGGCAGTACGCCGTGCGCCAATGCGAAGCACAATGCCGTCAGTGAAACCGCCGCCCAACGCCGTCGCAAAGCCCCTTCCAACGCCTTGAACATGATCTGACGATAGAGAAATTCCTCAACGCAAGGCGCCAAAATCATCACGCTGAAAAATGCGATGATCCAAAAGAGCACGTTGGAATTGCCATGCGCCATCTGGATCAACGACTGTTCAGGAAACGGTATGCCGAATTTGTCGCAAACCGTTTTCGACAGCCAATTGATTGCAACCGAACAGAATATGCACAACACAAACAGAACAGCATGCGTTCTGAACGCCATTAAATCAACCAGCCGCGGAACATCCCATTCAACCGTCTGCCGCCATCCTTTCTGCGCCGCCATGCTTCGCAGACTGATAGCCGCCGCCAATGGCGCCGTCAATTGAAATGGCAGAAGCCCCAAAAGCAATTGAACGACAGCATGTTGCGGCTTGAATATTGCTGTTAGAGCTCGAGCAACAATCATGCCAAGCCCGAAGCCAACCAAAGCCCAGACGAAGGCGACCGCATACTGCCGCGCCTCATCAAGAGCTTCCGCTTCAATAATTTCCACTCTCTCCTGATCTTCTTCCATTCACATTTCCAATAACTTTAGCCATAGGCGCTATCCCCTCCATCCCTTCTGTCTCTTTAGTCCCTTTCGTCCCTTCCCATAAGCCTTTAGCCATTAGCCATAAGCCGAAATAAGCCAACGGCCTATTTCGCCATCGCCCATTTATCCACATTCCACGTAATCTGTTCGTCCTTGTACGCGACCGTGATTTTGACGTCCTCTTCCCAACCATCGCCCTTCACGGAAACCGTTCCAGAATATTTATCAACTCCATCAGGCTGCAGATTGACGGCTGTCACGGTGACACCCTTGCCAGCCCAGCTGGCTTCCAAGCCTTTTTTCGTCTCTTCCGCCACACGCTCCATGTTCGGCGATTTCACGCAACCGAACAGCAATGCCGCCAATGCGACCGATACCATTGTTTTCTTCAATTCCATGTTCATCTCCATTAAGTTTTAATACAAAAATCACGCACGTGGATGGAACTGTTGGTGCGCATTCGCGAACCGCGAGCTGTCCATATGCGTATAGATTTGTGTCGTCGAAATATCCGCATGACCGAGCATCTCCTGAATGACGCGTAGATCCGCGCCGTGGCTCAAGAGATGCGTCGCGAACGAATGGCGCAGCATGTGCGGATAGATATCCTTCTCAATGCCCGCGATTCGTGCCGCTTCCGTCACGATCATCCATATCCGCTCTCGCGTCAAAGCCTTTCCCGTACGCGACAGGAAGAACTCCAACGCCTTCCCGCTTTTGTCCAATTTCGGCCGAGACTCACGAAGATACGCCGCCATGCAACCGCTCGCCTCGCGGCCAAACGGAACGACACGTTCTTTGTCCCGTTTGCCGATGACACGCAGGTAACTTTCATTGAATTCCACCTTGTCCAGCCTCAGCCGCGTGATTTCAGAAGCACGCAATCCACTGGCGTACAGCACTTCAATGATCGCGCGGTTGCGGATCGTCAGGATGTCGTTTCCCGTGTACGCCGCGATCAGCCTGTCCACTTCCTCTTCCGTTAGGAAGCCTGGAAGTTGCAGACGCTTGCGCGGTCCTTCCATAATATCTGTAATATCATTCTTAACGATTTGCTCTTCAACAAGATAGCGGAAGAAGACCTTGATGGAGACAAGACGCCGCGCTATCGTCGTCGGCTCCATACGATGGTCAGGATCCGCCTCCAGAAAATCTTCGATATCTTCCCGTCTCACTTCATCCCATTCATCGATGTGCAGAGACTCAAGATAGCGGATAAACAGCTCCATGTCTGAGCCATACGCTTTCGCCGTCCGCAACGACAACCCCCTCTCCAGCCGCAGATGGCCGATGAAATCGTTGAAGCATTCCCTCAGCATGCTCGCCCCCTATTCCCCAAGCGTCCGGCGGCTTCCCATGGCTATGGAAAGCGTTGCCGCATCCGCATACGTCAGATCCGATCCTATCGGCACTCCTGACGCGATTCGTGTGATTCTAACTGGCAGATCGGCGAACTCCTGCGCCAGATAATGCGCTGTCGCCTCCCCTTCAACATCTGGACTCGTCGCCACAATCAGTTCTGCCACAGTACCTTCCAGCAAACGTGCACGAAGCTCCTTGATGCGCAAGTCCTCCGGGCCTTTTCCAGACAACGGCGACAGCTTGCCGCCCAAAACATGATACAGCCCACGAAAACAACCGGAATTTTCTAACACCATCAACTGCGACGGCTGTTCTACGACGCATATGACATTCCGTTGCCGCTGTCCATCGCGGCAAATCGTGCAAATCTCTTCTTCCGAAAGATTACCGCAAATGGAGCATCGCCGGATACGAGACCGCAACGTACCAAGCGATTCCGCAAACCCCTGCAAATCCGCCTCCGGCCAGTCCATACACGACAACGCCAGACGCTCCGCCGTCCGCTTGCCGATGCCGGGCAGACGGGAGAAGTACGCTGTCAAGCGTTGCAATGCAGGTGGATACGCAGACATTTAGCCTCCCAAAACAACTATTTTCACGATTGATTCTTCTTGACCCGCGCAAAGATGATATCCGTCTCGAACAGGTCGTTGACCTGTTTCACAAATGGTTGTTCGCGCAATTTCTGAAGTTCGTCCGGTGTCGGTTCGCGCAAGCCTTTTCCAAGCGATTCCGCCTCCTCCGACACATTGTCCCGCGCGGCCGCAGGCGATGTGGCCGCCAAAAACGGCGTCTGCGGAATGGACACATCCGTCTCCGACGTGATGTCGTCACTATAATCTGGCGGCTCCTGCTGGCTCATCCGCAAAAGCAGATTGGCTGTCGTCAGTCTGGCCTCTTCATCGTCTTCTTGAAAATTGTCCGAATTCGTAGGGCCTTCTTGCACAACAGCTTGCGTTTCAACAGGCTGAACAGTGACCGGTTGTGGCGTAACCATTGGCTGTGGCGCGACGGTAGCTTCCGCCGTCGCCACCTGTGGCGACGGAACCACTGGCTCCTGCATGTCAGGAGCCGTATAAACAACAGTAGGCGTCGGCGCAACGGGCGGCTGTTCAGTTGTTGCGGGCGCCGTTCTAACGGCGGCAGGTTGCGGCTCAGTTGCTTGCTGCACAACTGGCGGCGGTGCGGCGGGTTGCGGCACAGGCTGTGGTTGCGCTGCAACGGCTGGCTGTGGCTGTGGTGCGGCAGGTTGCGGCGCAGGTTGTGGTTGCGTTGCAACGACTGGCGGTGGTGCGGCGGGTTGCGGCGCAGGTTGTGGTTGCGTTGCAACGACTGGCTGTGGTGTGGCAACTGGTTGTGGTGCAACTTGTTGCGGTGTAACAGTCGACTGTGGCGCAACGGCGTTTGGCGCCGCAGTCATCGGCGGAATGACCACCGCTGGCCGCGGCGGCGGCAATTGGTCTGGCGGCAGCACGCCTGTCAGCACATTCAGCCGAGCAATGATGTCGTCCAATTGCACGCTGTGCGCATCCAGCATGACGCGAGCCAAAACGGTTTCAAAATAAATCCGCTTGTTGACGGCCGCGCGGAACGACCATTCCTGCGCCACCAATCCTTGCAAAATCCGCTGAACCATCTGGCGGTCGATCGAACGGCCGATGCCGATCAAGTCTGCCAATTCGCTATCGCTCACTTCCAAGAACTTAGATGGATCATCGCAGATGCCCGCCACCATGATGTTGCGGACATAGTTGATCAAATCGCCGAACAAACGCTCCAAATCGCGGCCGCTGTCCGCCAGCGACTGCAACACGACCATGGCGCGATTGATGTCGTTCGTGAACAAAGCCGCCGCCATTTCGCGCAATTCGATGCCGGAAGCCAATCCGAACACGTCGATGACGTCCTTTTCCGTAATCAGCTCGCCCTCGCCAAGACCGCCGCAGAAGGCGATCATCTGGTCGAAAATGGACTGCGCATCGCGCATGCCGCCGTCCGCCGCGCGGGCAATGGCCGCCAAGGCGTTGTCTTCCACATGGATATGTTCGCCGTCCGCAATCTGCCGCAACCGTTGGACAATCAACGGAACGGAGATGCGCTTCAAATCGAATCGCTGGCAACGGGAAATGATCGTCGGCAGCACTTTGTGCGGCTCCGTTGTCGCGAAAAGGAATTTCACATGCTCAGGCGGTTCCTCCAACGTCTTCAGCAAGGCGTTCCACGCCTGCGGCGTCAACATGTGGACTTCGTCGATGATATAAATTTTGTATTTGCCGTTGACGGGCGTGTACTGCACGTTTTCGCGGATGTCGCGAATGTGCTCCACTTTGTTGTGCGACGCACCGTCGATTTCAATCACGTCCATGGACGTTCCGGCCGCCACTTCACGGCAACTCTGGCATTGGCAACACGGCTCGCCATCGACATTATTTGCGCAATTCAAAGCCTTTGCGAAAATTCGGGCTGTCGTCGTCTTGCCGATTCCGCGCGAACCGACAAATAGATAAGCATGGCCGATGCGGTTCTGGATGATCGCATTTCTCAGCGTCCGGCTGATATGCTCCTGCCCGACTACTTCCGCAAACGTCTGCGGACGCCATTTTCTCGCCAGAACTTGATACGCCATGACAACTGCCCCCTTGGGGTGACTCCTCCATCCCATTTGACTTCACGAAATAAAAAATGCCGTGTCACCTGAATCAGAGGTCCTGGCGCCCAAGTAGGCTGCTTAGGGCTGCTTTGTTCCCAACCTGACCCGGTTCACAGCGTTCCTGCCGCACAGGTTCCAAAACAGGCAACACGGCAAAGATAGAATATACCACATGCCCAAACAAATGCAAAAAACTTTGAAAAAATCTTCCGTCCCTTCTGTCTCTTTCGTCCCTTTTGTCCCTTCCCTATACATCCTGCAACGTCGCGTCAGCAGAAATGCCCAATCGTTCATCCGCAGCCTTGTCAGTGGCGATGGACGCTAGAATCTGTTCGAAGTCATTCCAACTCACCATCTTGCAAATCGGATTCTTCAATGCCCGATGATAGCCGCGGCCGCGCATATAGGCCAAGATAATTTTCCGTCCATCCACCATCGCCTGCTGTTCGCCATACAAATCGACCATTCCCGCGAGATGTTCGCGAATCGCGTCGCAGATTTCGCCATGCGTCGGAATGTATTCCGTTCCATCTGCCAGCGATTTGAAAATCCATGGATTGCCGATGGCTCCGCGCGCCACCATGAGACGTTTGCATCCCGTCCCATCCTGCAACGCTTTCGCGCTGCGGACGCCAAAAATGCCGCCATTCGCCGTCACGGGAATATGCAACGCCCCCCGCACCGCCTTGATGACATCCATCGCCACAGGCCCCGAATAGACACGGCAGGCCAACCGCCCATGAATCGCAATCGCATCGACACCAAGCGATTCCAACTTTTCACAGAATCGTACTGTCGGCTCCGGATCACGGTCGTCCAGAATACGAATTTTGACGCTGAACGGCTTGTGGATCAGATCACGTAGCAATCTGACGCATTCCAACGCATGTTCCGGCGTTTTCAGCAACGCCGCTCCGGCGTTGCGCTGCACGACCTTCCGAACAGGACAGCCCATGTTGAAATCGACACAATCATAGTCCATCACGTCCAGCATGGGAGCCGCCTTTTCCAGCAAATCCAGCCGACTGCCCATCAGTTGCACGCCGAGCCATGGTTCGTCGTCGCCACGGGCCAGAATATGCGAATTCTCCGGATTGCCGAAGATAAGCGCGCCCGCATCGATCAACGCCGTGTAGGCCTGATCCATGCCCTGCTTCCAGCACATGCGGCGAAACGGCAGATCCGTATAGCCCGCCAGCGGGGCCAAGACATACATTGTTCTGGCTTCCATGGTGTTATCTTCCAAAATCTTCAGACAAAAAAAAGAGCCATGGAATTCTCCATGGCTCATATCATCATCAAGCTACCTTAGCGGCGGCTACGGAGATGGCCTTTCTCCATGAAACCGTCATAGTGACGGGAGAGGAGGTAGCCTTCTATCTGCCGCATCGTGTCCAGCGAGACGCCGACGATGATCAGCAGGCTTGTGCCGCCGAAGAACTGCGCGATCAACGGCTGGATGCCCATGCCGCGGCTGAGAAGCATCGGCAGGACCGCCAGAACCGTCAGGAAGACGGCGCCAGCCAGCGTGATGCGCGTCATGGCGTGGTCAAGGAACGCGGCCGTGTCATTACCAGGGCGAATGCCCGGGATGTAGCCGCCGTTTTTCTGTAGATCGTCCGAAATCTTGATGGGATTGAACTGGTTCGCAACCCAGAAGAAGGAGAACAACAGAATCATCAGACCGTAGAGGATGATGTAGCCGACGCTGCCGTAGGCAATCAGCGGGGCGATCCATTTGACAATCGTCCAGTTCGCCGGCAGATAGCGCATCAGCATCATCGGGAACGAAAGAATCGCGCCCGCGAAGATGATCGGCATGACACCGGAGTAGTTCACACGCAACGGCAGATAGCTCGTCTGAGCCGCCGTCGTGCCGCCGATGCTCGAAATACGGCGTGCCGCATAGCGAATCGGCACGCGGCGTAGAGCCTGCGTCAACGCGACAGTCGCCGCGCAGACGATGAAGAACATGACCAACAGGATCAGCAGATGGATGACCGTCAGCTGGTTGTCACCTGTCGCCGCACCACCGAAGACCTGCTTGTACAAGCTGTCCAGAGCCAGCGGCAGACGTGCGATGATGTTGACCGTGATGATCAGTGAGGCACCGTTGCCGATGCCATGCTCCGTGATCATTTCGCCGAGCCACATCACCAGCATGGCGCCGGCCGTCAGCGTGATGACCGTCGAAATCACAAACCAGAAGCCGGGATTGATGACGACGGGAATGTCGCCGGCCGACAAACCGATGCGGCGCGGGTTGCTCATGGCGGACGCGAACATCACGCCCTGGATGATACAAATCGCCAACGTCACATAGCGCATGATCTGGTTGTATTTCTGATGGCCGCTCTCGCCTTCGCGCATCATGCGCTCCAATGGCGGGAGAACAGGCGTCATCAACTGAAGAATAATGGATGCCGAAATGTACGGCATGATGCCCAGGGCCCCGACGGCGAACTGCTCAAGCGCGCCGCCGCTGAACAAATCCAACAGGTCCATGACACCGCCTTCGCCTTTGTTGGCGCTGAAGACGGCCTTCAAACCGGCGGGATTCACTCCCGGGCATGGGATCATGCTCGCCAGACGGCACAAGGCTATGATTCCGAATGTGAAAAGCAAACGCTTCTTCAGTTCCGGAATCCTCAGGCAATTCTTATATGCTGAAATCATTTTCGATTCCTTGTCCGTTTGTGCCCAAAGGCGGAAAGCAGGAGACGGCATCGCCGCGCCCCGTTCCCGCCTTCAGCGTCTTGACTCATTGACAGGACTTTCGCGTTTGCGATCAGTCCTTCTTGGCCTCGGCCGCGGCGGCTGCCTTACGGGCGGCACGACGTTCCATTTCGTTGTAAACGGGATGCTCGATCAC
>JAFZIJ010000007.1 GCA_017554445.1 Victivallales bacterium
GATCTTACTTGATTGAATGAAAAATACTTTGGAAATCTCGCTTGAAGTCATCTGTTTAGCCTCTACATTATGGAATAAAGGATTTTTGACAAACATTTTTCCCGTCTGTCCACACATGAGCAAAACGACATTTATCATCATCTTGGCATGCCTTGTCGTGGCCATGCTTGCCGCGGGATACGCCTTTGGGCGGTGGGGGAGCTTGACCGTATGGGTGATTATCGTTCTTTTCCTGATATACTGGAGCAAACAATGATCAAATCAACGAATGCGATTCGGATGAAATGGTTCATGATCTGCCTGCTTGTCACGATTGCGCTGTCTGGACAGAATGCAACGGACTGGGCGCGTGAATGGCGGCTGGACGGCAGTCTGGAGGAAGCCCATGGACTGTGTCCGTTGCGGGAAGGCAAACAGCCGCCTGAATTCGTCATGGTGGATGGACGGAAGATGCTGAAAATGACATCTTTGGGTAGCTATACGTCCAACGACGACCCGTTGTATCGACTGGAGCCCGGCTTCCGTTTCGCATGTCGTGTCAAATTCGACAGTCTGGATGTCGGCAACGGCTGGGCGACCATCGCCTCCAAAGGGCATGTCAACAGCATGGGTTCGTTTACGTTTCGCATCGACAAGCCGGAAGAGAACCGCCGTTTCAGTTTTTTCATCAATATCGACGGACGGCCGGAGCCGCGCGTATCGTCCCGCGAGCCTGTGAAGACCGGCGTGTGGTACGATCTGGAGGCTGGATGGGACGGCAATGAAATCTGGCTGTCCGTCAATGGCGACGTGACGCGGCGTGAACGCAAAGGGCCGGTTGCCAGCAACTTCGCGCCATTGCAGATTGGACCGATCGAAGGCGTGATGTCTGATTTCCGCATCATGGGGCGGCCGAACGATTCCCATGTTGTGGGAAAATGGGACCATGTCATTGGGAAACAAGAGGTTGCGAACACGAAGAAACTGCAGTTGTCTCCATGCTTCCGCTTGCAATGCGAGATTGTTTTCGATGAAATGCCGCAGGGCGAGACATATCTGATACAGAAGGAAAAGGAATATCTGCTTCGCTACGACATGGGAAAGGACGGCACGGGGGCGTTCAATTTCTTCGCGCATTTAAACGGCCACTGGGAGCCGCGCGTCTCATGCCCCATGCCGTTGGAAATCGGCAAGCGCTACAGCATTGTCGCCGCATGGGACGGCATGTTCAACTATCTGCATGTCAATGGAAAAGCCATTGACAAAGCGCGGATCGGCATTGCCGCACCGACGGAGAATCCGCTTGTTTTGGGCGGCTTCAAAGGAAAATTGGATCATCTCGTCATCGAAAATCCGCAGCTTCCCATGCCGTTGCTGCGGGACATGCGCTGCACGGAAATCCTGCCGACGGAGGGAGAGGAATTTGGTTATCAGGCCTGGCTGGACAATGCAGGAAGCGATCTGGAGGACTGCATCGTGGTGGTCGAGCCGTCGAAAGGATTGGTGGCGACGCCGTCGCGCATGGCAATCGGGCGGTTGCCATGCGGCAGTTCAAGGAAGCTTGAGTGGCGGCTGAAGGCGGCGGAATCCGTGTGCGGAAACATCACTATCTCACTGTGGTCCAACGACAAGCTGCTTCGGAAGTATCCTCGCCGCGTTGTCGTTTTGCCAAAAGAGGCTCCGGATTATTCCGCCAAGAAGTTCCAGCCGCAGACATTGGGTGGAACATGGTATTTCATCGATTCTGTCAATGGCGACGATTCGCATGACGGCCTTTCGGAGAAAACCGCCTGGCGATCGTTTAAGAACATCAACGGGAAGACGTTGCAGGCAGGCGAACGGCTTCTTCTGAAACGCGGCTCCGTCTTCCGGGAGGAGCTTCAAATTTCCGCCAAAGGCACGGCGGACAACTGGGCGGTGATCGAGAGCTACGGCGAAGGTTGCCGCCCCATCATCCGCCGCAACCGCGACATCGACGACCGTTGCATGTATGTCCTTAATCCGGACTATCTTGTGATTAGCAATCTGATTGTCTGCAACGCGGGCAAGGGGATCGACGTGTCATATCAGCAGTCCGGCCATCGCGGCATTCTCATTGAGCGCTGTCTGGCCCATCATATCGAAGGGCTGTACCGTTTCAACGCGCACGGCATACCGGAATGGCGTGACAAGAAAGGAGCGCCCGGCTCCGGAAACGCCGGCGGAATATCCGTCGGCGGATACAGCATGTCGGATGTCATCATCCGCAATTGCGAGATGTACCAATGCTCGGCGGCTTTCCGAGTCACTGGCGATAACGTGTTCCTGGACAGAATCTTCTGCCATGACAACTATGCACACAATACCTCTCCGCATCCGTCTGTTTCCATGACGACGCGTTCAATTCTGCAGAATTCCATTTTCGATGCATCCGGTTGGAATGCCTCCGCAGGAACGATGGGCATCATGCTCGGCCCAAACTATGGTTTTACCATCCGTAACTGCTATTTCATCAACCAGCCTGATTCCGGTTCCCATGACGAAGGCGGCATTGATTTCGAATGCGACGGCGAAGGGAATCTCATCGATCACTGCACGTTCCGCAACAATGCGGGAGCCGCCATCGAAGTGCTCGGCCTGCGCACGCCGCAGACGCGGAACGTCGCCATCCGCAACTGCCGTTTTGACAAGAACAACACGGCGACGAAGCTCGGCCCGTCCGAGATTTTCGTTTGGGGTGGCACGACGGATCGGTCGATCGTCTGCTCCAACGGCGTCATCGAAAACAACGGCTATGTGCTGCGGGACGGCATCGAGTTCTACGTCAACAAGGCGGAATCGACGATTCCGGACTGGAAGCTTGCAAACAACACGCAATACGCCACCTCTGAAGAACTTAACAAGGCGATGCCCTATACAGAGCCGCCTGAACGCACCATTGGCTATGAATTTTGGACAGATAAACGGGATTTTGACGATATTTGGGCAGAATGTGATACTTTGAAGTTCGGTGCTTCGGTAAAAAGTTACTATGAGAATCCCGAAAATACCGAAGTGCGTAATTGGATACAGTCTTTTGTTCAAATCGAAGGACCAGCCAATATGTCGTCAACAGGAAAATTACGTGTCGGTGACTACAGATTTCAATTCGTTCTCGACAACGAAGTATTCTGGACAACGACTCGCTTTGCCGTCCACGTCCTGCCGAAGGGGACGGTCGTCAAGAAAGCATGGTGCTTTGA